>CANOBV010000007.1 GCA_947564255.1 uncultured bacterium | reverse complement strand
CGTCGGCGCAGTCGGACGGGTCGGCGCAGTAGCCGTGGGTGTTGGAGTCGCCGATACAGACAATATGCTTTTTCATAACAGAAAGACCTCCCGCAATTTTTGTGAGCTTGTCCAATATGATACCACGCCGCAGCGGTGCTGTCACGTCTTTTTGCCGAAAATTCAGAAAAAAATTTCAGAAAATATACGCCTTGAAAAATCCTGCCGGAGATGGTACAATGTGGATGTCAGCTATCACAATCGTATTGGCGCGCACAAGAAAGGATGGAGATGGGATATGGACCGCGTAAAAATGGAGCAGACCCGCCAGTGGGTGCGGGACGAGCTGGACCGCTGCGCCACCTTCTGGCTGGAGCACGGCATGGACCGGGAACACGGCGGGGTGTACACCTGCCTGGACCGGAAGGGCGAGATTTATTCCACCGACAAAAGCGTGTGGATGCAGGGCCGGTGCGGCTGGATTTTCGCCTTTTTGTGCCGCACCTACGGCGTGAAGCAGGAGTGGCTGGAGGCCAGCCGGAGCTGCCTGGACTTCATGGAGGCCCACTGCATCAACCACGCCGCCGGCGGGCGGATGTACTTCACCGTCACCGGGGACGGCAAGCCCCTGCGCCAGCGGCGCTACTGCTTCTCCGAGGCGTTTTACGCCCTGGCCAACGCCGAGTACTACGGCGTCACCGGGGAAGAGGCGCGGCTGGAGCGGGCCCGCCGGGCCTACGACCTGTATTGGGATTTGAACCACGGCATGGCCGACCCCACCGGGCTGGGCCCCAAAACCATCCCCGAAACCCGGCAGGGCCGGTCCTTCGGCGGACCCATGATCATTTTGAACGTCACCGGCGTGATGCTCCGGGTGGACCCGGAGCGCAAGGCCCTCTATGAGGAGCGGGCACAGCAGTGCGTGGATGAAATTTTCAAATACCACGTGAAGCCGGAGCTGAAATGCGTGCTGGAAAACGTGGACGTGGACGGCTCCCCCCGGCTGTACTACACCGAAGGCCGCACCGTCAACCCGGGCCACGACATCGAGGGAGTCTGGTTCCTGCTGGAGCACGCCCAGCGCACCGGGGACAGGGCGCTGGTGGACAAGGCGGCGCAGATTTTCGACTGGGCCATCGACCTGGGCTGGGACCACGAGTACGGCGGACTGCTCTACTTCACCGACTGCCTGGGCAAGCCCCCCGAGGCCTATGAGCACGACATGAAGCTGTGGTGGCCCCACAACGAAATCTTGATCGCCTCCTCCATGCTCTACCGGGACACCCGGGACGAAAAGTACCTGGACTGGTTCTACAAGACCGTGGACTACTGCAAGGAGCATTTCGCCGACCCCGAGTACGGCGAGTGGTACGGCTACCTCCGCCGGGACGGCCTGCCCACCATGCCGTCCACCAAGGGCTCCACCTTCAAGGGCCCCTTCCACGTGCCCCGCTCCCTGGTCCTGGTGGATGGAATCCTGGGCGGCCTGCTGGCCCAATAGCAAACTCCCCTCGCGGCGGCCCCGTCCAAACGGGGTTTTGGAATTGTGTCCGGAAAAATAATTTTCTTTCGTGCGGCTCAAGAAAATAATTTGCAAAACCATATTGACAAAACTTGAGAAAAATTATACAATCTCAACAAGAGCCCGGGGTGTGCGCGGGCATAGAATTATCAAATTTTGAGGAGGACCTGAGAATGAAAAAAATTCGCAAGGCATTAGCGTTCATGACAGCACTATGCATAGTGCTGTCCCTGGCCGCCTGCGGCCAGCCCAGCAGCGAAAACAGCAAGGCTCCCGACCCCACCAAGGGACCCGACCCCACCCAGCAGCAGAGCGAGGCCCCCTCCAACACCGCCGCCGGCGAGATCACCCTGTGGACCTATCCCGTGGGCAACTGGAAGGATGAGGCCACCGTCAAGGCGCTGACCGACGCCTTCACCGCCGAGACCGGCATCAAGGTCAAGGTGGACTATCTGGACTACACCGCCGGCGACGACAGGGTCAACACCGCCCTCACCGCCAACAACGCCCCCGACCTGATTCTGGAGGGCCCCGAGCGCCTGGTGGCCAACTGGGGCGCCAACGGCAAGATGGTGGACCTGAAGGACATGTTTGACGACACCGACATGTCCGAGATCAACGCCGTGAACGAGGGCATCATGAAGGCCTGCACCGCCCCCGACGGCGCCATCTATGAGTATCCCCTGGTCATGACCGCCCACTGCATGGCCGTCAACCTCAACGCTTTCAAGGACGCCGGGGCCGACCAGTATCTGGACCTGGACACCCACACCTGGACCACCGACGACTTCCTGCTGGCGGTGGACGCTCTGTATAAGCACTACAACAGCACCGTGGCCGCCGTGTTCTGCCTCGGCCAGGGCGGCGACCAGGGCACCCGCGCGCTGGTGAACAACATGTACGGCGGCACCTACACCAACGCCGAGCACACCAAGTACACATGGAACGACGAGAACAACATCAAGGCCCTGACCCAGCTCAAGAGCATGAACGGCATCGCTTTCGACGCCTCCCTGGACGGCGGCAAGGAGATCGCGGCTTTCTACCAGGGCACCCTGAAGATGGCCTTCTGCTGGAACATCGCCCAGCAGCTTGACCCCAACAGCGCTAAGACCGGCGCGGAGAAGACCCTGAGCGGCGACGACATCGCTTTCATGAGCTTCCCCTCCCAGGACGGCACCGCCCAGCTGTGCGGCGGCATCTGGGGCTTCGGCATCTTTGATAACGGCGACGCCGCCCGCATCGAAGCGGCCAAGCAGTTCATCAAGTTCATGTGCGACTCCGAGCACACCGCCGACGCCGTCAAGGCCGCCAACTACTTCGCGGTGCGCACCACCGCCGAGGGCGCCGACCTGTCCAAGATCTGGGCCGACGACGCCATCATGAACGAGTACACCAAGCTGATGCCCTTCTTGGGCGACTACTACCAGGTGACCACCGGCTGGGCCGCCAACCGCACCGAGTGGTGGAACATGCTCCAGGAGGTCGGCACCGGCGCCGACATCACCGAGGTTATCAACGCCCACTGTGACGCGGCCAACGCCGCCGCAGGCTGAGCCCCGGCCAAGCGCAACTGACAGACAGATTTAAAAGGGTGATTGCGCGCCCCCTCCCCGCAATGCGCGGAGAGGGGGCGCGCCCGATTTTTTGAGAGAAAGGAGTGTCTGCCTTGGCCAACAGCGCAAAGCCGATGAGCAGAGCCCTTCAGCGCAGGGAAGACGTGGCCGGCTACCTGTTTATGCTGCCCAGCCTGGTCTTCTTTGTGGGCTTCGTCATCATCCCCATGTTCATCTGCATCCTGACCAGCCTGACCAGCTCCAACATGCATGATCCAGGCATGTTCGGCTCCTTTGTGGGTCTGGAGAATTTCATTAAGCTCTGGCAGGACGACGTCTTCAAAAAGGGCCTTTTGAACACCTTCATCATCGTGCTGGTCAGCGTGCCCACGGTGTGCGCGTTTTCCCTGTGGGTGTCCTCCGCCATTTACAAGCTGCACAATGTGGCCCTGTCCGCTTTCCGCTGCATTTTCTACCTGCCCGTGGTCACCGGTTCCGTGGCCGTCACCGTGGTGTGGCGCTGGATGTACGACAACTACACCGGCATTTTGAACACCGCGCTGAAATCCGCCGGCATCATTGAGCAGAATATCAACTGGCTGGGCAGTGAAAGCACCGCCCTGGCCTGTATCATCGTCATTCTCTTCACCACCTCGGTGGGCCAGCCCATCGTGCTGTACGTATCCGCCCTGGGCAACGTGGACCAGACCCTGGTGGAGGCCGCCCAGGTGGACGGCGCCACCGACTTCCAGGTGTTCTGGAAGGTGAAGTGGCCCCAGATGATGCCCACCACCCTGTACATCCTGGTCATCACCACCATCAACAGCTTCCAGTGCTTCGCGCTGATCCAGCTGCTGACCCAGGGCGGCCCCAACCACGCCACGGATACGGTGATGTACTACATCTATTACACGGCCTTCAAACTCACCGAGCAGGCGGGCCACTTCGGCTACGCCAACGCCATGGGCGTCATGCTGGCCATCTTCATCGGCATCCTGTCCGCCATCCAGTTCCGGCTGGGCAGAGAAAAGTAAGGGGGTGGGAATATGAAAACAGGCAATTCCGTACGTTCCAAGGTCTATAAGGCCGTCTCCGTGGTCATCCTGATTATTCTGGCGCTCCTGTTCCTGTTCCCACTGTACTGGATCGTCACAGGCGCGTTCAAGCCCTCCACCGACATCTACGCTTTGGAGCCCAAATGGCTGCCCACCCAGTGGGTCACCTCCAATTTCGACGAGCTGTTCAACCGGCGCAGCGCCCCGCTTTGGGAGCTGGCGGTTCCCTTCAGCCGGTGGTTCACTCCAAACCATGAGGACTTGTACTGGTCCGTGGGCCCCACCCTGCCCGCCGCGTTCCGGTGGCTGATCAATACGGTGTTCATGTCCGTCACCGCTCTGATTCTCACCTGCGTCACCGCCGCCATGGCCGGGTACGCCCTGGCTAAGAAGCGGTTCCGCGGCCGGGCCATCATCTTCGCCCTCATCGTGTGCGCCATGGCCCTGCCCAAGCAGGTCGTCCTCATCCCGCTGCTGAAAGAGATGGATAAACTCCGTTTGTACGACAGCCTGTGGGCGGTGATCCTCCCCACGGTGGGCTGGCCCTTCGGCGTGTTCCTGATGAAGCAGTTTTCCGAGAGCATCCCCGGCGAGATTCTGGAGGCCGCCCGCATTGATGGCGCCAGCGAGCTGAAAACCTTCAGCACCATCGTGGTGCCCATGGTCAAGCCGGGCATCGGCGCGCTGGCCATCTTTACCTTCATCAACTCCTGGAACGACTACTTCATGCAGCTGGTTATGCTGGCCCGGGGCAACATCAGCACCATCTCCCTGGGTATCTCCACGCTGCAAAACGACACCACGGTGAACATGGGCCTGCTGATGGCGGGCGCGGCCCTGGCGTCCATCCCCATCATCATCGTGTTCCTCATCTTCCAGAAGTACTTCACCCAGGGCATCACCATGGGCGCGGTCAAGGGTTAAGCCGCCGCCCGCCCGCAGCGCGGGCGGACCAGGAGAAGCCCCAGGACACCACCATGGGCGCGGTCAAGGGTTAAGCCGCCGCCATAGGACGATGAAAGGATGATCGCATGATCCTCGCTTCCAACAAAACCGCCCTGGACTACCGGGGCATACACCCCAATCTGGACCTGGCTCTGGAGCACATCACGCCGGAGTTTCTCTCCTCTCTCGGAGAGGAACGGGTGGAGCTCAGAGGTGAGGAGGTCTACTGCACCAAGTTCACCTATGAGACAGTGCCGGATGAGGAGGCCTTTTTCGAGGCCCACCGGCTCTACCTGGACATACACCTGATGCTGGCCGGGTCGGAACGGGTGGAACTGGCCTCCCCCGCCGGACTGGAGCAGTTCGACCACCAGGGGGACTTTTACGCCTACCGGGGGCAGGGACGGCACGGCCTCATCCTCTCTCCCGGAGACTTCCTGGTGGTATTCCCCGACGACGCCCACAAAATCAAAATGCGGGTGGACGGGCCGGAAACTGTCACCAAGGCAGTGTTCAAGGTCAAGATCAACGAAGGAGCATAACTTTATGAAAGATTTTACCAAATACCAGGGCGTTATCCCCGCGTTCTACGCCTGCTATGGCGAGGACGGGGCCGTCTCCCCGGAGCGGGTCCGCGCCCTTGTCCGCTATCTGGCGGACAAGGGTGTGAAAGGGCTTTACGTGGGCGGTTCCTCCGGCGAGTGCATCTACCAGAGCGTGGAGGAGCGCAAACTGGTGCTGGAGCACGTGATGGCGGAGGCCAAGGGAAAGCTCACCGTCATTGCCCATGTGGCCTGCAACAATACGGCGGACAGCCAGGAACTGGCCGCCCACGCCCAGGCCCAGGGGGTGGACGCCATCGCCGCCATCCCGCCCATCTACTTCCACCTCCCCGACCACGCGGTGGCCACGTACTGGAACGACATCTCCAACGCCGCGCCGGACACCGACTTTATCATCTACAACATTCCCCAGCTGGCGGGAGTGGCCCTGTCCGTGCCCCTGCTGCGGGAGATGCTGAAAAATCCCCGGGTCATCGGTGTGAAAAATTCCTCTATGCCGGTGCAGGACATCCAAATGTGGCGGGACGAGGGAGCCATCGTGTTCAACGGCCCCGACGAGCAGTTTGTCTCCGGCCTGGCCGCCGGGGCCATCGGCGGCATCGGCGGCACTTACGCCGCCATGCCCGAGCTGTACCTGAAGGCCTGGGACCTGTTCTACGCCGGCAGGCTGGAGGAGGCCCGGCAGGTGCAGGACGACTGCTGCCGCATCATCTACAAGATGTGCTCCGCCCACGGCAACATGTATGCCGTCATCAAGGAGATTCTCCGCCGTTCCGGCGGACCGGACATCGGAAGCGTCCGCGCCCCCCTGGCCTCTCTGGCGCAGGGTGACGGAGCCGTCGTGGACCAGTGCGTGTCTATGATTCGGGAAGCCATCGCGAAGTACTGAGCGGCGGCTTACGAAAAATAGGCCCTCCGTCCCACGAAAAATGGGCGAAAGAGAGCTGGATTTTCCGGAAACACTGTGCTATAATGTCCGCTGACGGCTAACATACCTGATTGCATGGCGGTCAGGCGCTCGAATGGGCGTCTGGCCGCCTATTTTTACAAATTGAGGATGGGTTCATGGAAAAGCAGACAATTAAAATCGGACTCCCCCGGGCCATGCTCTATTACCGTTACCGGGTGCTGTGGCGGACCTTTTTTCAGGAGCTGGGGATGGAAACGGTGGTCAGCGCCCCCACCGACCGGGAAACTTTGGAGCGGGGGACGGCCCTGGCCATCGACGAGGCCTGCCTGTCCCTGAAAATCTATCTGGGACACGTGGCGGCGCTGGTGGGAAAATGCGACTACATCCTGGCGCCCAGGGTGAGCAATTTCGGGCGGCACCGGGCCATGTGTACCCGGTTTGAGGCCATGCCCGACCTGGTGCGCAATGTATTCCGCAATGAGCGTCAGGAATTCCTGTCCTACGAGGTGGACGAGGAGATGAAAAAGGCGGGGGAAGAGGACGCTTTCCTGGAGATGGGCAAGGGCCTGGGCTTCCCCGCCAAGGCGGTCAAAAAGGCGTACAAAGCTGCCAAAAAGGCGGAGCTCAGCCATCACAGGGAGCGGGTGCAGAAATACGAGCAGCAGTACAAAAAGGAAGGGCTGAAGGTACTCATCGCCGCCCACAGCTATGTGGCGGAGGACCCCTATATGGGCCGCATGGTGAGCGATTACCTCAAACGGGTGGGCGTGGTCCCCGTCCGGGCGGACATGGTGGACCGGGACGCCGCCCTCAAGCGCAGCCGAGAGCTGTCCCCCACCTGCAAGTGGGAAATCAGCCGGGAGATTTTGGGCGGCATCGCCATGCACAAGGACGACGTGGACGGCATCATCCTGCTCAGCGCCTTCCCCTGCGGCCCCGACGCCATGGTCAACGAGCTTATCACCCGGCGGGTGAAGGGCGTGCCCATGCTGAACCTGGTGCTGGACAGCCAGAGCGGCACCGCCGGCGTGGAGACCCGGCTGGAGAGCTTCATCGACATCATCCGTTTTCAGGAGGGCAAGCTGTAATGGCAGAGGTAAAGACAAGGAGCGTCTCCTTCCCCCGGTACGCGCAGTACAACTGCGCTTTCAAATACATTGTGGAGCAGGCGCTGGGGTGCAAATATGTCATGCCCCCCGCCCTCACCAAGCGGACCATGGAGCTTGGCACCAAGTACAGCCCCGATTTCGTGTGCACCCCCTTCAAAACCATTCTGGGCAGCATGATCGAGGCGCTGGAGGCGGGGGCGGACACCCTGCTCATGACCCACGGGCTGTGCCGCCTGGGGTACTACGGAGAGCTGGCGGAGCAGATTCTCCGGGACCTGGGCTACCAGTTCGACTTCATCAACCTGTCCGACTACGACATGAGCAAAAAAAAGGAATATATCCGCATTGTCCGCCGGTTCAATCCCAAAGTGAACTACGCCCGGTTCCTGGTCCAGTTCATGGAGGGCCTGCGGATGACGGAGTATGTGGACGACATCACCTGCGAGTACTACAAGAACTGCGGCTTTGACGCCACGGACGGCCAGTACAGGCGGGCCTACCAGGACTTTCTCACCGCCATGTACACCGCCCAGGGGCGGAATGATGTGGAGGCAGGCTACCGGGCGGCCAAGCGGTCCCTCCAGTCCATCCCCCTGGACAAGCCCCAGCGGCCCCTGCGGGTGGGCGTCGTGGGGGAGTTCTATACCGCCATGGACGCTTTCTCCAACCTGGAGCTGGAGCAGAAGCTGGCGGACATGGGGGTGGAGGTCCACCGCTGGATGAACGTCACCAACCAGTTTCTGCGCTACGGCAGCGGCCAGAAAAACCTGAAGGTGAAAATTCAGGACCTGAGCGCCTACGACATGGGCCCCACCGCCACCGCCAACATCTGGTATGCCCGGGAGTGCGCCGAACGGGGGTACGACGGTCTGGTCCACATCAAATCCGCCGCCTGCACCCCGGAGATCGACGTGATGCCTGTTTTACAGAACATCAGCGCCGACTATAAAATCCCCGTGCTCTACCTCACCTATGACGCCCAGACCAGCGATGTGGGGCTCATGACCCGGCTGGAGGCGTTTTATGACATGATCGACATGAGAAAGAAGGTATTATAACTTGGAACACGCGTATCTGGGCATTGATGTGGGCTCCATCTCCACCAAAGGCGTTATCATCGACAAGAAAAACAACATCCTGTCCAGCCAGTATATCTGGACCCAAGGGGACCCCATCGGGGCGGTAAAAAAGCTGGTGGGCCTGCTGGAAGACCAGTTTGACAAGGAAAAATACAAAATCGTGGCCACCGGCACCACCGGCTCCGCCCGAAAGCTGGTGGGGGTGATCCTGGGGGCCACCATGGTGAAGAACGAGATCACCGCCCACGCCGTGGGCACCACCACCTTCTACCCCGACGTGCGCACCATCCTGGAGATCGGCGGCCAGGACTCCAAGATCATCCTGGTGGAGAACGGGGTGGCGGTGGATTACGCCATGAACACCCTGTGCGCCGCGGGCACCGGGGCCTTCCTGTCCAGCCAGGCCAAGCGGCTGGGCATTGAGGTGGAGGAGATCGGCGACTACGCCCTGCGCTCCACCCACCCCACCCAGATCGCCGCCCGGTGCACCGTCTTCGCCGAGTCCGACCTGGTCCACAAGATTCAGATGGGCCACCCTCGGGAGGACATCATCGCGGGCGTGTGCAACGCGGTGGCGGCCAACTACCTGAACAACGTGGGCAAGGGCAAAAAAATCGTCTCCCCGGTGGTGTTCCAGGGGGGCGTGAGCAAGAACCAGGGCGTGGTGGCCGCCTTCGAACGCACTCTGGGCTGTCCCGTCATCGTGGACCCCAACGGCCATCTCATGGGGGCCCTGGGGGTGGCCATCCTGGCCCGGCGGGGCAGCGGGCGGCGGGACTTCGACTTCGCCGTGGAGAACATGGAGTTCCGCACCCGGGAGGCCGGCTGCGGGGGGTGCTCCAACCACTGCGAGATCATCTGCGTCTACCGGGGGAACGAGCTCATCGACTCCTGGGGCAACCGCTGTGAGCGGGGAGCCCGGGTCCACTGAGGCAAAAATGGGGCTCATCCACCGGCCCCTTTGAGTTGATTTTATCAGGAGGAATGGAATCATGGCGGAAAACACCGGCACGGCCTGCCAAAACCAGGTCATCTACTCTGTTTTCGTACGCAATCACACTCCGGAGGGCACCTTTGAGGGGGTGCGCCGGGACCTGCCCCGCATCAAGGCTCTGGGGGCGGATATCATCTGGCTGCTCCCCATCCATCCCATCGGGGAGAAATCCCGCAAGGGCTCTCTGGGCTGTCCCTACGCCATCCGGGATTACCGGGGCGTAAACCCGGAATACGGCGCCCTGGACGACTTCCGGCGGCTGGCGGACGACATACACAGCCTGGGTATGCGGTGCATCATCGACGTGGTGTACCACCACACCTCCCCCGACTCGGTGCTGGCGGCGGAGCATCCGGAGTGGTTTTTCCACAAGGCGGACGGCTCCTTCGGCAACAAGGTGGGGGACTGGTCGGACATCATCGACCTGGACTACGCCCGCCGGGAGCTGTGGGGCTATCAGATTGAAACGCTGAAATACTGGGCGTCCATGGTGGACGGCTTCCGCTGTGACGTGGCCTCCATGGTCCCGCTGGCCTTCTGGCGGGAGGCCCGGGCGGCGGTGGAAGCCGTCCGCCCCGGCTGCCTGTGGCTGGCGGAGACGGTGGACCCGGGCTTTATCGCCACGCTCCGGGGGATGGGCTTCGACTGCCTGTCCGACTGCCAGGTCTACGAGGCCTTCGACCTGTGCTACGATTACGACGTCTACCACCTGTTCCGAGACTATCTGGACGGAAAAATCCCTCTGGAGCGCTACGCCCAGGCCCTCACCCAGCAGGAGGTCATCTACCCCGCCAACTACGTCAAGCTGCGCTTTCTGGAAAATCACGACCAGCCCCGGGCCGAATTCCTCCTCCCTGACGCCGGCGCCCTGCTCAACTGGACCGCGTTCAGCTTCTTCCAAAAGGGCGCCGCCCTGATTTACGCCGGACAGGAGGCGGGCTGTACCCATCTGCCCAGCCTGTTTGACAAGGACGCCGTGGACTGGTCCGGACCCGACCGCACCGCCCTGTTTCAGCGGCTGTGCGCCCTGAAAAAGCATCCGCTCATGGCCGGGAGCGCCTATCAGGTCCAGGCCCTGCCGGGGGATGTGCTGCGGGCCGTCCACCGCGGCGCGGACCGGCAGCTGACGGGAGTGTTCAGCGTCCGGGGGCGCAGCGTGCTGGCCGCCGTGGACGCGCCCGACGGCTGGTACGAAAATCTTTTGGACGCAGGCCGCGTGGAGGTCCGGGACGGACGGGTGAGCTGCCACGGCGCCCCCATCGTGTTTGAGGCGGCGTGCTGAGACAAACGAGGCAGACTGTAGCATTTCCCCTTCCTATATTGCATTATCCGCGGCCCGGTGATACGATTATATCACCGGGCCGCGGATATTTAAACGGAAAGGAACCGTGAACCGAATATGAAAATCTTAGGAATTGTTGTGAAAATTGTAGGGGGGACCCTTTTGGCGCTCGTCCTTTTGGCCGGCATTCTTCTGGCGACGATTTCGTTCTCCCAATTTGTCCCCCGAAATTATGTGAAAACCACCGCAACCGGCGGCAGGCTTGAGGCAAACTATCTGGCCATGGGCGGCTGCAGGGTGTCCCGCCACAAAGCCAAAGCCGAAGAGGAGGCCTTCAAAGAATACGTGGTCTACTATCCCTCAGAGCTGAGCGGCAATGAAAGAACCTATCCAGTGGTTATATTCGTCAACGGCACCGGCGTGCTGGCCTCCAAATACAAAACCTTGTTTCAGCATCTGGCCTCCTGGGGATTCATCGTGGCAGGCAATGAGGACGGCAGCTCCTGGGACGGCCGGTCGTCGGACCAGACCTTGGACTACATACTCCGGCAAAACGAGGACCCCGACAGCCTGTTTTACCAGAAAATCGACGTGGACCGCATCGGCATATCCGGCCACTCCCAAGGAGGCGCGGGAGTATTCAACGCCATCACCGAACGCAGCCGCAGCCCTCTGTACAAAACGGCTGTGGCCCTCTCTCCCACCCACGAGGCCGGAGCCGCCGCTCTGGGCTGGCACTATGATTTGGAGCAGGTGAACATCCCCCTGTTTCTTATGGCCGGAACCCAGGGCGAATTTGAGACAGAGCTGGTCATTCCTCTCGAGAGCATGGAGGAGATGTACGAAAAGCTGGGCGCGGACAAAGTCATGGCACGGAAAACAGGCTGCGAGCACGGGCAGACGCTGTACGCCGCCGACGGCTATGTCACCGCCTGGTTCATGTGGCAGCTTCAGGGCGACCAGGAAGCTGCCGCGGCCTTCACCGGACCCAAACCGGAACTGCTGTCCAACCCGCTGTACCAGAACCAGCGCGCCGCCCTTTCTTAACGCATAAGGCCCCGGGCATCTGCCCGGGGCCTCTTGATTACGGCCGCTTCAGGCGGGACACCAGCCCGCCGATATATTCGCCGTCCACCACGCGGAACCGGTCCTCCGGCGGATATAGGCACCCGCCGTAATGAATGGCCCTGCTGTTGGCGGCGGAGGGGTCCACGGCCTGCCGGTGGCCGGACAGGTGGAGCTGGGTACACCCCGTCTCCCGAATCACCCTCTCCATATTCCGGGCCTTTACGCCCCCGCCGGGGAGAATTTCAATCCGCCCCGCCGCGTACGCGATCATCTCCCGGATGGTGTCCGCTCCCTGGGGCACGTCCGGCTCCTGGCCGCTGGTGAGCACCCTGGTCACCCCGAGTTCGATGAGCGCGTCCAGCGCCTCCCGCCAGTCGGGCACCACGTCGATGGCCCGGTGAAACACCGCTTCCCTCCCCGCTTCGCGGGCCAGTTCGGCCAGCACCTGGGTGCGCCCCCGGTCCAGCGTCCCGTCCTCATGGAGGAATCCGAACGCCAGCCCGTCCGCGCCGTGGGCCAGCAGGAGCTTGGCGTCCTCCACCGCCGTGGCAAACTCCGCCTGGGTGTAGCAAAAGCCGCCCTCCCGGGGGCGGACCATGGCGATGAGCTTCATCCCCGTCTCCCGCTTGGCCACAACCAGCTCCCCCAGCGAGGGGGTGAGCCCGCCGTGAAACAGGTCGCAGTTCAGCTCCGCCCGGTCCGCCCCGGCCCTGTGGGCCTGGATTACATCGTCCGCGCTTCCGCAGCATACCTCCAGCAATATCCGGCTCATGTTATCCGCCGCCTTTCCTTATTCATTGCAATCCCGCAAAGGACAGCAAGCGCCCGAACGCTCTTTTGTCTCCGCCCCGCCGCCGGGAAGAAGCCAGCACCATTGTAATATCTCCATCCGCAGCTGTCAAGGAGGGCTTGCCGGCCGCCCTGTCCACCGGTATAATAGCAGTATCGACAAAGGAGGCGGTTCCATGCCACATCAAAGCGGACACAGAGCGGCCTGGCCAGAGGTCTTGTCCGGCCTCTCCCCACAGAGGCGGCGCGCCATGGAATTTCTCCGGGACCATCTGCCGGAGAGCGACCTGGACTGCTATCCCCCCGGACTGTTCCTGCGTTTCACGGACCACGCCCTGGCCCTGCGGCGGACGGCCCCCTGGTGCGCCCGCCTGGACTGGGAGAGCTTTGCCCATTATGTGCTGTTTCCACGGGTGAACGACGAGGACCTGTCCTTCCACCGGGACCTCTTTCACCAGGACCTGTGGCCCCGCGTCAAGGACATACCCTGCCCCGAGGAGCGGGTGCTTGAGGTAAACCGCTGGTGCCACGAGCACGCATCCTATCAGGCTCAGGACAACCGCACCGCCTCCCCTCTGACGGTGTACCGCTGCGGCAGCGGGCGGTGCGGCGAGGAATCCGCCTTTCTGGTGTCCGCCCTGCGCAGTGTGGGCATACCCGCCCGGCAGGTCTACGCCCCCCGGTGGTCCCACTGCGACGACAACCACGCCTGGGTGGAGGCGCTGTGCGGCGGGGCCTGGCGCTTTCTGGGGGCCTGTGAGCCGGAGCCGGAGCTGGACCGGGGCTGGTTTACCACCGCCGCATCCCGGGCCATGCTGGTCCACAGCCGGATTTTCGGACCCGGAGCCTCCCCCCTCCATGGGGAACCGCTGGGCGGCCGAAACGGGGTGCTCTGGTTCAACCAGACCGCCCGCTACGCCGACACCATCCCTTATATGGTTCAGGTTTTCATCGGCGGCAAGCCTGCCTCGGGCGCCCAGGTGGAGTTCCAGCTTCTCAATGAATCCTCTTTTCACACCATCGCCCGCCTCTCAGCCGGCGAAACAGGCGCTGTACGGGCCAGCCTGGGCCGGGGAAGCCTCCACGTCCTGGCCCGGCTGGACGGCCTCGCCGCGGAGGGGGACTGCGAAAACGGCGGGCTGGTCCTCCATCTGGCCCCGCCAAAGCCGGAGGACGCCCCCTGGCGCGATTTCGACTTCAGGGCCCCGGCGGACTGCCGTCCCGCCCCGGCTGTGCTCAGCCAGGCGATGAAACGGGCCCGGGCGGACACCCGCCTGCGGGGAGACCGGCTCCGGCTGGCCCGCTGCTCCGGACACTCCCAGCCCGGTCCCTCCCGCTGGGAGGACCTGCGCCGGAAGGCCCGGGGCAATTGGAGTGAAATCCGCTCCTTTCTGGAGGGCGCCGAAAGCATGGACCGGGAGCGGCTGGTCCGCACCCTGTCGGACAAAGACCTGCGGGACGCGTCCCGGCCGGTTTTGGAGGACCATTTCAACCGCCTGCCGCCCCGGCCCGCAGGCGTCTCGGATGAGGTATACTGGAATTACACCGCCTGTCCCCGCGTCGCGCTGGAGGCGCTCACCCCATGGCGGGGCCCGCTGGCCCGCCGGCTGGAGGGCTGGACCGGTACGCCGCGCCGGCTCTGGGCGGAGCTCCAGCGGACGCTGGCCCCCCTCCCATCCGCCTGCGGCCTGTGCTGGTCCCCGGAGGCGGCGCTGGCCCGCGGCGGCTGCGACGGGCAAAGTATGCGCCTGCTTTTCACCGCCGCCCTGCGGACTCTGGGCGTCCCCGCCCGGCTCAGGCCGCTGGACGGCGCGCCGGAGTACTGGGACGGGGGCGCGTTCCGGCCCGCCGCGCCGGAGGAGACGGGGGTGCTCCGCCTGACCTGCCCCGGCGGACCGCTCCCCCGTTACCGGCGGGAGTGGACCATCTCCCGGCGGGTCGAAACCGGCTGGCAGCTGCTGTTCCCGGACGAAGTCCGGCGCGGCGGCGGGCTGGAGCTGACCCTTCCCGCCGGACAGTACCGCCTCATCACCTCCGTGCGGCTCCCCAGCGGAGACCAGCTGGCCTCCCGCTGTGAGTTCGTCCTGGCGCCCCGCCAAACCAGATCTGTCCAGCTGCGCCTGCGGCCCTTGGCGCCGGACGACCTGTTCACCAGTCAGGAGCTGCCCGCCCTCTTCGCCCAGACGCCGGAGGGACAGCCCGTCCCCGACCTGTTCCGTATGGGGAACGGCCCGGTCCTGGCCCTCTGGCTGGAGGAGGGGCGGGAACCCACGGAGCATGTGCTCAATGAGCTGATGGAGCGCGGCCGGGAGCTGGACGCCCTTCCTCTCCAGGTGCTGTTCCTCCTTCGAAGCCGGGAAAGCGCCGCCCAGCCCACTTTGGCGGCGGCCCTGGCCCGGCTGCGCAGGGTTCAGGTTCTGCTGGACGACTGGGCCTATGACCTGGAGGCCGTGGCCCGCCACCTGGGCCGGGACCCGGACAGTCCTCCACTGGCCGTTGTGTCCGACGGCACGGGCCGGGCCGTGTACAGCAGCTGCGGCTACCGGGTGGGCTCCGTGGACCTCCTGCTCCGGGTGGCGGCCCACCTGTGCAAAGAGACGGTCCCGCGCGGACCGCGAGGTTAAAAAACGGACGGCGGGGCGCTGTGACTACAGCGCCCCGCCGTTCTGATGTATGCTCATTTCTTTTTGAAGGGCCACCAAGAACGCTTTTTAGGCGGCTGCGCTTTTTTATCCGCCTGGGGCGCCTTTCTCCGCTCCATCTGCTTCAGAGTCTCCAGCGTATTCAGCCCCTCCAGGGCCTCCCCGGCCTTCTTGTACCCCCGGTCCGCCGCCTTTTGGAACAGCTCCCGGGCGCGGGACACATCCCGTTCCACCCCGGCGCCGTGCTCAAAGCACCGGCCCAGCAGGTACATGCCCCGGGCGCTGTCCCGGTCCGCCGCCTCACGGTAGAGCCGCGCCGCCCGGGCCTCGTCCCGGTCCACCCCGCGCCCCGCCGCGTAGCACTCCCCCAGCGAACAGGCCGCGTCCAGATGCCCGCTTTCGTGGGCCTTGCGGTAGAGCTCCACCGCCTTTCGCTCGTCCTTCTCCACGCCGTAACCGTTTTCATGGCACTCTCCCAGCAGGAATTCTCCCCGCGGAAGCCCCAATTCGGCGGCTTTGGCAAACCATTTCGCCGCTTCCTCGTTGTTTTCCTCCACCGTGATGCCGTGGTAGTAGAAAAAGCCCAGGTTGCACATGGCGCGGGCATTGCCCCGCTCCGCCGCGTAGCGGTAGAGCTGAGCCGCCTTTTCCCGGTCCTGCTCCACCCCGCGGCCCAGTTCATAACACAACCCCAGCGAACAGGCGGCGGGAACATAGCCCCCCTCATGGGCGGCGGCGTACAGCCGCGCGGCCTCGACAAAATCCCGCTCCACGCCGTAGCCGTACTCATGGCACTCTCCCAGCAGGAAGCGGGCCCGGGCGCTGCCCTGTGCCGCCGCCCTGCGGAACCACTCCACCGCCTGATTGTCGTCCATCTCCACACCGATGCCCTGGTACAGGCAGAATCCGTAATTGCACTGGCCCCAGGCGCTGCCCTGCTCCGCCGCCTCCTTGTACAGCGCCGCCGCCCGGGCCTTGTCCGCCTCTACCCCTTTGCCGTACTCATAACAGGTGCCCAGAGAACAGGTGGCGGCGGCAAAATGCTGCTCATGGGCCAGCCGGTAAAGCTCCACCGCTTTGCTGATGTCGGCCTCCACGCCGTAGCCGTTCTCATAGCACTCACCCAGCAGCTGCCGGGCGCGGGGCTGGCCCGCCTGGGCGGCTTTGGTGAACCATTTGAACGCCTCGGCGTCGTTTTCATCCACGCCGATACCCCGGTAATAGCAGTAGCCCAGGTTGCACTGGGCCTGGACGGAGCCCGCCTCCGCCGCCTGACGGTACAGCTCCACCGCCCGGGGCGCATCCCGCTCCACTCCGGAGCCCAGCTCATAGCACAGGCCCAGGGCACAGGTGCCCCCGGGGTAGCCCCCCTCGTGGGACTGGCGGTACAGCTGAAACGCCCTGTCCGCGTCCTTCTCCACGCCAAAGCCTTCGTCATAGCACTCGCCCAGCAGCTGCTGGGCGCGGGGATAGCCCTCGTCCGCCGCCGCCTGGAACCAGCGGACGGCTTCCTTTTCGTCCCGTTCCACCCCAATGCCCTGGTACAGGCAAAAGCCCAGGTTGCACATGCCACGGGCCTCGCCGCCCGCGGCGGATTTGCGGTAGAGCTCCACCGCCCGGGCCTTGTCCATCTCCACTCCCCGGCCCAGCTCATAGCACAGGCCCAGCGCGCAGGAGGCGGCGGGATGTCCCTTCTCGTCCGCCTGGATGTACAGCTCCACAGCCTTGGCCATGTCCGCCTCCACGCCGAAGCCGCCCTCATAGCACTGCCCCAGCAGAAACAGCCCCCTGCTGTGGCCCTGTTGGGCGGACTTCTCGAACCAGAACACGGCCTGAGCGTTGTCCTCATCCACGCCGATGGCCCGGTAGTAGCAGTAGCCCAGATTGCATTGGGCCCGGGCGTCCCCGGCGTCGGCGGCCTGGCGGTACAGCTCCAGGGCGCGGTCCAGGTCCTGTTCCACCCCCTGGCCCAGCTCGTAGCACAGGCCCAGGGAGCAGGCGCCGGGGGGATATCCCCCCTCGCCGGCCGCCCGGTAGAGCTGGGCGGCCTTGGTGTGGTCCACCTCCACCCCATAGCCGAAGTCGTAGCAGTCCCCCAAAAGGCCCAGCGCCCGCGGATAGCCCGCCTCCGCCGCCAGCCGGAACCAGTGGACGGCCTCCTTGTCGTCCACGTCCACGCCGATGCCCCGGTAATAGCAGAAGCCCAAATTGCACTGGGCGGGCACATACCCCCGCTCCGCCGCCTGGCGGTACAGCTCCACCGCCCTGGGCTGGTCCTGCTCCACCCCCTGGCCCAGCTCATAACACAGCGCGTAAGCGCAGGTGCCTGGGGGGTAATCGTCCTCATGGGTTTGGCGGTACAGCTGGGTGGACTTCACAAAGTCCTGCTCCACCCCCTGCCCCAGCTCATAGCACTGGGCCAGCAGAAACCGGCCCTTGGGATATCCCTGCTCGGCACACTGGCGGTAGAGCTCCGCCGCCTTTTTTTCATCCTTTTCCACGCCGATCCCCTGGCTGTAGCACACCCCCAGGGCGCAGGTACCCGCCTCATAGCCCTGTTCGTGGGCGGCGCGGTACAGCTCCGCCGCCCTGCCCGCGTCCTCGTCCACCCCCAGGCCGCTCTCATAGCACTCGCCCAGCAGGGTTTGGGCCCGGGGATAGTCCTGCTGGGCGGCTTTCTCAAACCAGCCCGCCGCTTCCTGGCAGTCCTGCTCCATCCCAATGCCCCGGTAGTAGAAAAATCCCAGATTGCATTGGGCGGGGGCATAGTCCTGCTCGGCGGCCTCCCGGTAGAGCTCCGCCGCCCGCTCCTTGTCCGTCTCCACCCCGGTGCCCAGCTCATAGCACAGCCCAAGCTCGCATTGGGCGGGGGGATAGCCCTGCTCCGCCGCCTGGGCCAGCAGCTGCGCCCCCCGCGGCTCGTCCTTCTCCGTACCGATGCCCCGGATATAGCACAGGCCCAGGCCGTACTGAGCGGCGATGTAGTCTCCCTCCGCCGCCTTTGTAAACCAGCGGAACGCCTGTTCCTCATCCCGCTGGACCCCGCCGCCCCCGTTGCAGTAGCTCATGGCCACCCGGTACTGGGCGTCCAGGTCGCCCTCCTCCGCGGCCTCCAGCAGCTCCCGGAAGTCCCGCTCCTTCTTCGCGGATACATCCGCCATGCTCTGAATGAGGCCCGGGTCAATGTATACCATAAACGCGTCCTGCCCCTCCGGGAACAGGCCGCTGTTTTTTTCGTCCGCCATTCATATTCTCCCCTTTCGCCTGTGATGCAGAGATTTGGAATATTGTATCACACCCGGATTGAAAAATCCATACGTATTACCTCCGTAATTCCTGCCATGGGCAAAAAGTGCCCCCTCAAAAGGGAGGACCTGTATAATTTTCGCTGTTCCGGCGTAGGCTAGTCCCATACTCGTACAAAGGAGGCTTTCCCTTTGAAAATCCGAATTATGATATTGTCCCTGTGTCTGGCGGGGGCGCTGGCCGTCCCTGCCCTGGCGCTGACCACGCCCTCCGCCGAGGTGGCCAACGCCGCCCCCATCGCGGAGGACCTGTCCCTCACCACCTACAAGGGCGTCGCCATCTCCAGCCGGTTTGCCGCCGTGGACCCGGAGGGAGACCTGGTCACCTTCCAGGTGGTGGACAGCCCTGCCCGGGGTCAGGTGTCCATGGATGAAAACGACCCTTCCGCTTTCTGCTACACCCCCTATGAGGGGAAAAAGGGTAAGGATTCCTTCACCTATGTGGCCATCGACAGCCAGGGCAACACCTCCAAGCCCGCCACTGTGAAGGTGGTTATCCAAAAGCAGGCCACCAGCGTCGTCTACTCCGACATGGACGGCGACCCCGCCCACTACGCCGCCCTGCGGCTGGCGGAGGCGGGGGTTTACACCGGGCGCAAAGTGGGCGGGCTGTACTGCTTCGACCCGGAGGACAGCTTCTCCCGGGAGGAGTTTCTCACCATGGCCATGACGGCGGCGGGAAACTCCCCGCTGCAAAACGTGTCTCTCACCGGGTTCTATGACGACGACACCATCTCCGCCTGGGCCAAGGGATATGTGTCCGCGGCCCTGGTCCAGGGGACGGTCTATGGAAGCCGGAACGACGTGGGCCAGACGGTATTCAGCCCCGACCGGGCGGTGACCCAGGCGGAGGCCGCCGTCATCATCGACCGGCTGCTGGAGACCGGAGACGTGTCCGCCTCCGCTTTTTCCGCCGAAACCGCTCCGGCCTGGGCCTATCAGTCCGTGGTCAACATGGAGGCCGTGTCCGTGCTGAACAGCAGCACAGACCTGGGCAAGGCCCTCACCCGGGCCCAGGCGGCGGAAATGCTGTCCGCCATGCTGGACGTGCTGGACAGCCGGGACTCCGGCGGACTTTTCCGCTGAGCACAGAAAAGGCGCCCCAAAGGGCGCCTTTTCTCTATTCCTCCCCATCAAAGGGCGGCGTGTCCTGGGGGACCGCGTCTCCCTCCAAGGGCAGCTCGTCCGGCACAATGGGAGTCATGTCCCGCTTGTACTGCATTTCCGCCCACTGCGCCTTGGTAATCAGAATCTGCCGGGGCTTGGAGCCCTCGAAAGGCCCCACCACACCCTTTTCCTCCATCTGGTCCACCAGCCGGGCGGCCCGGCCATAGCCCAGCTTCAAGCGCCGCTGGAGCATGGACACGGACGCCTGCCCCGCTTCCAGCACAATGTCGATGGCGGCGGGAAGCAGCTCGTCGTAGTCGTCCCCCCCTCCGCCTGGCTCGGACCCGCCCACGCCCTTGGCGGCCTTCTCCTTTTCCTCCACGTTTTTCTCCACCTCATGCATGACGGACTCGTCATACTGGGCGGACGCGCCCTCTTTGAGGAACTCCAGCACATTGGCGACCTCTTCGTCTGAGATGAAACAGCCCTGAATCCGCTGCTGCGCCTGTCCCACGGGGGCAAAGAGCATATCGCCCGGACCGCCCAGCTTTTCCGCGCCCATGGTGTCCAGAATAATGCGCGACTCCATGCCGGAGGCCACTTTCAGGGCGATGCGGCTGGGGATATTGGCTTTCATCAGGCCTGTGATCACATCGGCCCGGGGACTCTGGGTGGCAATGATCAGGTGCAGGCCGGAGGCGCGGCCCTTCTGAGCCACCCGGACGATGGAGTCCTCCACCTCCTTCGACGCCGTCATCATCAGGTCGGCCAGCTCATCAATGACAATCACGATCTGGGGCATGGTGTTCAAATCGTCCCGGCCCTTCGCGATGTTGTTATAGCTGGCCAGGTCGCGGGCCCCCACCTCAGAAAACATCTGATAGCGTTTTTCCATCTCGCTCACCGACCACTGCAAAGCGCCCGCCGCCTTTTTGGGGTCGGTGACCACCGGGATCAGCAGATGGGGGATGCCGTTATAAATTTTGAACTCCACCACCTTGGGGTCGATGATGATGAGCCGGACCTCCTCCGGCGTGGCCTTATACAGCAGGGAGATGACCAGCGAATTGGTGCACACCGACTTGCCCGCGCCGGTGGTGCCGGCGATCATCATATGGGGCAGCTTGGCGATGTTGCCTATCACCGGGCTGCCGCTGATGTCCTTGCCCACGGCGAAGGACACCTTGGACTTGCTCTCGGTAAAAGTTTTGGATTCCAGCACATCCCGGATCAGCACCGGATTGACCAGCTCCCTGGGCTTGGGCACCTCGATGCCCACGGTGGAGATTTTGTTGGGAATGGGGGCCACCCGCACGCCGGACGCCCCCAGCGCCAAAGCGATATCGTCGGCCAGGTTGGTGATCTTGCTCAGCTTCACCCCCTGGCCCAGCTCCAGCTCATAGCGGACAATGGAGGGGCCCTGAATCACGTTGACAATCCGGGCGCTGACGCCAAAGGACTGCAGCGCGTCCTGGAGGCGCTGCTGGTTGGCGTAGAGCACGCTGTCCGCCGCCCCCGTGTTCCCGCCCCGGTTCTCGTTGAGCAGGGACACCGGGGGATAGCGGTAGGCCGGGGGGTCCTGCTCCATGCCCGCCTCGATCTCCCGGGCCATCTCCGCCTGGAGCTGGGCCCGTTCCTCCTCTTTGGACAGCTTCGCAGGGGCGGGCTCCCGGATGACAGGGGGCGGCACCGGGTCCTCCCGCACTGCCGGAGCGGGCGCGGGCTCCTCCCGGACAAGGGGAGGCTGTGCCGGCACATCCCGGACCGGCGTGGGAACGGGGGGAGGCAGCTCGTCCGCCGCCGAAGGCGGCGGGGCCGCAGGCCCCGGCTTTGGGGTGCGGGGGGGCTCCTTCATGGGGCGCAGCTCCGCCACGTTCTCATATTCCGGAGGCTCCTCCTCCAAAACGGGGGGCCTGTCCCCCTGACCGGGCGCAGCCACCCCCGCCACCTTGTCAAAAAACGACTTTTTCCGCACAGTGGTCACGGGGGTGGTGGGCTTTTTGGCCAGCAGCGGCCCGTCGTCCACCGGAATGTCAATGGCGGCGGGCTGGCCCCGCCGGGACGGGGCGGGTTCCGCCGCCCTGCGGGAGCTCTTGCGGGGCCGCTCCTCGGGATAATCGTCCGGGTCATATTCCGGGCGCCGCTCCCGCTGCTCCCGGAAGTAGTCCAGCACGTCCGCCGGGGTGAGCCGCAGGGCGCACAGCGCCGCCGCCGCGGTGAGCAGCAGCAGAACCACCACCGCCCCCGCCGTGGTAAAGGCAAAGCGAAGCGCCATGGCCAGTATGCCGCCGGCCGCGCCGCCGCAGGCCACGGCCCTGCCGTCCTTCCAGAGCCGGCCCAGCAGGGTCCAGCCCCACTCATACTCCGTTTTGCACAGGAACAGGTGCAGCAGAGCGCCCACGAACACCGGCAGACTCACCGCACCCGCCACCCGCAGGCGGACGGGACGGCCCCGGTGAAAAAGGAGGATGCCCGCCGCCCCCAAAAGCAGGGGCGGCGCGATGTAGAAGCCATAGCCGCACAGGCCCTTGAGCAGGTCGCAGAACAGGGCGATGAAAGCGCCCTCCTCTGTCTTGAAGTAGCCGATGGCCCCAAACAGGGCCAGCAGAAGGCATACCGCCCCCCCTATCTCCCGGCGGAAGGGCTTTTTCTGGGGGGGAGCTTTGCGGGACCCGCGGCTCCTGGAACCGGACGTTTTTCCGGTTCCGGACGCGGTCCGTTTGCCGCCGCTCTTGGGTCCGCCGGAAGCGGACCGGCTTTTGGAGCCGCCGCTGTTTGATGTTGAAGTTCTCTTTTGTGTGGAAGCCATGGGGAAGATCCTCCTGTTTTATGGCGCCGCGGGGGCCAGAATGGGGACGAGGAAGTAAGCTGCCAGGGAGACCGCCCCGGCAATCCAGCAGTAGTAGGCGAACATGCCGAACCTGCCTTTGCTGGCCAGCAGTTTCACCAGGGAGATGGAGAAATAGCCCACCACCCCGGCGACCGCCATACCGGCAAGGTACATGGGAAGCAGCTCGGCATCAAACTCCCCCGCCTGCGCCACCTTGACCACCTTCAGCAGGGTGGCCCCCAGCACGGCGGGCAGAGACAGCAGGAAAGAAAAACGCACGGCGAAGTTCCGCTCAAATCCCAGGGCCATTCCCGCGGAGATGGTGGTGCCGGAGCGGGACAGGCCTGGGATGGTGGCCGCGCCCTGGGCCAGCCCCACCAGCAGCACGTCCTTCACCGTGGCCGTGCGGCCGTTTTTCCGCCCGCCGCCGTACCGGTCGGACAGAAACAGGATGCAGCCCGTCACCAGCAGCATGACGGACACAAACACCGGCTCAGCCCCCAGCCCCTCCACCATGTCCTCAATGGGCAGCACCAGAAACAGGGGCAGCGTGCCCAGTATCAGCAGCAGCACCAGCCGCCGGGCCTCGGGGGGATTCCCCCGCTCCCGTTTTCCGGACCGGGCGAACAGAACGGCCACCCCCCGGAAGAATTCCACAATCATCTCCGCGATGTCCCGCCAGTATACCACGCACACCGCAATCAATGTGGCAAAGTGGAGCAGGATATTGTAAAGGGCGTCCGGCTCCTCCATGCCGAAGAAATACTGCAGAAGGGACAGGTGCCCCGAGCTGGAGATGGGGAGGAACTCCGCCACACCCTGCACCACGCCCAAAACCATCGCCATCCAAAAGGTCAACGCGCTCACCTCGTTTAAAATTGCCGCCTGGAACAAGCCTCAGCTCCGCCGGCGCCCTCTCCACGCCCCCCGGGAAATAGGGCAAAAAAGAGCTTCCCGCCGCTTTGTAAATTTGCTCCGGAACAGCGCATTCCATAAAGTCAATATAATATATTAACACACCGCAGCGGAAAATTCCAGCACAAATCGAAAATTCGGGCCGCCCGCACAGCAGGCCGCCCGAATCTCCGGCTTCCACAGCGCCGCGGCGCTGTCCTTAACTTAATATTATTGTCTACTTGACGGGGAGCAGTTCATAATCAGCGCTGCCTTAGCGGTGGCAGCCGTGGCGGCCGCCATAGCGGACGCCGGAGGAGGCGGGAGCCTGATTGTAGTACGGACAGGTCCCGTCGCAGTATCCGCAGGCGTGGTTGGCGCCGCAGTAGGTGGTGCCGTTATGGGTATGGCGCCCGGCGACGGCGCAGCCCTCCACCGGACACAGGGCGTAACAGGAGCCGTCACAATATCCTTCCTCGTGGTGATAGCCGCAGTAGGTCACGCCGTCATGGACATGGCGCCCGGCGACGGCGCAGCCTTCCACCGGACACAGGGCGTAGCAGGAGCCGTCGCACAGGCCGCTGCCGTTGTGGGTATGGCCGCAATACAGTGTGCGGCTGTGGTAGTGCCACCCGGTGAGGGTGCAGTCCTCCACATGGCAGGGCTGGGCGGTCTGCTGGACGGCGCGGCGGCCATGGCAGCCGCCGTGGGCAAAGGCGGCGGGGACCAGCAGGGAGACGGCGCACACCGCCGCCGCAGCGGAAAGCAAAATACGCTTGACAAACATGACGACTGACCTCCATTTGTCATGACGATAAAATTTACGGTATGACTACCGTTATCGTCATGATAGCACATTGACCGGCGGAAAGCAATACCAATTTGTAAATTTTTTGGTGGTCACACAATCTCCCGCAGGTCGGGAAGGGTGACATCCCGAATCCATTTGCCTGTTTTGAACCGCCAAAGGCCCAGCACCGCTTTGACCACATTTTCGCTCATCATACCCAGGTACACCCAGAAAATACCCAGCTGGAGCACCAGTCCGGATATGGCGGCGATGGGCAGGGCCACCGCCCACAAGGGGGTCAGGTCGATGAGAGTGGCCATTTTCACATCGCCCCCGCCCCGGAGCACCCCCACGATGTTGGTGCACTCCAGGGAACGCAGGGGCATCATGAGGAACACCATAGTGAGCATCAGCGTACAGATCTCCCCGGCGGAGGCGGACAGGTCAAACAAGGGGTAGAGCACCGGGACGACCAGAAGGTGCAGCAGAGCCAGAAACACCGCCCCCGCCGCCACGCCGAACAGAAACGCCAGCGTGTTGAGCAGCGCCCCAAGGGAATACACCCTCCCGGCGTTGCCCGAGCCGATCTCCTGGCCCACCAGGATGGCGGCGGCCCCGGCGATGGCGAACATGCCCACCGTACACAGATTGGTGATGTTGCCCGCGATGGCGTAAGCGGCCAGAATTTCCTCAGAGCCCTCCATATGTCCCATGATGGTGGGGAAGATGGAGGTGCCCAGGCCCCAGAAGGTCTCGTTGCACATCACCGGGGTGGCGAAGCGGACAAACCGCCGCACCATTTCCCCACCGGGGCGGAGGAGCAGGGCGGGGTTCAGCCGAAACCGCTTGTCCAGCACCGCCCAGCCGACGGCGATGGAACAGGACAGCACCCGGGCCAGCAGAGTGGCCAGGGCGGCGCCCTCCACGCCCAGCCGGGGCGCGCCCAGATTGCCGAAGATCAACACCCAGTTCAGAAAGGTGTTGCAGGCCATGGACACGCCCAGAATGTACAGCCCCCGGGTGGGATTGCCCATGGCCCGGTGGACGCCGTTATATACCTGAACAAAGCTGTCGAAGAAGTAGGACCAGCCCACAATCCGGGCGTAACGGGCGGCGGTGGCCACCACCTGGGGGTCGTCCCCGAACAGAGACATGAACTGACCGGGGAAAAAGCCCATGACGAGGGCGAAGGTCAGCCCGACGGCCCCCGCGGCGTACATGCCGATGCCCATGACCCGGTTGATGGCCTCCATGTCTCCCTTGCCCCGGTACTGGCTGATGAGGACGGAGGAACCGCTCTGGATGCCGAACATCATCAGCTGAATCACGAACACCGGAATGTTGGCGAGGGTCACCCCGGCCAAAGGCCCCTGGCCCATGGTCCCCACCATAAAGGTGTCCACCAGCCCCAGGGAGTTGGTGATCAGGTTTTGAAACAGGATTGGCAGGGCCAGGGACAGCAGCCTGGGGTAGAAACCCGGTTCCCGCCGGAATAACTTTAACATGTTAAAAAGTGCTCCTTTATCAAAAGAATGTCGTTGAGGTCCTTTTCTCGGCCAAGTTTTTCCTTCATCCTGAGCAATCCGTCAATCGAGACTACCGGCAGCCCCTCCAGCAAAACGGCTTGACCCTCTATCCAGTTTTCAAACAGCTCGATCGTTTCAGAAAAAACAATTCTTCGGCTTCCGTCCGGAAGCGCTTCTACGGGATATCCCTTGTTTTCAAGTTCATCGGCCATTGGGGTGGTGCAGCCCAGGTCAATATCCCGCGTCGTGTCCCGAATTCCATACAGCACCATGGCCGCGCCTGACACAACCCAATATTCCTTGCTGTCAAAGGCCGCTTCTTTCAGCAAACGTATGATTTTCTGCTTCCTTAACATAAACGCTCTCCTCCTGTGTCACGACAGGGTGGTAAACAGGCTTTCCGCCGCGTCTTTCAGCGCGGACACCAGCGCGTCCGCCTCTTCTGGCGTGGACTCCGGTGAAAAGGACAGCCGCAGCGCCCCGTCCAGCCAGGACCTGGGCAGACCCATGGCGGCAAACACGTGGCTGGGCTTCCCCTTGTGGCAGGCGGAGCCGGAGGACACACACACGCCCCGGTCCCCCAGCACCCGGACCACCACCTCGCTCTTATAGCCCGGCAGGGAAATTGCGCAGATGTGGGGGGCGTCCCCCGGGGAAATGACCTCCAGCTTGGGGACAGCCTCCTTCAGCTTTGCCAGCGTGTAGTTTTTGATGGCGCAGGTCCGCTCCAGCCGGTCCGTCTCCGCCAGATTGGCCCGGACGGCGGCGGCAAAGGCGGCAATCTGGGCCGTGGCCTCGGTGCCGGAGCGCAGGCCCTCCTCCTGCCCGCCCCCGGTGAGCAGGGGCCGCAGACGCACCCCTTTTTTGATATACAGCGCCCCGACGCCCTTGGGTGCGCCGATTTTGTGGCCGCTGACCGCGACCAGGTCCGCCCCCAGTTTGCCCAGCGGCGGCTGCGTTTTCAAAAAGCCCTGGACCGCGTCGCAGTGGAACAGGACAGAGGCGTCAACGGCTTTCACCGCTTCGACACACTCCCGGACGGGCAGGACCACCCCCGTCTCGTTGTTCACCAGCATCATGGACACCAGGGCGGTGTCGGGCCGCAGGGCGGCGGTGACCTGTTCCGCCGTGATCCGGCCCGCCCGGTTGGGTTTTAAGCGGGTCACCTCATACCCCTGCCGCTCCAGGTCTCTGCAGGTCTCCAGTACGGCGGCGTGCTCCATTGCGGTGGTGATGATGTGCTTCCCCTTCCGGCGGTTCAGCTCCACCCCGCGGCGCAGGGCCCAGTTGTCGCTTTCCGTTCCGCAGGAGGTGAAGCACACCTCTGACGGGTCGCAGTCCAGGGCCTGGGCGACGGTCTCCCGGTCCGCTTTTACCCGAGCCGCGGCTTCCCGGCCGTACGCATACCGGGAGGAGGGGTTGCCGAATTGTCCCAGAACCTGTATCATGGCCTCCAGCGCTTCCCGGCGCACGGGGGCGGTGGCGGCGTAGTCAAAATAGATGGGCTTGTCCATGCGTGAACGTCCTCCCGAAAAATTTGCAGTCCTTGTATTGTACTGTTTTCGGCGGGGAAAGTCAACGGGGGTTTGGCGGCTTTCCCCTTCGGCGGCGATGTTAAGGGGGAATTTCACATTTCATTAAGTTTCTAGTGGATTTGCCGATATAAAATATAGATGTTTTTACGAATGGCGGC
Organism: uncultured bacterium; assembly: GCA_947564255.1. GTDB lineage: Bacteria > Bacillota > Clostridia > Oscillospirales > Oscillospiraceae > Enterenecus. Next base: position 5,531 of record CANOBV010000007.1, on the reverse strand, counting down.
TGTTTTACATCCGCTGTATAAGGGAGGCTTTTTCATGTCTGATCTGTCTGTCAATTCCGCGTTCGCTCGGGTGTCGGGGTCCTATGCCGGTTACATGACCAAATATGAGCCGGAAAAGCGGAAGCTGGACTTCTCCAACGCCGTTCAGCTGGATGTGGAGCGGACCCCCCATGAGGACGGCTGGCAAAAGCTTTGGGGCGCGGAAGTGACCGAAACGGTGGCGGAGGACGGGACAGTCACCCAGACCATGTCCGGGCGCGTGAATATAATCGGCGTCAACGGCTTCAACTATCGGGGCGCCGGGGCGTTCAGCGTCAGCGTGTCCTTTGACCCGTCCGATTATGAGCCGGGACAGCTGAGCGGTACGGCGGACCTGCTGGCCGCCGCCCACGAGGCCCAGAGGGCCATTTTGCGCAACAGCTTTTCCGGGCGGGAGCTGGAGGACCAGACCGCCCGGCTGGAGACTGCCTACCAGGAGAAAAAGGACGAGACCGCGGAGTCCTTTGCCCAGATGGTGGGCGTATCCCTGGAGGCCCGCGGCCAGGTGGGGCAGATACGAAAGATCTATGACAGCGTACAGGCCGCGTTCGCGTCTCTGGAGGCAAAGTACCGCTCTGTGGCGCTCAGCAGTCCCAATGGATGGGCAAAGGCCGGGGCGTTTGAGGCGGCCGTCAGCCTACAGCGGCTGGGAGCCTCCGTCAAGCCGGAAGTCAGCAGGCACAAGGGGCTGTACACGCTCCGGGAATTGGAGTTCACCGCTGTCGGGGTGCTGGGGAGCCTGAACGTCAACGCGTGACAAGCGCCGCTTGCCGCGGTCCCGGAGCAGGAGAGAGTTGACAGCCCATGGGAATGGGTATATGATTTCAGCAGACCAATGAAAAGGAGCTGTTTGACATGATTCCAACCCCGGAACAGGCCTGGAACCTGTTATGTGAGTTCAACGAGGGCGAGTTCCACCGCAGGCACGCCCGCACCGTGGGCGACGTGCTGCGCTGGTTTGCCCAGGAGCTGGGCTGCGGCGCGGACGCGGATTTCTGGGAGGCGGCGGGCATTCTCCACGACCTGGATTTTGAGCGCTGGCCCGAGGAACACTGTGTCAAAAGCCAGGAGCTGATGCGGGAGCGGGACATCGACGAGTCCATCATCCACGCCACCGCCAGCCACGGCTGGGGCCAGTGTGTGGACATCCAGCCGGAGCACCAGATGGAGAAGGTGCTTTTCGCCGTGGACGAGCTCACCGGCCTCATCGGCGCGGCGGCCATGATGCGCCCCTCCAAAAGCGTGTCCGACCTGGAGGTCAAATCGCTGAAAAAGAAGTTCAAAGACAAGAAATTCGCCGCCGGATGCTCCCGGGAGGTCATCCAGCAGGGGGCGGACCTGCTGGGCTGGTCGCTGGATGAGCTGATGGAAAAGACCATCCTGGCCATGCGTGCCAGCCCCAACGTGGACTGATGACGCCCGTCGCCCACATCCGCTCCGACTTCGCCACCAAGTTCGGCGTGCCCCGGCAGGCCGGGCTGGTGGAGGCGCTGCGCGCCGCCGTGGTCTTTGCGCCGCCCTATCGTGCGCCTGAGGCCCTGCGGGGTATCGAGGGATTCTCACACCTGTGGCTCATCTGGGAGTTCTCCCAAAACAAAGGGACGGGCTGGTCGCCCACCGTGCGCCCCCCCCGGCTGGGAGGAAATCAGCGCATGGGGGTGTTCGCCACCCGGTCTCCCTTCCGCCCCAACCCCATCGGTTTGTCCTGCGTGAAACTGGAGCGGGTGGAGCTGGACACCCCCGAGGGTCCGGCGCTGTATGTGTCCGGGGCGGACCTGGTGGATGGCACGCCAATTCTGGATATCAAGCCCTATGTCCCCTACGCCGACTGCCGCCCCGAGGCTGTAGGGGGGTTCGCCGGGGCGGCCCCGGAGAAAACGCTGACGGTGGACTTTCCTCCGCCCCTGCTGGAGCGGGTCCCGGCAGACCGCCGGACGGCGCTGATAGGGGTGCTGGCTCAGGACCCTAGGCCGCCCTACCAGAACGACTCCGGGCGGGTGTACGGCTTCGGCTTTGCCGGACTGGAGGTGCGTTTCACCGTGGCAGGCGGGGTGCTCTCGGTGGTGGACGTCATGGTCTGAAATACAGCCCGCACATAGTAAAGAGCGCCCGGCCTTCCGGCCGGGCGCTCTTTTCGCACAGTCACAGTATGATTTACGCGTCTATCCTCGCGCTTCTCAGGCCAGCTTGCCCTTGGCCAGCTCGGTGAGCTGGGTGAAGGCGGCTTTGTCGTTGACGGCCAGCTCGGCCAGCATCTTGCGGTTGATCTCCACGTTGGCCAGCTTCAGCCCGTGCATGAAGGTGGAGTAGTTCATGCCGTTCATCCTGCACCCGGCGCTGATGCGGGCAATCCACAGCTGGCGGAAGTCGCGCTTCTTCAGCCGGCGGCCCACGTAGGCGTACTGCAGGGACTTCATCACCTGCTCGTTGGCCATCTTGAAGTGCTTGCTCTTGGCGCCCCAGTAGCCCTTGGCCAGCTTGAGGATCTTATTCCTTCTCTTGCGCGTCATCATCGCGCCTTTAACACGTGCCATTGTTGTTCAGCCTCCTATATATGAGTAAAAGTAAGGTCCTTTTTGGCTCCCCGCAGGGTTATTTATAGGGGATCATGCGCTTGACGGTGGCCTGATTGGTCACGTCGGCGTAAGCGCCCTTGCGCAGGCCCCTCTTGAGCTTGCGGGTCTTGCCGTGGCCGTTGAGCAGGTGGCTTTTGTTGGCATGGGCGCGCTTGACCTTCCCGTTTTTGGTCAAATTGAAACGCTTCTTGGCGCCGCTGTGGGTTTTCACTTTAGGCATGGCGGTTGTCTCCTTTTCGTGTTTAAAGTTAGTGATTCACGCTTTGCGCACGGCTGGACGCTCAGCGCTTCGCGTTTGCGCTCTTGGCGGACAGGAAGATGCTCATGTGCCGGCCCTCCAGCTTGGGTTCCTTGTCCAGCACGGCCAGCTCGCCGCACTGGGCGGCGAAATCCAGCAGCAGCTTCTTCCCGATGTCGGTGTGGGCCATCTCCCGGCCCCGGAAGCGGACCGTGACCTTCACCCGGTTGCCCTCCGCCAAAAACTTTTGGGCGTTGCGCAGCTTGGTGTTGAAGTCGCCGATGTCGATGCCGGGGGACATCCGCACCTCTTTCACTTCCACCACGTGCTGGTTCTTCTTGGCCTCCTTCTCCCGTTTGGCCTGCTCAAAGCGGTACTTGCCGTAATCCATGAGCTTGCACACAGGGGGAGTGGCGGTGGGAGAGATTTTGACCAGGTCCAGCCCGGCCTCGTCGGCGCGGGACTGAGCCTCCCGGGCGGACATGACGCCCAGCTGCGCACCGTCGGCGCCGATGAGCCGCACCTCCCGGTCGCGGATTTCCTCGTTGATCTGATGAGCCGTATTAGCTATGGTCACGCACCTCCAAAATAAAATACGCGGATGCACAAGGCACCCACGTCCACAACGAAGCCCCCACGTCAAACCGTGCGGAATTCACCATGTTAACCCCTTCGCCCGCGGCGGGAGGTGAGGACGGCGGCGCCATTCCTGCTTCCTTTTGCCCAAGTATCATACCAGATGCGGAAAGGTTTGTCAACAGCTTTTTTTCCCGTCCCCGCTGTGGTACAATTGAAAAAACGGCGAAAGGAGGCCCCGCTATGCTGAATCTTCTCTACGCCCGGGCGGGACGGGACATCCGGGGGGAGCTGCTGGCGCGGATGGGCGCGTCGGCGGCCCGCCGCCGTCTGCTCATCGTCCCCGAACAGTACTCCCATGAGAGCGAACGGGCCATGTGCGCCGCTCTGGGGGGGGGCGCGTCCATGTCCTGCGAGGTGCTGTCCTTCACCCGGCTGGCCGGGCGGCTCACCGACTTTGCCGGGGGCGGGGCCGCCCCCATGCTGGACGCGGGGGGGCGGATGCTGCTGATGTACGCCGCCCTGCGAAGGGTGGCCGACGCGCTGACCACCTACCGCGCCCCCTCCCGAAAGCCCGCCTTCCTCACCGGCCTGCTGGCCACGGTGGACGAGTGCCGCTCCTACCGGGTGGAGCCGGAGGCCCTCGTTTCCGCCGGGGAGGAGCTGGGGGGCCGCCAGGGGGACAAGCTGCGGGATTTGGGCCTCATCTACGCCGCCTACCGGACGCTGGAGGCCCGGGGCGCCGCCGACCCCCGGGGACGGCTGGACCGGCTGGCCCGGCAGCTCCGGGACACCGGCTGGGGGGCGGGGATGGCTTTTTATGTATACGGCTTCACCGACTTCACGCCCCAGGAGGAGCAGGTGCTCTCCGCCCTCATGGCCCAGGGGGAGCTGACCGCCGCCCTGGTGTGCGATTCCGGGGACGACCCCTCGGGTATTTTTCAGCCCGCCCTGCGCTGTGCCCGGCGGCTGACCCGGCTGGCGAAGGAAAACGCTGTCCCCGTTCGGGAAGAGACCCTGGACCGGCCGCTGGAGCGCCATCCCTCCCTGGCCTTTTTGGAGCGGAATTTGTTTGGCCCCTCTGCGCAGCCCCCGTGGGCCGGGGAATGCGCGGTCACCCGGATTTCCGCCGCCGCCCCCCGGCAGGAGGCGGAGTGGTGCGCCGCCGAAATCCTGCGCCTGCTGAGGGAGGAAAACTACCGCTGCCGGGACATCGCGGTGTGCGCCCGGCGGCTGGACCGCTATGGGGAGCTCATCGAGAGCACCTTCGCCCGTTACGGGGTGCCGGTGTTCCTGTCCGCCATGGAGGACATTCTGGAAAAGCCGGTGCTGGCCCTGGCCACCTCAGCCCTGGCCGCGGCGGCGGAGGACTACCCCTATGAGGAGCTGTTCCGCTATCTGAAAACAGGGCTGACGGATATCACGGCGGAGGAGCGGGACCTGCTGGAGAATTACGTCCTCACCTGGGATCTGAAGGGCTCCGCCTGGACCAGAAAAAAGCCCTGGGATATGCACCCGGAGGGATACGGAAAGGAATTCACCCGGTCGGACGCCGCCCTGGTGGAGCGGCTGGACGAGCTGCGCCGCCGGGTCATCGCCCCTCTGGAGGCACTGCGGAAGGGGAAGGACAAGACGGGCCGGGGCCGGGCGCTGGCCCTGTACCGGCTGCTGGAGGACATCGGTCTGCCCGTCCGGCTGGCCCGGCGGGCGGACAGCCTGGAGCAGCGGGGGGAGCGCACCGCCGCCGCCCAGTATCGTCAGCTGTGGGACATTTTGACGGGAGGGCTGGAGCAGTGCTCCCTGCTGCTGGAGGACACTGAGCTGGAGCTGGAGGAATTCTCCCGGCTGTTCTCCCTGGTGCTCAGCCAGTACGACGTGGGGGCCATCCCCGTGTCCCTGGACGCGGTGACGGTGGGGGACGCCCCCCGGATGGCCCACAAGGAGGTCAAGGCCCTGTTCCTGCTGGGGGCGGACAGCGATTCCATCCCCGACTGCGCCCCCGCGCCGGGGCTGTTCAGCGACCAGGACCGGGACGTCCTGTCCGCCCTGGAGGTGGAGCTGGCCCCCCGGCAGGAGGACAAGCTGCGCCGGGAGATGACCAT
>CANOBV010000006.1 GCA_947564255.1 uncultured bacterium | reverse complement strand
TGTTCTCTTATGAGAGCAGTAAAAGCGGCGGATTACCTATCGCTATAACGAGCCGGAAAGTCCCGAAACTCCCACGCCTGACACCCCCAGCACCGGCACGGGAACGATCAAAAAAGTGGACGCCGACAACCCCACCGTGGGCATCCCCGGCGCTGTGATCCGCATTACCAGCGTCAAGCTGGATGATGGCGGCAGCTTCATGAGCGAGTACACCACCAAGGACGGCGGCTACATTCTGAAGGAGGATCTGGACTTCTCCAAACTTGCCACCGGCAGCTACATTGCGGAGGAGATCACCCCGCCCGAGGGCTATATTTTGAGCTCCGACGTCAGCAAGGTCAAACAGCCCTTCGTCTGGGATGGGGAGCATGACGTGTCCCTGGTTTTTGAAAATTCCAGCAAAGTCAAGGTCATGCTAAAGAAAGTGGACGAGAGCAACGCTCCCCTGGCCGGGGCCATCTTCGTCATCCTGCGGGACGGCCAGGTGATTGGCACCGAGGAGACTGGCGCGGACGGCACCATCACCGTGTCCAACGTCAGCGAGGGGTACTACGAATTCCGGGAGGTCTCCGCCCCCGCTGGCTTCGACTGCGACCGCTCCCCCGTGGGCGTCCATGTGGAGGCCGAGGACCTCCAGGGTGAGCAGACCATCACCGTAACCAAGATGAACCATCACAAGCGCGATCTGACCATTCAGAAGCGGGACGCTGAGACAGGCGACCCCATCCCCGGCACCAGCTTTCACGTCCGGGGCGTGAATCTGGGCTATGAGAACGATGTGGTGACGGGGGCGGATGGCACCGTTACCCTGTCGGATATGCTTAGTGGGTGTTATGAGGTGGAAGAAACCGACGTGCCCAAGCCCTACATTTTGGACTCCAACAACCGCAAGACCGTTTGGATCGACGCCGCCAAGGACCAGGACGTGGTGGTCGATTTTGTCAACTCCAAGCTCCCCGGCGTCCGGCTGGTGAAGCGGGACCGCCAGACCAACCAGCCCATCCCCGGCGTCACCTTCAAGATCGAGGAGGTGGACGGAGGCTTTACCGATCAGCGCCAGACGGACAAGGACGGCATGATCTTCTGGGAAAATCTTCGTCCCGGGGCCTACAAGGTCTACGAGGTGGAGCCCGCTCCTAATTACGTCCACGACGACACCGTTCATGTGGTGCAGCTGGAGCCGGACCACACCACCACCATCGAGCTCACCAACATCCTCAAGCCCACCCTCAAGGTGGTTAAGGTGGACAGCATCACCCACAGCCCCATCGCCAAGGTGAAGTTCCAAATCTGGCGGGGCAGCGACGACACGATCACCGGGGAGCTCAACGACCTGGGCGTATTCCAGACCAACGACAGCGGTGAGATCGTGCTGGAGCACATCGACACCGGGTGGTACCGCATCAAGGAGCTGGAGCCCGCCCCCGGCTACACCATCAAGCAGCCAGACACCCAGGATATCTACCTGAAAGCGGGAGAAACCCATACCGTTCCCTTCGAAAATACTCCAAAAAATTGTATTATAGTCGAAAAGTATGACTCTGTCACCGGCGAAGCCCTGGGCGGCTGTACCTTCCAGCTCCGCTATCTGGCGGGCAGCAGCGGCACAGGCGGAACCGTGATCGGGCAGAAAGTGACCAACAAAAATGGCGTGGCTATGTGGACCGGGCTGGAGCCCGGGGCCTACGTCGTGGAAGAAGTGGACCCGGCGGACGGCTACTCCATCATCAACTCCTCCGAGACGGTCTATCTGGCGGACAACGGGGAGCAGAGCGTGATCACGGTCCGCTTCGACAATATGCCGGACGGACTTCTCCTTGTGAGGAAGGTTTGCGCCACAAATCCCAGCATTACCCTGCAAAACGCGGAGTTTAAGATCACTTACGCAGACGGAAGCGTGATCGGCGACTCCAACGGCATCTACCGCACCGACGAGAAGGGCGAGATCCGCATTTCCGGCCTGAAACCTGGCAAAAGCGTCATCGTCACCGAGGTGAAGGCCCCGGCTGGCTTCCTGATCGACACCCAATCGCAGACTATCCAGATCAAGGAGGGCCGCACCAGCGTCCTCACCTTTAAGAACCAGCCCCGTGGCAAGCTCATCGTCCAGAAGCGGGACAGCGCCACCAATGCGCCCCTGCCCGGCGCTGAGTTCCGCGTCACCACGGCGGCGGGCTGCGAGGTTGGCCTGGACGGCGTGATCGGCACGTCCTCCCTGACCCAGAACGGCATTTTCACCACCGACAGCCAGGGCGAGATCCGGATCACCAACCTGGCCCCTGGCGCCTACGTGCTGAATGAGATCAAAGCCCCGGACGGCTACGTCATGGACACCCCCAGCACCAACGTGGTCATCGGCCAGGGCGGGGACACCCAGACGGTCATCGTCAAAAACTCCAAGAAGGGCTCCCTCATCATCAACAAAAAGGACTCCGCCACCGGCAAGCCCCTGGAGGGCGTGGAGTTCAAGGTGACCACCTCCAGCGGCCAGGTGGTGGCCGATCAGGAGGGAAAGCTGTCCAGCAACGGCATCTATTTCACCAATAAGGACGGCCAGATCGTGATCTCCGGGCTGAAGCCGGGCACCTACGTGGTCACCGAGCAGCACACTATCCCCGGCTACATCATCCACGAGGCCACCCGCTCCCAGACCGTGGTGGTGGACGCCAACGATACCCAGTCGCTCACCTTCTACAACGATCCCACCGCCACCCTGGTGATCCACAAGTATGTGGAGGGCACGGAAAATGAGCCCCTGTCCGGCGTGGCCTTCAAGGTGACGGACGGCAACGGCGGCGCGGTGGGCCCCGACGACGGCATCTATTTCACAGACAAATCCGGCGACATCACCCTCTCCGGGCTGGAGCCGGGCATGACCGTCATCGCCCGGGAGGTCAAGACCCTGGACGGGTTCGTCCTTGATGGAACTCCCCAGGACATCCAGATCAAGGGCGGGGTGCAGCAGCTTACGTTTTGGAACAAGCGGGCGGGCACCCTCGTCGTCGAAAAGAAGGACAAGCTCACCGGCGCGCTGATCCCCGGCGCACAGTTCCAGCTCACCTACGCCAACGGCGGGTTTGTGGACAATAACAATGGCCACCTGTCCAGCAACGGCCTGTATACGACAGATGACAAGGGACAAGTCCGCATCGAGGGCATCACCGGCACTGTCGTGGTCAAGGAGACCAAGCCTGCCCCCGGCTATGTGATCGACCAGTCCACCCAGGTGCAGACCGTCACCGTGAACCCCATGGATACCCAGACGTTGACGTTCCTGAACGAGCCTCTGTGCAGCCTGACCATCACCAAGCTGGACGCAATCACCGGGAAGCCTGTGCCCAACACCCAATTCGTGATCAAGGACGGCAATGGGGCCGTGCTGGCCCGCTGCACCACCGGGAAGGACGGCACCGCCACTGTCACCGGGTTGATCCCCGGCACCACGGTGCAGGTCATCGAGACCAAGGTGCCCGATGGGTACGTCCTCAACACCACGCCCCAGGTCATCACTGTGAAAAACGGCTCCAACGCCCTCACCGGCAGCACCGGGGGCGGCACTGTGACCGTGCCCGGCGGCAACACCGGCACCGGCACTGGGACCGGCACCGGCACTGGCAACGACATGACCGTGGAGAACGACCGCAAGATGACCCTCACCATCAAAAAGTACATCACCGGCACCAACCGGGAGCCCCTGGCCGGGGTGTGCTTCAAGCTGACGGACGGCTTCGGCGCGCCCATCGGGGCCGGGGACGGCACCTACTACACCGATTCCAAGGGGGAGATCGTGATCCCCAACCTGGAGCCGGGCACCGTGGTCAAGGCCCAGGAGGTGGCCACGGTGGAGGGCTTCGTGCTCAACGGGGAGCCCAAGAGCATCACTATCAAATCCGGCAAACAGGCCCCCGAGCTGGTGTTCTGGAATGAGAGGGCCGGGACCCTGGTCATCCGCAAGCTGGACTCTGTGACCCAAAAGCCCCTGGCTGGGGTGCAGTTCGAGCTCACCCACCCGGACGGGCGGTATGTGGACGCGGACAACGGCCACCTGTCCTCCAAGGGCATCTTCCAGACCGACCAAAACGGCGAGATCCGGGTGTCCGTCACCGGCACCGTGGTGGTGAAAGAGGTCAAGACCCTGCCCGGATATTCCATCGACCCGGCCACCCAGATCCAGACGGTGGAGATCAACCCGGACGACACGCAGTACCTCACCTTCTACAATTCCCCCGCAGGCAATTTTGAGCTCATTAAAGTGGTGGCGGGGAACAAGGAGAAGCGCATCCCCAACGTCACCTTTGAGATCAGGCGGGCCGACGATGATGCCCTGGTGGACACCATCACCACGGATAGCGATGGCCGCGCCACCCTCCAGCTGGATGCGGGCAATTATTACGCCGTGGAAACGGAGTGCCCGAAGGAATTCAAGCTGGACTCCACCCACCACACCTTCAACGTGAAGGACGGCAAAAACACCACTTTGACGGTGGAAAATAAGGCTTTCTCAGGAATTCTGATCCACAAAACCGACAGTGTCACTGGAAAGGGCATCTATGGTGTTACCTTCTTGCTCTACGATAACACCAACAAGCCCATCGGTCAATACACCTCGGACAATTCCGGCTACGTCTACATCGAGGACCTGGCGGACGGCGGCCGCTACTACCTGCGGGAGCTGGAAAACAAGGGCTATATCCCCGATACCCAGATGAAAACGGTCTATGTGAAGGCGGGCGAGACTACCCTCATTGAGTGGAAGAATACGCCCATCACCGCCCAGATCCAGATCACGAAAAAGTCCGCCGACTACAACTCCGTCAACGGCCTGCCCGCCGGCACTCTGCTGGAGGGCGCTGTCTTTGAAATTCGGGACAAGGCGGGCAATCTGGTGGACACCATCCGCTCCGACAGCCGGGGCGTGGCCACCTCCAAGCCCCTGCCCCTCTCCCGTTACACCATCAAAGAGGTGAAGGCTCCGGCCAACTACGGCGTCAGCGACCAGGAGCTGACGGCCTACCTGGAGCATCCCGGCGAGATCGTCCGCTTCGAGGTGACCAATAAGGCCCTGTCCACCGGCGTGTCCATCACCAAGACCGGCCCCAAGCAGGCCATGCGCGGCCAGCCGGTGAACTACACCTTCTCCAGCATCGGCAACAATTCCAACGTCATGCTCACCTCGTTCTATTGGAGGGATACGCTGCCCGCCGAGGTGCGGCTGGACACAGTGGTCACCGGCACCTACAATTTCCCGGGCCGCTACAAGATCACCTACCGGGTGAACGGCGGGGAGCCCCGGACCCTGGCGGATAACCTCTCCACCCAGAAGAACTACACCCTGGCGGCGTCCTCCGCCGCCCTGGGGCTGGCCTCCAACGAGCGCGTCACCGAGATCATGTTCGTGTTCGGCCAGGCCCCGGCCGGCTTCGCCCAGGTGGAAAAGCCCATGCTGAAATGCACCGCGGTGCGGAACATGGCCTCCTCCGCCTTCACCAACATCGCCGACGTGGGCGGCGTGCACAACGGGGTCTGGGTCCAGGCCATCAGCCGGTGGGTGACCACCGTCTATGGCAAGCCCGTCGTGCCCTCCCTGCCCAAGACCGGCTATTGATCCACCCACAGGGGGCCGCCGCAAGGCGGTCCCCTACATTATAATATAAGGAGTGAAAACGCAATGCTGAAGATCACAGCCACCGGCAACCTGACCAACGACGTGGAGCTGAAGCTGAACGAGGTCACGGGCAAGCCCTACGCCATCCTGCGCATCGCCTCGGACCGCCGCTACCGCACCCGGGAGGGCATCCGTCCCACCGACTTCATCTCCGCCAAGGTGCGGGGCAGGCTGGCCCAGCGGTGCGCCGCCTACGCGGTGAAGGGCTGCAAGCTGGCCGTCTCGGGGGACTTTGAGACCGTCACCTTTGAGGGAGAACCCAACCGTCAGCCCGGTTTTCTCATCAAGGCGTATGACGTGGAGTTCCTCGGGTCCCCCGAGGTGGCGGAGGCCGCCAACGCCCTCCCGGACCCGGCTGATACCGCCCAGCCCGCAGCCTGATGCGGAACACCGGCACAGAGTACGCCAGCGGCGAGGCCACCCCCGTCGTCCTGCCGGAAATGGCCCAGCTGCTCCCCCCGCTGACGGGGGAGCAGCTCTCGGCCCTGGAGGCGGACCTGCTGGCCAACGGCTGTTATTCGCCCGTCATCGTCAACGAGGACATGGTGATCGTGGACGGCCATCACCGCCATGAGCTGTGTGAGAAGCACGGCATTCCCTACAAAATGGCGGTGTTTTCGTTCCAGGATATGCTGGAGGCCAAGCAGTGGGCGCTGGACACCCAGAAGGGCCGCCGCAATCTGGACAAGTGGGAGCTGGGCAAAATCGCCCTCAAGCTGAAGCCCGACATCGAAGCCAGAGCAAAAGAGAATATGTCTTTGGGTGGGCAGGCGTTTCGGCCCTCCGAGGATGCGGAGGAAGGTTCGGCAATATTGCCGAACCTTCCTCCCGTTGACACCCGCAAAGAGCTGGCCGAGGCGGTGGGCCTAGGGGAGCGGACCATGGGCAAGGTGATGCAGATCGACGAGCACGCCCCCGCCCCCGTCCGGGAGGCCCTGGACAGCGGCGACCTGTCCATCAGCCAGGGCTACAACCTCACCCGCCAGCTCCAGGAGGTGCCCGAGGAAGAGCGGGACGAGGCCGCCGCCCAGGCGGTGGAGCTGGCCAAGGCGAAGAAGGAGATCCGGACGCTGGACGCCGAGGCGGACCGCCGGGGCAAGATCGCGGCCCTGTTCTGCAAAGCCTTTGAGCGGGCGGTGCTGCTCACCCCCAGTGAGGAGAACGTGCGCCTGTGGGTGGAGGGCACCCGGATGCGCCCCGATGAGATCGCGGACTCCGTCCAGGAGGCCCGGGAGCTGTCCGGGGTGTTCTCCACCATCGCGGATATTTTGGAACGGATGCTGCCGGTAGAGGCAGATATTACAGAAGAAGGGGGACATGATGATGATGATTGACAGGGCGCAGGTGGAGCGTCTGCGGGAACAGCACCCTATTGGCTCCCGGATCGAGCTCCACGAGATGACGGACGACCCGCGGCCCATTGAGCCCGGGACCATGGGGACCCTGCTCGACATTGACGATGTTGGCACCCATTTCGTTAAGTGGGACAACGGGCGGTGCCTGGGAGTGCTGCCGGGGAAGGATGCGTTCTCCGTCCTGCCGCCTGAGAAGGCTGGCCCCGACGCCCCCTCCAAGCCCCCCTTGCGGCACAAGACCGGGCGCGGCGGACAGGAGCGGTGACCTGAAGAAATAACTGGCTGGGCCGGGACGCTGATGCGCTCCGGCCCTTACATTATATCATCATAGGAGTTGTGTCGAAATGGCAGTTTTCAGAGTGGAGCGGACGCGGGACTACACCGTCATGAGCAACCACCATTTGAAGGATATGAATTTGTCCCTGAAGGCCAAGGGGCTGCTGTCCATGATGCTGTCCCTGCCGGACTCGTGGAACTACACCACCCGGGGGCTGGCCGCCATCTGCAAGGAGGGGGTGGACGCCATCGGCTCCGCCGTCCGGGAGCTGGAGAAGGCGGGCTACATCGTCCGCCGCCTGCTCCGGGGCGAGGGCGGGCGGATCGCCGACACCGAGTACGTCATCTACGAGCAGCCCCAGGGCGGGCCGGATACGCTGCCCCCGGTACCGCCCGCGCCGGATACGCCGTCCCCGCCATCGGGCGGACCGGATATGGCTTCACCGCATCCGGGAAACCCGTATGCGGCGGGGCCAGACGCGGCCGCGCCATGTGCGGGAAAGCCCGTGCAATTAAATACTGATCCAGTAAGTACGGATCGATCAAATACCCATCTATCCCGACCGACCGAAGGAAACGCGCGCGGGGGCGCGCCCGGCGAGGCAGCGGGCTGCTCCGAGCAGGCGGTCCGCTTTGAGCGGGAGCGCATCCGGGCCCAGATCGAGTACGACCGCATCATCAACGTGGAGAACCGGGAGCAGGTGGACGAGTTCGTGGAGATCATGCTGGCGGCCAGCCTCACCGAGAGCCCCACCATCCGCGTCGGGCGGAAGCGGGAGTACCCCGCCGCCCTGGTGCGGGAGCGGTTCCGGCAAATCGACAGCTCCCACATCGAGCGCCTGCTGGACGCCATCCTGGAGAACAAGGTCCCGGTGCGCAACACGAAAGCCTACCTTCTGGCGGCGCTGTTCGACGCCCCGGCCTCCAAGGACAACTACTACACCATGGCGGCGGCAAGCAGCGGATGAGGGAGGAAAACCATAAACTTTCACACAGGAGGTGTTTTGTTGAAGAAATATTCACTGGGGAGGGATGGCGGTGCGTGAGGATGTTTCCGTCCGCCAGTGGCAGACAATGTACCGGATGGGCGCGTTCAACGACAAAGACAGATCCGTCCAGATCGAGGCGGGCTGGTACGACTGGTTCTGCCGGGACGAGTCCCTGGCGGGCCGGCTGAAGCAGATCGCACCCGTTGTCCTTGGCATCACTGACCCCTTCATCCTGGACAATTTCTACGTCTGGTTCAAGAACAACTGCCCCTTAAACGGCCCGCTGTATGACGATGTGCGGTTCGAGCCCCTGTCCGGGGAGCGGAGCGGGAAATATTTCATGGTGACCAAGGACAGTCCCCATGAAAAGGCCAAGTGGGTGCTGTACACCGAGCGGTACGGTTTCCAGGAGCCGGAATTCCAGTGCGGCAATGTGCGTGACATGATCCGCTACGTCAACCAGCTGGGGCCGGAGCTGCAGCGGGGCGCGCCCGATCCGCACCGCCATCTGCCGTCCAAGGCGCCCAGGCGGAAGGAGGCGGAGCGGTGAGCACAGAGCAGATAACTGTCCGCCAGTGGCAGGAGAACTACCGGGCCGGAGCCTACAACGGCAGGGACATCGAGACACAGCGGGCGGCGGGCTGGCGGCATTGGTGCTGCCGGGGAGACGCCCTGGCCGGGCGTCTGAGGCTGATCGCGCCGGTGATCCTGGGTGTCAGCGACCCGCTCATCCTGGACAACTATTTCATTTCCTTGACGAACAACATCGGGCAGGAGGATCTGATATACGACTGTGCGGCGTTCCGGCCAGCGGATGGAGAAATCGGCGATATTCCATCCTTCGAAGTGCGCCTCGGCAGTCCGGGGCTGGACAGGTGGACGCTGTACACGGAGCGGTTCGGCTTCCGCACACCGGAGTTCAGCTGCGGCCACGTTCAAGATATGACGAAGTACATCGACGCAATGGCCCCGGAATTGGAGCAGGGTGTGCGGCCAGCGATCCTGGACGAAAAACAGGCCGTGATGGAGTACATCCTGTTTTGGAACTCCATCTTCCCCCTGGACCTGCGGCGGGAAGGAGAGCACAGCTACAGCTTTCTGGACCGGGACGATGGCCGGAGGAAAACCGTCCATGTGGCCGCCCGGCTGGAGAACGCGCCGCCCGGCTTCCAGGCGGAGGGGTCTGTGCGGATCAACAGGCTCTATGTGTCCTGTCCCGATGACCGCGCCAAGGAGGCCGTGATCTTACCCCCTAAAAAATCTCACAAAAAGAAGGAGGCCGAGCGTTGAACGATAAGACCCGCGCAAAAGGGGCCGGTCCCCCCGGCAAGCCCGATCTTCCGCCCCAGGCGGAGGCGGAGATCATGGAGCGGCTGTACGCCGACATGAGGATCAGCTCCGGGGAGATCGCCGCTATTTTGAAAAAATATGACGTCTGCGGCGATGTTCCTGCCCTCCAGGACAGCTATCGCAAGCGGCTGGGCCAGCGCCTGATGGCCAGCATCCGGGACGAGAGCGGCAAGCGGGAGGTGCTGGCCCACGGCAGCCAGTATGTGGTGGTGGAGTGCTGCAACGACCGCCAGGCGCTGCGGGCCATCCGCCGCCGCATCCAGGCGCAGATGGGCGGGCTGGACGTGTCCGCCGCCAAGGTCCAGGGCCGCATCCATGTGCTGGACCGGCTGTTGGCCCGGTTTAGAAGGGCGGCCTGACCATGGGCTTTTGGAAAGACCTGCGGGCTGTGCTGGCCCGCCCGGACATTGTGCGTGAATTGGAGCTGGAGCATCATAAAAACGAAAAGCGAGGCGAAGCACGATGAGCGGCATAGTGGAATTGAAGCTGTACAGCCCCCTCCAGGTGGACATCATCGACCGGGACACCCCCGGCCATGCCATCCCTTTTCAGGCGTTGGGCCGTGACCGCCTGGGAGAGTACACCGGGATGATCATGAAGGCTTTTAGGGCGCTCCAGTCCCAGGAGGATGCCCGGGACGCCTTCGTCTCGCCGGACCAGGACTGGTCTGAGGTGTGTGACAAGATCGTGTCCCTCACCCGCACGGTGGAGGTGGTGGACGGCAGGCTCTACGGCGTTTATACCTGCCGGAGCCAGGGTGAACTGCGTCCGAACGAGCTGGATGACCTGGAGTGGTACTGCCATGATCAGTGGGAGAACGGCTGGGGCGAGGGCTACGCCTGCTGTCCCTGTGAAGGGGCCGGCCTGGGGCTGTATATCCACTTCTGGCAGGATGCCGATGGGCCGCTACTGGCCCGGGAGGAGCTGGAGGGGCCTCGGAGTGCGCCGCTGCTCGGGCCCGCTGTCACGGAGATCACGCCGGACACCTTCTGGACCCTGCTGGACCAGGCCAGGACGGCCTGTGACGGCAGCCAGAGGGCGGCGGCGTACTGGCTGACAGAGCGGCTGATCAGTATGGGACCGGAACAAGTGATGCATTTTCACAGCATCCTGCACGGGTACATGGAGCTGGCGGATAAGTACGGGCTGTGGAACGCGGCCATCCTCATCCATGAGGACGGCTGTTACATCGATGGATTTGAGGACTTCCGGGCCTGGCTCATTTTCCAGGGCCGGGATACTTACCTGGCGGCACTGAGGGACCCGGACTCCCTGGCCGGTGTCCCCGCCAGCGTGGAGGAGGACTGCCGGTTCGCGGACTTGCCCTATGTGGGTGAGATGGCATACGCACGGCTGACAGGCCGTAACGCCTATGACGATCTCGACGCGGCCGGCCACCAGCGCATGGTGGCAGAGCTGAAGAAAGATATCGTGTACAGCGCGGGGATCGAGTATCCTCACGAGTGGTCCGAGATGGCCGCCTACCTCCCCCGCCTCACCGCCCAGCACACGACCCCGGAGGAGCTGCGGTCCCGCGCCCGCCGTGGCCCCATTTGGGACCGCAACGCCCCGGACATCCAGAGAGCGAGGGCCGCGGCTTCCAAGAAGCAAAAAACGAAAAACGGCAAAAAGAAGGGGGGCGAGACCCGGTGAGCGACACCATCACCGAGGTGAACAAGGACACCTTCTGGGCCCTCATCGGCCAGGCCAAAGAGCACCCGGGCGGCCCCGGCGAGTGGCTGATGGAACAGCTGGTGGATATGGGGCCGGAGCAGGCAAAGCGGTTTGACACCATGGCGCGGGTGTACATGGACCTGGCCTATCAGTACGGCCTGTGGACCGCCGCCAGCGTGATGGAGCGGTACGGCTGCTCCGATGATGGGTTCATTGATTTCCGGGCCTGGCTGGTAGGCCAGGGCAAGGCTGTGTACATGGCCGCGCTGGCCGACCCGGACTCCCTGGCCGGCGCGGCGGACTATCAGGACCAGCGTTTTAGCTTCCTGCCCTATGTCGGGGACTGCGCCTACGAGGAGCTTACAGGCTGGGGCGCCTACCAGGACTTCGACCCCGCCGGGTACCAGGCGCTGAAAGCGGAGCTGGAGAGGGATATCGTGTACGGCGACGGCATCAATTACCCCTACGATCTGGCGGATATCCCCGCCTACGTCCCCCGGCTGTGCGCCAAGTACCTGACGCCGGAGCAGATCCAGGACCTGACCCAGTCCCGGGGCTGTACCTGGAACCTCACCAGCCCGGAGATCCTGGCGGCGCGTCAGAATGCGAAAAAAAGCGAAAAAATAAAGGACAAGAAAGGAATCGAACGATGAGCGAAACGATCACGATTGGGGTGGATCACGGCTACGCAGCCATGAAAACCGCCCATTTCTCCTTCTCCACCGGGCTGGTGGAGTACGCGCACGAGCCCTACACCCGGATGGATGTGCTGGAGCTGGACGGCAAGTATTATGTTGCCGGTACCGGCCGCCAGCCTCTCCAGAAGGACAAGACCGCCACCGAGGACTACTACCTGCTCACCCTGGCGGCCATCGCCAAGGAGCTGGACTACCGCCAGGCGGGGCCTGTGGCCACCGTCCACCTGGCGGCCGGCCTGCCCCTTACCAGCTTCGGGCGGGACAAGAAGAAATTCAGAGAATACCTATTCCGGGACGGCAAGCCCGTCACCTTCCGCTACGAGTGGACGACCTACACTGTCACCATTGAGCGGGTGTCCCTGTTCCCCCAGGGGTACTCCGCCGTCCTCACCCAGCAGGACCTGCTGGACGAGCCCTCGGTCATCGTGGCGGACATCGGGGGCTGGACGGTGGACCTCATGCGGCTGGACGGGCGCATCCCCAACGCCGCCGCCTGTCGGAGCCTGGAGCTGGGCATGATCCGCTGCCTGGACGAGACCGCCGAGCAGGTGCGCCGCTCCCTGGGGCTGTCTTTGACGGCGGCGCAGATCGAGAGCGTCCTGCGGGGCGATGTGAGCGGCGTGGACAGCCGGGCCAAGGAGATCATCCGCCGGGAGGCCGGGGCCTACACCCGCCGCCTGCTGTCCGCCATCGCCGAGAGCGGCCTGGACGCGCGGGCCATGCCCGCCATCTTCCTGGGCGGCGGGGCGGCGCTGATGCAGCGGCACGTTTCGGCCATAGACGGCCTTTGTCGGGCCCTAATTTTAGACGACGTATGCCTGAACGCCAAGGGCTATGAGCGCCTTGTGGAGCAGATCTCCGCCCGTGTCAGCGATGGATAGGCGGCGGCTGAACCTGTCCCTCTCCATGGCCTCGCCCCTCCAGCGGGAGGCGTGGGCCATCCTGTCCGCCATCCCCGCGGGCCAGCGGACCGACGCTGTTTGCCACGCCCTCTGCCGGGCCCACGATGAGGGCACCATGCTGGACGCCCTGCGGGCGGTGCTGCGGGAGGAGTGGGGCGGGGTCGGCTCAACAACAGAAAAGCCAGTGCAGGCGCGGGAGGCCGGGGATGTCGGGAGCGACGTCCTCGGCTTTCTGCTTGACCTGCAAAGCGATGATGAGACCGGGTTCGTGACATGAGAAAATATTTTATTTGGGGGTTTCCTGGCATCGGAAAATCCGCCGTAGATCCCAAATTCCGCATCGTAGACGCGGACTGTGAGCGTTTCAAATATGTGCTCCCGGCGGATGCTCCCGACAGCCCGCATTCGCTCCAAAACACAGCGTACACCCGGCGGGACCCGTCTTTCCCCCAAAATTATTGGGACTACGTTCACTCAGTGGATGCGGACGTGGTCCTGCTCAACTGCCACATCAGCTTGCTGGGCGCGCTGGACAGCGAACGGCTGCTGCTGGTCTACCCCTCCCCGGCTTTGAAAGAGGAATACCTGCGGAGATACGCGCTGCGGGGGGACAACGGGACCTACCTGCTCCATATGGAGGCCGCCTTTGACGGGATGGTGGCGGCGGTCAGAGCCAGTCCCTACAGAAAATATGAGATCACAGATCCGAATACTTATTTGCAAGATTTGATAGAAAAAGGGATGATCATGGAACAATTCATTACCAAGAAAGAGCTGGTGGACCTGCTGGGAAAATGCGTACAGCTGGGCGTCTACGCCCCGGAAGGGCCCGCCGCCGGGAAAACGCCGGACGAGCTGGCGCAGATGCTGTTTGAGGGGAGCCTCTCGCTGGACGTCGCCGGTCTGAAAAACGATCTGGCGGCCAGGCAGGCGGAACTGGACCGGGAGCGGCTCCTGCGTGATCGCAGGGGCGGCCTGAGCCATGAGGAACTGAGCGGCAGGATCATGGAGGGGATCGTGAACGGCGCGCTGAACATACGCCACACCGATGTCGCGCCCTATTCTTTCGGCTATCAGGTGACGTTCCGATCCGCCAAGCATGGCGTTACCTATCGCTGTGCGTGCTACTGTTCCCTTCCGGATGTGCCGGAGGAAATCACCCGCAAAATCGAAAGCGGTACGCTGACGATAGACGTCCCGGACCTGCTGGCGGAGATTGGGTCGGCGGAGGAGCGCAAGATCAAATCTTTTGTTTTGGAGCGGGACTCCGGGCTCCAGCCCCGCGGCAGTTATACCGGCCATGTGGCAAGCGCCCGGGACGTCCATCGGGGGATCGCGCTGGACGGCATCATCCGGGGCCATTATCAAGGGGACTACAGCAGCATGACCACCGGGACGGAGAACGACACGGTGCGCGCGCTGGTGGCATTGAAGGGCTTCTGCCTGGACTGCCTCAATAAGCTGCCCTCGCGCCCTCTGATCGAGTTCGTCACGGCCTATCTGAAGGACCACGGCACGGACGTCTCCACCCCGGAAAAGCTGAAAGATTGGATCAGGAGAAATCCCGATAAATGCGCGCTGCCCGAAAACCGTGAGCGTTTTTCGTCCTGTTTGGAGGCTGAACAGGCCGCTTTGGGGCAGAAACCGAAAAAGTCCAAACGGAAAAACCAGTGTGAACGATAAAACGAGCGGCGGTGGCCGGGGATGAATAGCGTCCCCGGTTTTCTGCTGTTCCGTAAGACGATGGAGGTGAAAAAGCATCTGATCCGCTATTTTGATATGTTCGCGGGCATCGGCGGGTTCCGGGCGGGCCTGGACCGGGCCGGAGGATTCCAGTGCATCGGGCACTGCGAGATCGACAAGTACGCCGACGCCAGCTACCGCGCCATCCACGAGATCGGAAAGGAGGAGGTCTATTATCCAGACGCCAGAGAAATTGACCCCGGAACTATGCCGGACTTTAATCTGCTCTGTGCCGGTTTTCCGTGCCAGCCCTACAGCCTCAGTGGAAAGCGCAGGGGCTTCGAGGACGCCCGAGGCACTCTGTTCTTTGAAATTGCCCGACTGGCTGAAGCCAAACGACCTGCGTTTTTATGTCTTGAAAATGTTCCCGGACTGCTTTCGCATGACCAGGGCCGGACGTTTCACGCCATCCTCACCACGCTTCATGAGCTGGGGTATGGTCTGGAATGGTCTGTGCTCAACAGCGCCAATTTCCACATCCCCCAGTCGCGGCGAAGGCTGTTCCTTGTCGGATATCTTGATCCCCGATGCGCCGGAAAAGTATTTCCTCTCGGCGGAAATGACGGCAAAGCTCTTATTCAACTCATCGGAGGCCCCCAGGGATACCGGGTCTACGACCCCAGCGGAGTAGCTTGTACGCAAACCTCCGGTTCAGGAGGAACGGGGGCCAAAACGGGGCTGTACCTGGTGGACCTGTGCGCCGGACACCCCCAGCCCAGCGAGATCGCCCGGTGCCTCACCGCCCGGTATGGGCAGACGACCCTGTCCACCCACCCCAGGGAGCGTTCCGGGGTGCTGCTGATCAAGGAGGCCACCAAGCGCGGCTACAAGGAGGCCAACCCCGGCGATTCCGTGGACCTGGGCTACTACGGGAGCAATACCCGCCGAGGCCGGGTGGGCCGGGACATCGCCCACACCCTGGAGACCAGCAGCATCCAGGGCATCGTGGAGCGCGGCGGGCGCATCCGCCGCCTGATGCCCCGGGAATGCCTGCGTCTCCAGGGCTTCGCCGAGGATCAGATCGACCGCCTGCTGGCTATCACCTCGGACGCCCAGGCGTACAAGCAGGCCGGCAACAGCGTCACCGTCAACGTGATCGAGGCCATCGGGCGGCGCATCCGGGCGGTGGATGAGGAGCTGAGAGGGGGCGCGGCGGCGTGATTGGTTTGAAAGACCAGTGCTTCGGTGTGGAGGTGGAAATGACTGGCATCACCCGGAGGCAGGCTGCACGGGCGCTGGCGGAATATTTCGGGACAGAGGCTCAGTATACGGGCGGCACTTATGACACCTGGGTGGTAAAAGACTCCAAGCGGAAAAGCTGGAAGCTGATGAGCGACAGTAGCATCCTCGCGGAGAAGAAAACCGTCAGCGGCTATGAGGTCATCCCCGATGATGACGAGGGCAGGTACTACTGGGTGGAGATGGTCACGCCCAAGCTCACCTATGACCAGCTCCCCGTGCTCCAGGAGTGTATGCGGCGGGTGGAGCGGGCCGGGGCCAAGGTGAACGATTCCTGCGGCCTCCACGTCCATGTGGACGGGGCCGGCCACAACCGGCAGAGCCTGAAAAACCTCATCGGCATCATGTTCTCCAAGGAGGACATCTTGTTCAAGGCCCTCCAGGTGAACGAGGAACGGGCCAAAAGATGGTGCAAAAAGGTGCGGGAACCCATGCTGCGGGAGGCCCGGGCCCTGTCCGCCGACGAGACGAAGGACCTGACCGCGCTGGAGGAGATCTGGTACGAGGGCAATGTGGAGCACGACCACTACAACAAGACCCGCTACCACGCCCTCAACCTGCACTCCATGTTTTACCGGGGCACCGTGGAGTTCCGCTGTTTCAACTCCACCCTGGACCCCGGGCTGGCGACATCCTATGTCCACCTGTGCTTGGCCATGTCCGCCCAGGCCATCGCCCAGCGCAGCACCGTCATGCGCAAGACCCACAGCGACAACGAACTGTTCACCTTCCGGGTGTGGCTGGTGCGGCTGGGCCTCAACGGGCCTGAATTCAAGGAGACCAGGGACCAATTACTCAAAAATCTGAGCGGCGACAGGGCCTGGCGCCACGATAAGGACAGCTATGAAGTCAACAGAAGAAAAAAGCGTGACCGAAACGCGGAAAGGTAGTGAACATGAAGATCCGTATCGACGGAAGGACCTATGAGGGGACGGGAGAGGCCATCATGGACCAGCTCCGGTTGGCCGCCTTCGACCCCACCGAGCACCCGGACGCTGAGAGCTATCTCCAGCAGCTCCGGGCCAATTTCATCCGAACCACGGGGCTGGACTGCCCGCTGCCGTCCGGCAGCGTGGAGCGCCAGGCCCAGGCCATGATCCGCCATCTGGCCAGGTACGGCGCGCTGGAGGTGATCCACGATGGCTGACGGTTCCCTTTATTTTGCGTATGGCTCAAATATTAATTTGGAACAGATGGCCCACCGCTGCCCCGACGCCCAGGTGGCGGGTCCGGTGAAGCTGGAGGGCTGGGAGCTACTGTTCCGGGGCAGCGGAGTTGCCACCATCGGCCCCAAGGAGGGCGCCGCCGTCCACGGTCTGCTGTGGCAGCTCACCCCGGACTGTGAGCGGTCCCTGGATCGCTACGAGGGCTATCCCCACCTCTACGTCAAAGAGCCGGTGACGGTGCGGGACGCCCAGGGGCAGGAGCTCACGGTCATGGCCTACGTCATGACGGAGCGGTACCGGGCCCCCGCTGTGCCGCCCGCGTCCTATTATCAGGGCATCCTGGAGGGCTACCGGCAGAACGGCCTGCCGGTGGCGGCCCTGGAAAAAGCCTGGGAACAGGCTGTGCGGGAGGTCCATGAGTACACCAGCCGGATCAACGGCATGGCCGTCAAACAACATGAGAGGAGGAAGCGTGATGAGCGGTAAGATCAGGGTGCTCGTGGCAGAGCCGGGGAAGCCCTGCCAGGCGCGGGAGGTGGAGGATGAGCTGAAGGCCCTCCAGGCCCTCGTGGGCGGGAGCATCGAGGTCGTGACATCCTCTGCGGAGGATATCGCCATCGTGTGCAACGAGGAGGGAAAGCTGTGTGGCCTGCCCCCCAACCGCCCTCTGCTGGGCCCTTCCGGCCAGCCCTATGACATCCTTTGCGGCACATTCTTCATCACCGGAGTCCAGGGGGAGAGCTTTGCCTCCCTCACTGATGAGCAGATCGGGCGGTTCAGCTCCATGTACGACGGCATGATGCTTCGCACCGCCGAGCCCCAGGAGAAGCGTCCTGAAAAGAAAAAGGGAGGTGTCGACCACGAGAGATGAGCTGACCGGCCTCCAGCCGGGGTGACCATGGGCAGGCCGCTCCACATCGCCGGCTGTTCATTTGGCAAGGACAGCTTAGCGGCCATTCTGCTGGCCAAAGAGCATGGCGAACCGCTGGATGAGGCGGTGTACTGTGAGGTCATGTTTGACCGGGACATCTCCGGCGAGGTGCCGGAGCACCGGGACTTCATCTACAGCACCGCTATCCCTGCCCTGGAGCGGATGGGGGTGAAGGTGGTGGTGCTCCGCTCGGAGCAGACCTATGTGGGGCTGTTCACCGGGCGGGTGACCCGAGGGAAGCGGAAAGGCATGGTGCGTTCCTTCCCCCTGTGCGGCAAGTGCGCCGTCCAGCGGGATTGCAAGGTCAAGCCTCTGGAACGCTACAAGGAAACGCTTCCTCCCGGGACGGTCCGGTACATTGGAATCGCCAGTGACGAGCAGGACCGCCTGCTGCGGCTGGACGGGGCCCAAAAAATATCGCTGCTGGAAAAATACGATTACACAGAACAGGACGCGAGGAGCCTCTGCGAAAAAGCGGGGCTTCTCTCTCCGATTTATGAGTTTTCCGACCGGGGCGGCTGCTGGTTCTGCCCCAACGCCAAACGGCGGGAACTGCGCCACCTCTACGATCACCACCCGGACCTGTGGGCCCATATGCTGGAGCTCCAGGCCATCCCGGGCAAGGCCACCGAGAAGTTCAACCGCACCCAGACCTTCGCCGACATCGACCGGCTGTTTCGGGAGGAGGATGGGCAGATCCCCAAAGCGGCGTAGCCCGCCATTGTTGGTATTGCTGGGTTTTCACACTCCATCTTTGTTGGGTATCGTGATAGCTTTTGCCGCAAAAAGCTGGTATGGTTGTGGGCTGGACCCACCAAAAAACATCGAGGAGGCTGAGAAAAATGACAAAATACGAACGCCACCCCGCGCCGGAGAAGCTGCTCCGGCAGATCACCACCGAGGCGGTCAACCTGCTGGCCCTGGGCACCCCGGACAAGCCCGGCGACGCCTCGCTCCCGGAGGCGGGCGCCACCCTCATCGTCAAAGCCTGGGGGCTGCCCCAGGAGCTGCTGGACAACAGCCTGGCCCTCATCCAGCGCCAGAGGAAGCTGGTGGGCGACGGCAGCGGCAAGGCCGCCCTGCCCGACGACCAGCTCCTGGAGCCCTACGACGGCGGGATGATCGCCGAGCTGGTCTGGGGCCTGTTCGAGACGGCCATCCGGCTGGACGGCGCGGAGGACCGCCAGACCATGTACCAGCTTGCCCTGCTGCTGGCCGACATCCTGGACTTCGACGAGTGGATCGGCCAGTGCGGGCCGGATGGACCGAAAAATTGAACTGTGCGCGGAGGGGCGCTGTCCATGGGGGCGGCGCCCCTCCTGTGCGTGAGGAGGTGATGGATATCAGCACAGAGATCCAGATAGACCGGGCGGAGCTGGAGCGGCGGGTGGTCGACTACACCGGCACCGCCGCCTTCCAGGAGTGGCTGGCGGACGCTGCTGACGCCTACCGGGCAATGGGCCTCCCGGTCCCGTCCTACGAGGTGCTCCGGGCGGAGGAGACGGACGAGGTCCGCAGGTGCATAGAGAACCTGATGGTCTGCGAGGCCAAGGGCCATCTGTGGACGGAGCGGGCCGATCCCGAAAACGGGACCAGCACTCTCTCCTGCCGCCGCTGCGGGGCGGAGGAGCACCTGCGGTGGTAGGAGGACGTTATGGCAAAAATCAAAAACTTGAACGGCTACGAAACCTGTGTTCACAGCCAAAAGCGAAAAAGCGCCCCCTGGCGGGTGACCGCAGGCTGTGATAACCGGGCGGTCCTGTTCACGGGCAGGCACTACGAGTTACCCAATTCCAGCATCTGCGTGACCTGTCCATTTTACCACCAAAGCGGGGCGAGTTCAACATGATAGACCTGCATATGAGGGAGTTGGACGGCGCCACCTTCGGGATGCCGGTGGAGGCATCCTCTCCGGCGTTCAGGCGGATGAAACGGAACGTGTTCACCAAAAAAATGACGCTCCACGGCGGCTGGGTCGAGCGGACCGTCCGCTGTGTCCGGGCCTCCGATGTGGCGGCGGTGATGGGGCCTGTCGGGTGGTTGGTCAGCGAAAGGCGGGAGATGGAGACGATCCGATGGGGGACCGACAGCAACGAATATTACATCATTTACGAGGGAAAAGACGATGAAACTGGCAAAAGAGGATAAGGCGTTTTTGATTTCCTTGGGCCATGACGAATGTGATTTGCCGCAAATTGAGGATGCGCTCCACGCAAGCAGGACAACGTACAGTCTGGATGGCGAACCGATCACCCGTGCTCGGGCGCTCCAGCTGCTGGGCCGAGAGAGCTACCTGGCCGGAATTTCCAGGAGCGCCTTTCACTTTACCGCGGCGCAGACTGCTGAAAATGGCAAAACCGTATATTTTGATTCCTACAAATTATTCCAATAGGGGGCAGTATGACAAACCAAAAATATGAAATTACCGATATTGTCCACGGGGAATACCCCTTTCTCCACCGCGTCCGGGCCCTGCGGGACATCGGGACGAACGTGAAGGCCGGGGACCTGGGCGGCTTTGTGGAGCACGAAGGCAACCTGTCCTTCGAGCCGGGGGACGACGCCTGGGTTTGCGACGAGGCCATCGCCGCCGGGGACAGCGTGGTGGAAAAGGGCTCCGTCCTGCGGGGCCGGGCCGTTGTCTGCGGCAGCGCCTGTGTCTCCCACGGCTCTGTGCTGTTCGGCGACGCCAGGGCCGAGGACGATGCCTATCTGCGGGGAGCCACCATGTGGGGCTGCGCCAGGGCCTCCGGGGCCAGTGTGACCGTGGCCTCGCCGGACGATCCGGCCCGCGCCCCCAGGCTGTCCGGCAAATGCTGTGTGTACGGAAAAGTCATGGGCGATGTGCATCTGCTGGGCAGCGCCGTGGTCATCAGCGGCGAGGAGGTGTGCAACACCACCCCGGACGGCCTAATCCTGGATGGGAAAACGCGGACGGTGGCGCGCTCCTCTGCCCGGGATGTGCTTCGCCCCCGCCAGCCGGAGGAGACGGCGGAAAAGAAAAAATCAAAGCATAGGGAGGCGGTCCGATGAATCCAGGCAATCAAAAGTTTGAGATCACGGACATCGCCCACCCCGAGTACCCCTTCCTCCACCGCATCCGGGCCCTGCGGGATATTGGCCCCACGGTAAAGGCCGGGGACCTGGGGGGATTCGTGGAGCAAGAAGGCAACCTGTCCTACGAGGACAGGGACTCCTGGATCGCCCACGACGCCATCGCCGCCAACGGGGCGTTCGTGACGGATGGGACTCTTGTGCGGGATCAGGCGGTGATCTGCGGCGAGGCCCGCGCCTATAGGGCCGTGTTGTCCGGCCGCGCCAGGGTGGAGGATCATGCCCGTGTGGACGGCGGGCGGGTGGAGAACTGCGCCCGGCTGTCCGGTCACGGGATGGCCGCCGCTATCACACCGTCCAAGTACCCCGTCCTCTCCGGCGAGTGCATCGTCCACGGCATTGTGAAGGGCAATGTGCTGGTGATCTCCCATGCGATTGTGCTGGGCGATGAGAAGATCGTGAACGAGGCCCTGGACCGTCTGGTGGTCACCGAGCACGGCCGCGTCATCGAACTCAGCCCGGACCGGGACAAGCTGGTGCCCAGCGCGGTGTATTTTGGGTATGACCCGCCGAAACGGAAACAGAAGCACAAGCGAGAGGGGGCGGAACGGTGAGCAATTTCTTTGAGCAGGAGCTCCGCAAGCTGTTCGAGGACGGGCAGGTCGTCCCGTCCCCCAAATTCGTGGGCCGGGCCTGCCTGGGGGACCTGGGAGGCGACCTGCGGGTGCGGGCCGAGTTCGTGACCACGGACATGGGTTACAGTGAGGCCCTGCGGCTGACGGTGCTGAAGCGCACAGACGGTGAAGTGGACCGGCTCGTCCTGGGTTTCCGGGACGTGATCGGGATGAAGCAGAGCTCCACCGACCCCAAATTATCCAGTGAGGTGTCGCCCTGCATTCGGAACAACTACGGGACAATAGAGTGGTATCCATTCCAGCCCGCCGATGCCGACTACCAGGCTCTGCGCAGGGCGGCAGGCGATTACCTGGAGATGTTCCGGGAGCGCACACCGGAGCAGGAGCGGCCCGCGCCCGTCCGAAGATCTCCCGGGCGTTCGGCATCCAGGAAAGGAAGGGATGAACGGTAATGGATCAGAATGATATGCTGCAGATGCGGTTGGATCAGAACTACACGGACTATGTGGCAGGGCTCCAGGGCAAGACCGCCGACGAGCTGATCGCGCTGGCCCCGGAGATCACCGCTGCCCAGCAGCTCCGGGACGAGCTGGCCGACGCCTGCTCAGATGAAAGCCTGGACTTTCTGCTCGGCTTTGAAGATCCGCTGGGGTTCGTGGTGGACTATTGGAAAGCGGAACTTATGCGGGACAGCCACAGCGATGAGATCGGGCGTATGCTCTGGGAGGTCGAACGTCAGGGGGAGGTCCTTGCGCCCACACCGCCCCGTCCTCCGGCAAAACACACGCCGCCCCGCCTGGGGCGGGGCCAAGAGAGGTAAATATGGTAAAACAAATCACGACCGACGACCTGCGCCGCATGGGCGGCCAGGAGGGCATCATCCTCCAGGGCTGCGGCGGCGACCCCCAGGAGTGGGTGGACGGCATCAATGAGCTGTTCGCCGAGGCCGGCATACTGCTGAACGGCAGCGCCTTCAAAGCCGAAAATGTGTCCCTCTTCCAGAACGGAGAGCTGACCTGTCTGCTGTTCCCCTTCGAGGGGGTGCAACTGGACGCGGGCAGGCTGGCCGTGTGGCGCATCCAGACCCATGGGCAGTTCGGCGGCACTTGGCTTTCGGATCATGTGTCCAACAAGCTGGGAGGTTTTGTTCAGGAGGAGTCCCCCGTCCCCGCCAAGCCCTCCATGGAGCTGCTGGGCCACGACGGCAACATCTTCTCTATTATGGGCCACGCCGCCAAGCTGCTGCGGCGGGCTGGTATGGCTGAGCAGAGCGAGGAGATGGTGGAGCGCGTCACCGCCTGCGGAGACTACTATAAAGCCCTCCATATCATCAGCGAATATGTGGATACGGAACTCTCCGACCACACAAGCCCCCAAAAATCTCAAAAAAAGAAAGGAACTGACGCCTATGAACGTTGACCCCCGCTGGGAACTCATCCACGGCGATTCCCTGAAGCTGCTGCCGGGGTTCGCCCCCGGCTCCTTCGACGCCGTCATCACCGACCCGCCCTACGCCTCCGGGGGCCGCACCCAGGCGGAGAAGAACAAGTCCACCGCCAAGAAGTATTCCAGCATGGGGGACCACGCGCCCCCGCCCTTCGAGGGGGACGCCAAGGATCAGCGTTCCTGGACCCGCTGGGCGGCGGAGTGGCTGGCGGACGCCCGGAAGCTGTGCAAGCCCGGAGCGCCGGTGTGTATGTTCATCGACTGGCGGCAGCTCCCCGCCGCCTCGGACGCCCTCCAGTGGGCGGGCTGGATCTGGCGCGGCACCGCTGTCTGGGACAAGGGCAACTCCCGCCCCCAGAAGGGCCGCTTCCGCCAGCAGGCGGAGTACATCGTCTGGGGCTCCAACGGCGATATGCCCATCAACCGCCCCGTCCCCTGCCTGCCGGGGGTGTTCAAGTACGGCAATCCCCAGAACCGCATCCACCTGACGGAGAAGCCCCTCCAGCTCATGCGGGACATCGTGAAGATCACCGAGCCGGGTGGCCGCATCCTGGACCCCTTCGCCGGGTCCGGCACCACCGTCCTGGCCGCTGTGCTGGAGGGCTACACCGCCACCGGCATCGAGGTCACGGACGAGTACGCCCGCCTCGCCAGGGAGCGGATCGCCCAGGAGCTGGCCCAGGCGGCGTGACCGATAACTGTCTGCCGATTCATCTGGATATTGTCAAAAAGGTGCGGTATGATGTGGGCTACCAAACAACAGGAGGTGTCGCAAAATGAAAGTGAAATTTTCCTTTGACAAAGCCGCCGTAGAGCGGCGAGGCCACACGCTGGAGGATGTTCACCGGACGGTAAAAAGCCTGTTCGCCGCCCACAGCCTGCCCTGTGTCTCCGAGGGTGACCCCCTGTCCTTCCAGGACAAGGGCCACGGCGATGACTTCGCGTGTATGTGGGATATTATCCTGTCTCTGCTGCGCTCGGACTGGTTCATGGCCTGCGCCACCGCCTGCGTCTGGCAGGATGAGGACGGCGAGGAGGACGTACTCGCCCAGGCCGGAAAGGCACGGGGTGCTGTGTAACATGGGGATGAGCCGGAAAGAAATCACCTTCGATCTGAGCCAGGAGGCGCTGAGACAGCACTATCCCCGCAAGGAGACGGCCCAGGACCCGCAGTTTTTCAAGCGGGCCTACAAGGACATCCAGCGGTTCATGGCCACCCACGGTTTTGAGCGGGGGCAGTATTCCGTGTACGTTTCCAAGGAGAAGATGACCGCCCTGGATGTCGCCGTCCTGACCCAGAGCATGGCGGAGCAGCTCCCCTGGCTGCGTCAGTGCGTCAAGGAGATCACGGCGACCAGCGTCGGGGCGCGGCATAGCCTGCTGGGGCTGCTGCGCTCCGACGCCCCGCCCGTGGAGCTCCTGACGCCGCCCGCTCACAGGGAGCGGGCAAAAAACAGGAGCGCCCTGGAACGGAGGTAGTAGGGATAGAACATAATATGAACTGGTATATCAGCCTGCTGAACCGTGCGCAAGCCTATGAATATACGTCGTATCCGTATACATACGAAAACTTGGAGCGGGCGAAAATCATCAAAGAATTAAGGAGTTCGCTTCGGAAACTGCTTGACGAAAACGAAAAACAGGCGGCAGAAATTGCGGAGCTGAAGGAGCATTTAGAAAAGGCGCGGAAATCCAACGGAAAATCTGCGGCAAAGAGAAAAAAAGGAATGTATGAAAATGAGCGGTAAGCTCACATAGCGAGGAGGTTGTGCGTGAAATATTATCCCATCAATGAGGACCTGGCCCGGCGGGCCAACGAGATGAACAGCTATTTCGAGTATGTGCCGGGCCGTGCCACCCAGTCCTACCGGGCCGAGGTGGACGAGGCCGCCGCCCTGGCGGAGCGGCAAAAGCAGCGGGTGGACCCCATACATCATGACAAGATCGACCATCTGCTGGACACCTTCGCCCGGAAACTGGCGGACAATATTAACCGCCGCAATGAGATCGCCGCCCGGGTGCCCTCCATCCTGGTGGCCGGGGGGAGCAATTTCCCCGTCCGAAAAAAGCAGAAGCAGAACCAGGCGGACGCCGCCGCCATGGAGGAATACCAGCAGATCCGGGGCCTGCTGGACAAGATCCGGGGCACCGGCAGGGGCGGGATCAGTGCGGACGATCCCGCCGCTGTGGACAAGCTGAAGGTCAAGCTGGCCGGCCTGGAGGCTTTTCAGGAGAAAATGAAGGCGGTGAACGCCTACTATCGTAAGCACGGGACGCTGGAGGGCTGTCCGCAATTGTCCGCTGTGGAGATCGAGAGGCTGAATGCCCGCATAGCCCGGAGCTGGCAGAAGTATCCCAGCCCCTATGACAGCTTTCTCCTAAACAACAATAACGCCAACATCCGTCAGACAAAAAAACGGATCGAGGAGCTGTCTGCGAAAGCGAATATAGACTATGAGGGCTGGGTTTTTGAGGGTGGCGAGGTGAAGATGGACCGGGAAATCAACCGGCTCCAGGTGTTCTTCCACGAGAAGCCGGACCGGGACACCTGTTCGGCCATGCGGCACAGCGGCTTTAAATGGGCGCCCAGTGTGGGCGCTTGGCAGAGGCAGCTCACCAGCAACGCTATCTACGCCGCCAAGCATCTGGACTGCCTCCGGCCCCTGTCCGGGGAGCGGCCCGCACCGGAGCAGGCTGGATCTGTTCAAGAACCAGCCCACGATGCCGCTCCCGGCTGGCGGTTTTACATCATCGCCGACCTGAAAACCTGGGCGGACAACGCCCCGGAGCCCAGTGAGCTGGAACATTTTGATTCCTTTGAAGCGGCCCGGGCCCGGTTTGAGGAGCTGCGGGACCAGGACTACAACAGCGAGGCGGCGGAGCCCGGCCCGGACGGTCAGCCCCCTGCCCGCCTGACGCTGGGGCTAGAGAGCGCCGATGGTACGAGCGCCGCCGACATCCTCCATGTGCGTCAGGGAGAAAACTACCTTGTCACCGACTTTACCCGGTCAGAGCGGCTCCGGGACGATCCCGCGGTCATGGAGATCCTCGCCCGTGTCTCCCGGGAGATGGGCTTTGACCGGGTGCGGGTGTGGGAGCAAGGGGACGGCGGCCGTCATATATTGTCTACCATTCCTTTTGCGGAGTGGGACAACCCCTGGTTCCCCTCCGCTACGCCGGGCCGGATCGCCGCCCGGTATTATGAGTTCCTGGATCTGTGTCATCCGTTCCAGTGGGACGAGGCACAACGCCAGTCGTGGATCAGAGAGACCGTCCAGCGCATCCTGCGGGAGGGAGAGGAAGGCATCGTACATATGGCGCTGTTCGCTGCCGGAACCGCGGTAGCGCAGAGCGATATGGCTCCCAGGAAGCTGTTCGACGAGCTGCGCCAAGAACTGGATGAATATCTGGAGCAAGGGTTGGATGCTGTGCAAAAGCAGAAACCGCCGCGCAGAAAATCGCGGGAGCGGTAGAGGCCAAGGGGTTACGGGAAACCCCTTGGCCTCCTTTTTGAGCCGAATTTGTTCTATCACGGTGTCTGTGCTGACACCGGAAGGGAGATGATCGTTTGCCCCGATCTGAGATCAAAGGCTGTTTCTTCTTCAAGGCCAGCCACGCCCAGGAGCTGATGGAGGAAAAGCCCGCGCAGACCATCCATGTGGAAGTGGTCAGGGTCATCCATCTGTCTGCCCAGCACTTCCAGCACTTTTCCGCTAATCTGCTGCGGGATATGCCATTCCTCGCCCCCTATAAGGACAGCACCAGCTATGATAACGGTGTGACCCGCTGCCTGCTGGTGACCACCGAGAGGCACCATGACGGGATCTTGGTGAACTGCGAGGGCTATGATTATGCCCGATATTCCTGTTATGTGTCTGACAAACACAGCCTGGATCTGCGGGATGTGCCCGTGGAGCACTACGACCTGAAGCGGCAGCCCCATGACAGGCAAGAGAGGTGATCGTTTACACGGGGCCCCCGCCGCAACCCAGCGAAACGGTTGCGGTGGGGAGAGGAAGAAGAAATGAAGCGGGCGTAGTCCTCGCTAAACAGCGGGGACTACGCAGAGCGAAATTTCTTCTGACGAAGGGCGGGCTCCGCCCGCCCGAGGGGGTCGCCGCCGCTGGCGGCGACCCCGCAAGCATAGCGCAAATGTACATTTTGCGCGCTTGCAGGGGTATCCCCCTGTCCCCATATGCCGCCTGCGGGCGGAAAATCGGCGGCGGTGCCGCAGGAAGGAGTGTATCCAACGAAAAAATTAACTTATGAACAGGCGAGAAGTTATATTAGCGGTGAGGCGCCATTTGACAAACTGGAGTGGGAACGTCAACATATACTGCACTTACGAGACGCTGTGGAAAGGGCACTTTTGGAATTGGCTCCTTGTTACTTTGAAAATCTGAGAAAGACCTGCGCCCGGTATATTGAAAATCATAAAGATACGCCCAATCGGAAGGAGTTAAACGCTCTTATGGAAACCTACGCCAAAGTTGTTCGGGCCACCGACGATTTCCGCATAAGAGGAACGATTTCAGATGGAAACCATATAGGTGGCCGCTCAAAGAAGGTGAAACGAAATCGAAAAACACCACCTTCACGTTGAGCTGACACCAGCGCAGTATGAGCGGCTGGTGACCCAGGCCAGGCAGTGCGGTCTCTCCCGGAGGGCCTACCTGGTCCGTCTCATCGAGGGAGTGCCCGTCCGGGCCCGCCCCTCCCAGGAGATCAAGGAGCTTCGGACGGAGATCCACCACATTGGGAACAATATAAACCAAATTGCCCGCAGCGTCAACGCCGGGATCGCCAGGGCGGAGGACGCCAAGCGGGGGCTGTTCCTGCTGGATCAGGTCTATGAGCTGATGTACCAGATTGCGAAAAAATAGGGTGCTTCGATTCCCTTTGAGGCGGCAGTGTGGTATAATAGCGGCAATTAACGATTGGAGGAACCCCTGCATGACAGAATTGGAAGCCATCCGGGCGCGGCACAGCGTCCGGCAGTATTTGAACAAGCCCCTGAAGCCGGAGGAGCTGGCGACGCTCCGGGCGGAGGTGGACGCCTGCAACCGGGAGAGCGGCCTGCACATCCAGCTGGTCACCAACGAGCCCAAAGCCTTTGAGGGCACCATGGCCCGGTACGGCAAGTTCAGCGGGGTGCAAAACTATTTCGCGCTGGTGGGCAAGGCCGGGCCGGACCTCCAGGAGAAGTGCGGCTACTGGGGGGAGCGGCTGGTGCTGAAGGCCCAGATGATGGGGCTGAACACCTGCTGGGTGGCGCTGACCTTCACCAAGGTGAGGTCGGCCTACACCCTGGGCGACGGGGAGAAGCTGGCCGCCGTCATCGCCCTGGGCCACGGCGCCACACAGGGCGTCCCCCACAAGTCCAAGCCCCTGGAGGAGCTGGCCAGGGCCGAGGGGCCCATGCCAGACTGGTTCCGGGCCGGGATGGAGGCGGTCCTGCTGGCCCCCACGGCGGTGAACCAGCAGAAATTCTTGTTTGCATTGGAGGAGGACGGCAGGGTGTCCGCCCAGCCGGGCCACGCCTTCTATGTGAAGATGGACCTGGGCATCGCCAAATACCACTTTGAGGTGGGTGCGGGGAAAGAAAATGTTCAGTGGGCGTGACCATCCCAGTATGCCATGCCTTTCAGCTATGGCGACCTATTCATTTTAGGCGTTTGCTTTTCCGCCCCGCTTGCTGTAAAATGAGCATATCATACGAATTATGGAGGAAATTTTCATGGAATACCGGATCAACCGGACCACCGGCGACCGGATCAGCGTCATCGGCCTGGGCACCAGCTACATCTGCGACGCCAGCGAGAGGGAGGCGGTGGACGCCCTGACCTTCGCCTACGAGAACGGGGTGAACCACGCCGACCTGGCCACTGCAAAGGCGGGCACCTTCGCTTACTACGGCGCGGCCTTCGCCTCGGTGCGGAAAAATATCCGCTACCAGGTGCATTTCGGCGCCAACTATGAGACTGGGGAGTACGGCTGGTCCACCGATCTGGACACGGTGAAACGCTCGGTGGACTGGCAGCTCACCCAGCTCAAGACCGACTACATCGACTACGGCATGATCCACTGCCTGGACGAGGAGAAGGACTGGCGGGCCTACCGGGACGGCGGCATCCTGGACTTTCTGCTGGACATGAAAGAGCAGGGGGTGGTGCGGCACATCGGCCTGTCCTCCCATACCCCCGCCCTGGCCAATGAGGTGCTGGACACCGGGCTGGTGGAGCTGCTGATGTTCTCCATCAACCCCGGCTACGACTACCACCATGGGGAGTTCGCCAACGGCACCGCCGGGGAGCGGATGGAGCTGTACCGCCGCTGCGAGGCAGCGGGGATCGGCATCACCGTGATGAAGCCCTTCTCCGGCGGCCAGCTGCTGGACGCCAAAGCGTCACCCTTTGGGCAGGCCCTCACCAAATATCAGTGCATCCAGTACGCCCTGGACAAGCCGGGGGTGCTGTCCGTCCTGCCCGGCATCCGGGGGAAGCAGGACATGGTGGAGCTGCTGGGCTTCCTGGACGCCCCCCCGGAGGAGCGGGACTACTCGGTGCTGGGCACCTTCGCGCCCCGGGACGCGGCGGGGGCCTGCGTGTACTGCAACCACTGCCAGCCCTGCCCGGCTGGGCTGAACGTGGGCCTCATCAACAAGTATTACGACCTGGCCCTGGCCGGGGACGCCATGGCGGCGGACCACTACGCCAAGCTGGACAAGAAGGCGTCCGACTGCACCGGCTGCGGCCACTGCGACAGGCGGTGTCCCTTCCATGTGGCCCAGAGCGGCAGGATGAAGGAGATCAGCAGATATTTTGAGATACAAAAGGGATGAAGTAATCATATGAGCAAATTCACGGTATATTTTGTCCGCCACGGCCTGACCACCAGCAACGAGAAGGGCCTGCTGTGCGGCTCCACCGACGCGCTGGTATCTGAGCAGGGGCGCCGGGAGCTGCATGAGCTGAAGCGGCTCTATTCTTACCCGGAGGTGGACCATCTCTACGCCAGCCCCGCCATCCGCTGCCGGGAGACCGCCGCCATCCTCTACCCCGGCATGGAGCCGGAGTTGGTGGAGAACTTCTGGGAATACCGCTTCGGGGAGCTGGAAAACCGCCCGGCCTCAGAGATCATGGAAGGGGCCGCCGGTAAAAAATGGCTGGAACAGGCCCCTGACCTTGGCTTCCCTGGCGGGGAAACACTGATGGAAACCCAGCTGCGGGCCCTGGCCGGGATGACCCATGTGGTAGCGGAGGTCCGGCGCAGCGGGTACAAAAAGGTGGCCATTGTCGCCCACGGAGAGGTGTTCTCCCTGCTGTTCCAGGCGGCGCTGGCGTCAGACCAGCCCCCGGAGGCGTTCCTGCTCTGCCCCAACGGCATGGGCGTGGCCGCCGAGGTGGACTGCGAGACCTGGTTCCGGGAGCGGAAAATGGATTTTCTGGAGTTCTTTCCCTTCGGCGCGCCCCGGCTCAAGCCGGAGGACTCCCCCTATTTTCAGCCAAACATGAAATAGCCTTCTGACTGAGGAGAACGGATTCTAAATGATCCGTTCTCCTTTTTTGCGCTGTTTCGCCGAAGCAGGGCTGTGAGCCGATGCACCGGATGGCAAAAAAACTGTTTCATGTTTACAGCAGAAAAATGTTGTCCACCTGTTTTTGCTTGTTTCAAGCACGAAAAAATGGTATAATAACCTATTACATCGAAAGGGTGACGAAATGAAAACCGCGAAGAACATTGCGAAACTCACCGAAAAAATGATCAAGTTTTATGACGGTGATCTCCACGACATCAACCATTTCCTGAAGGTCTACGCCTACGCCAAGACCATCGGCCAGTGCGAGGGGCTGGATGAGATGTCCCAGATGAGCCTGGAGGCGGCGGCCATCGTCCACGACATCGCCTGCCCCCTGTGCCGGGAGAAGTATGGCAGCGCCGATGGCAAGCACCAGGAACAGGAGGGCCCCGCGCTGACCATCCCGTTCCTGAAGGGCAGCGGCCTACACCAAGCCTGTGTGGGGCGGGTGGTCTACCTGGTGGGTCACCACCACACCCCGGAGAAGGTGGACGGGCCGGACTACCAGATCCTGCTGGAGGCGGACTATCTGGTCAACGCCGATGAGGGGAACTACACCCGGGAACATATCGAGCAGGCGATGGAAAAGCTCTTCAAAACGGAGACAGGAAAGTCGTTTCTTCAGTCCATATATCTGAAAAATTGAAAGAAAACGCTGCGGGCGGGCTCTCAGGAGTCTGCCCGCTTTTTTTGAGGTGATCCATGGCCGTCACGAAAATATTAGCCCGCCACGCCCGGCTGGACCTGGGCATCAAGTACATCCTCAACGGGGACAAGACGGAGGAGCATACCCTCACGGTCCACCTCAACTGCGATCCTGGCCGGGAGTGCCGCCAGATGCTGGATACCAAGCGGGAGGTGGGCAAGACGGACGGGGTGCAATACTACCACATCATCCAGTCCTTCAAGCCCGGCGAGGTGTCCCCGGAGCTGGCCCTGGACATCGCCAAGGCGTTCGCCCAGGAGCATTTGCCGGGGTACGAGACGGTGATCGCCGTCCATGTGGACAAGGAGCACATCCACGCCCACCTGATC
Organism: uncultured bacterium; assembly: GCA_947564255.1. GTDB lineage: Bacteria > Bacillota > Clostridia > Oscillospirales > Oscillospiraceae > Enterenecus. The sequence goes on along the minus strand of CANOBV010000006.1, from coordinate 3,193 downwards.
TTCAACTCCGTCAACGCCGACACAGGGGAGAAATACCACAGCAATGCCCGGACCTACTACAGCCAGATCCGGGCCGTGTCGGACCGGCTGTGCCGGGAGCACGGGCTGTCCGTCCTCATGTCGGGCCAGCCCTCCCAGGCGGTGAGCTACGCCGAGTGGCTCCGCCAGTCCAAGGGACAGCCCACCTTCCGCACCATGCTGGAGGCCGACCTGCGCGCCGCCATCGACAGCGCCAACGATTTGGGGCACTTCTACCTGTTGATGGAACACGCAGGGTATGAAATTTACCACGGCAACCGCCTGGGCTTCCGGCTGCGGGGCCAGGATCGGTTCATGTACCCAGGCCGGAGAAACGGGTTGTTCACCGAGGAGGGCATCCGGGCCGCCATCGAGGGCAACCTCACCGCCATCGAGGCGGGACTGCGGCCCGCCAATTTGCGCCGCCCGGCGTACCGGCCCTATAAAAAGCACCCGAAATATACCGGATTTATGGCGCTTTACGTCCACTATCTGTATGTGCTGGGCAAGGCGGGCCAGCGGCAGTATCCGCCCAAAGTGACGCCCCGGCTCCGCCAGGAAGTGACGCGGGCGGAGCGATACCGGGCCCAACTTGCCTTCCTCCGGGAGAACGAGATCAGCACCCCCGAGGAGATGTCCGCCTTTGAGGCCCGGACGGAGGAAGCGCTGGCCGATCTCACCAAGCAGCGGATCGTCCTCAACGTCCGCAAAAAGAGGCGGAAAAAGTGGTACGACGCCCTGGCCGACGCGGAGGCCCTGGCCCCCGCCGCCCGGCTCTACGGGGAGGGCCTGTCCGGGATGGAGGAGGAATTCGCCCGGTATATGGACGCCCTGGACGTGCTGGAGGGGTGCCCCATTCCCCGGGACCGGCTGACGGCGGAAAAGGCGGATATCTACCGCCAGCTGGCGGAGGTCAACCGGCAAATCCGGGCGGAGCGGAAAAAGCTGGCCTTTTGCCGGGAGATCCGGGAAAACCTGCCCAGGATGGAGCGGGAGATCCAAAACATCAAAATGAAAGACGAGGTGATCCGAGATGACGATAGGAGGCGGTGAGGCCGCCGACCAGATGGTGCGCATGATGCTGTCCGGGGGCGAGGTGATCGTCCGGCTGGGCGGCTCGGCACTGAAAAACCTGCTGGCGCTGACCATGGCGCTGGCCCGGAACAACAAGGCCCTCTCCGGCAAGGTGAACATGGAGCGGATGCTGCGGGAAACGAGGGACCTGCGGCTGTTCCCCATGTCGCCCGAGCAGTACAAGCAGTTTCAAAAGCACGCAAAAAGGCAGAAAATCCTGTTCTCCGCCATCAAAGACCGGGACGGCAGGGGCCGGGTGATCGACGTGTTGATGCCGGTGACCGAGCTGGACCGGGCCAACCTGATCTTTGAGCGCATCCTATACCAAGGCCCTGTCCGGCAAGCCCCGGAGCAGGGCGAGAGGGCCCCGTCCGAGCCCCAGAGGGACCGTCAGGAGCCCTCCCCGGACCAGGACAGGGGATCGCCCCAGCGGGCCCGGAAGGGGCCCCAGGAGGGCCCTCCGGGACAGGAGCGGCCAGCACCCCAGGCGGAACGGGAGGACACCCAGCGCCCCCCGGCGGGGCGGGCGGAGGACAGGTGGGACCCTCCCCCGCCCCGCTCCCAGCTGCCGGACGATCCCTGGGACATCCCGCCAAAAAACGGTTCTCAGTCGCAACCAGACTCGCCCGATACCAGAGCCAGCTCCTCTGCTTCCAGAGAGAGCGGCGGGAGGAGTGAGCGGCCCTCCATCCTGGCCCGGCTGGAGGGGTACCGCGTCCGGCTGAGCAGCGGGGAGCGGTCCGCGCCGGTCAGGGAGAAAAGCAGGGCAAAACCGAAGCAAAGATGATCAGTCGCCGCCGTCCGGCCTGTCCCAGTCGATCTGGAACAGATCGTTGGGCGTACAATCCAGCAGCTGACACAGCGTTTCAATGCGCTCCAGCTTGATGGACTGGGTCTCGTTGTTGACCATTTTATTGAAGTTTTGATAGCTCATGCCCAGTTGCTTATATAGCCAGTATTTTGACCTGCCTTGCTGGGCCAGGAGCTCCAGCACCCTCAGTTTCACCATGTCTCATGCCTCCATTATCTAATGTTTCAATAAGATAATAGGGGCGTTTCCCTTTCTGGGTATAGACTGTAACATTAGATAATGCTATAGTCTACCCCAGGAGGGATGATCCATGACAGAGACTGAATTGAGGAAACACCGCTGCTGCTTCAGCGGGCATCGGCCCGAAAAGCTGAAGATCACGGAAAAGGAGCTGGCCCGGCTGTTGGAGGTGGAGATCAAACGGGCCGTCGCCAGCGGCTTCACCACCTACATCACCGGCATGGCGAGGGGGACCGACCTGGTGGCCGCCGAGATCGTCCTGCGCCTGCGGGAGCGTGACGACCGGCTGAAGCTGATCTGCGCCCTGCCTCACCCCGGTTTCGGCCAGCACTGGGGCGGCGGCTGGTCGGAACGGTCCCAGCGGGTGCTGGCCCGGGTGGACCTGACCCGGACCATCTGCCCCAGCTTCTCCTACGCCGCTTACCAGGCCAGGAACGAGTGGATGGTGCGGCACTCAGGGCTGGTGATTGCTGTGTTCAACGGGGAGCGGGGCGGGACGAAAAACACGCTGGACTTTGCCCAAAAGAGCGGGGTCCCGTGCGTGGTGATCGACGGTTAAATTTTGAGTGGGGCGCCCGATGATGGGCGTCCCCCTTGCCATTGGAGATGATGAATTGAACCGACCTGACCGGGCGGGCGGCATTGCCGTCCGCCTCTTCTTGTACCTGTTCGTGGTCTGGGCAGCGCTGCTGTTGGCCCAGTCCCTGGGCGGCGACCGGAGCCCGGCTGGCGGCCTGCCGGACATCCTGACTAATTTGACGGCGGCGCTGGAGCACCCTTTCGCTATCCGCTGGACCGAACATAGCCTGGTGTCCATCCTGGTCTGCTCCGCCCTCTACGCCGCCGCGTTGTGCTACGCCTCCGCCAACCGGGGCAGGACCCGGGACGGGGCCGAACACGGCTCCGCCGCCTGGGGAACGCCCCAGCAGGTCAACGCCATGTTCGCCCAGAAGCAGAACAAGCTGCTCACCCAGAACGTCCGCCTGGGGCTGGATACCCACAAGCACCGCAGGTCGCTGAATGTGCTGGTCATCGGCGGCTCCGGCGCGG
>CANOBV010000005.1 GCA_947564255.1 uncultured bacterium | reverse complement strand
CCACCTGGCGGGCGGGGTTCTGGCCCTGGGCGGCGGTCAGGATGCAGCCGAACATGACCTCGTCCACCTGCTCGGGCTTCACGTTGGCCCGGTTCAGGGCCTCCTTGACCACGATGGCGCCCAGGTCGGTGGCGGGGGTGTCCTTCAGGCTTCCGCCGAAGGAGCCCACGGCGGTACGGCAGCAGCTGACCACGTATAAATCTTTCATGGGAATCGACCTCCAAAATAAAATTTTTGTTGAATCCCTTCTTTGTCAGAATTCTGACGATTGTTAGAATTCTAACTAACATTATAAACAGGTGGGGCCAAAATTGCAACAGGCAAACGGTATGTTTCGTCTGTTTTCTCAAATTTTTACGCTCTGTTCATTTTGCCTCTCCCCACGGCTTTTTCCACCTCGCACACCGCCAGCGGCGTCAGGGAAAGCCCCAGCACCACCAGCCACTCTGTGGGGTTGAGGGCGCACACCTGGAACACGTTCATCAGCGGCGGGATGAGCAGCACCGACAGCTGCAAAGCCATACCCACCAGGAAGGCTTTGTTCATGGCGGGGTTGGTGAGCAGGCCGATGTGGGCGATGGACTGCCTCTCACTGCGCACGTCAAAGGCGTGGAACAGCTGGCAGAAGGTGAGGGTGGCGAAGGCCATGGTGTTGGCGGTAGCGTCCGCCAGGGAGGGGTCGCTGAGCACATACTCCCCCAGCCAGTAGGCCGCCAGGGTGAGCAGGCCCACCATCAGCCCCTGCCAGGCCAGACGGATGGAGAAGCTCCGGTTGAACAAAGGCTCGCTGGCGGAGCGGGGCTTTTCCGCCATGACGGAGGATTCCACCGGCTCCATGCCCAGGGCCAGGGCGGGGAGGGAGTCGGTCACCAGGTTCAGCCAGAGAAGCTGCACCGCCACCAAGGGCGGCTGGTGGAAGTTGAACAGGGTGGCCAGAAACAGGGTGACGATCTCGCCGATGTTGCAGGACAGCAGGTAGTGGATGGCCTTTTTGATGTTGGAGTAAATGCCCCGGCCCTGTTCCACCGCCTTGACGATGGTGGCGAAATTGTCGTCGGTGAGGATCATGTCCGCCGCGCCCTTGGCCACGTCGGTGCCGGTGATGCCCATGGCGCAGCCGATGTCCGCCACCTTCAGGGCGGGGGCGTCGTTCACCCCGTCCCCGGTCATGGCCACCACCATGCCCTTCTTCTGCCACGCCTTGACAATGCGCATTTTGTGCTCCGGGGACACCCGGGCGTAGACGGCGAATTTGTCCACGTCCTGCTCCAGCAGCTCCTGGGGCATGAAGTCCAGGTCCTCCCCGGTGATGGCCAGATCGCCGCTCCGGCAGATGTCCAGCTCCCGGGCGATGGCCATGGCGGTGAGCTTGTGGTCGCCGGTGATCATCACCGGGCGGATGCCCGCGGCGTAGCACTGGGCCACCGCGTCCTTCACCTCCAGCCGGGGCGGGTCGATCATGCCCACCAGCCCCACAAAGGTGAGGTTTTGCTCCAATTCTTCGCTGGAGGGGTTTCCGGCGGGTAATGCTTCGATGTCTTTATACCCGCAGGCGAGGACCCGCAGGGCCTGCTCCGCCATGGAGCCGTTGGCGCTCTCCACATCCCGGGCCAGGGCGGCGGTGAGGGGGGTGACAGTCCCGGCCAGGATGTGCGTACACCGGGACAGGAGTACGTCCGGCGCCCCTTTTACCATCACCCGATACCTGCCGGGGTGGTCGGGCAGGGGGTGGACGGTGGACATGAGCTTCCGGTCGGAGTCGAAGGGGAGCTCCGCCGCCCGGGGCATCTCCCGCTCCAAGGCGTTCTTGTCCAGGCCGTCCAGCAGGGCGGCGTCCACGAAGGCGGTCTCGGTGGGGTCGCCGGCGGTCTTTCCGTCAGCGGCCAGCACGGTGTCGTTGCACAGCGCACCGATGGTCAGCGCCTCCCGGCGGTGGCGGTCCCCAGGGGTCCACACCTGCTTGACGGTCATGCGGTTCTGGGTGAGGGTGCCCGTCTTGTCCGAGCAGATCACCCCGGCGCAGCCCAGGGTCTCCACGGCGGGCAGCTTTTTCACAATGGCGTTGTGCTTCACCATCCGCTGCACCCCCAGGGCCAGCACGATGGTGACGATGGCGGGCAGGCCCTCGGGGATGGCGGCCACCGCCAGGGACACGGCGGCCATGAGCATCTCCAGCAGGGGCCGGTGGTAGAGCATACCCACCCCGAACATCACCGCGCACACGGCGAGACAGACGAAGGACAGGGTCTTAGAGATCTCCGCCAGCTTCCGCTGGAGGGGGGTGGAGGCGTCCTCCTCCCCCAGGAGCATTCCGGCGATGCGGCCCACCTCGGTGTCCATGCCGGTGTCCGTCACCACGCACAGGGCCCGGCCGTTGGTGATGACGGTGGAGGAGATGACCATGTTGCTCCGGTCGCCCAATACGGTTTCGGCGGGGAGGACCTCCCCGGCCTGCTTGTTCACAGGCACGGACTCCCCGGTCATGGCGGACTCGTCCGCCTTCAGGTTGGCGCACTCCAGAATCCGGGCGTCGGCGGGTACCAGGTCCCCGGCCTCCAGCACGATGATGTCGCCGGGGACCAGGACGTCGGTCTCCAGCCGGATCTGTTCTCCGCCCCGGACCACCTTGGCCAGCGGCGCGGACATCTTCTGCAGGGCCTCCAGGGCCTTTTCCGCGCTGTCCTCCTGAGAGATGGAGATACAGGCGTTTACCACCACAATGACCAGGATGATGACGGCCTCCACCCAGTCCTCCCCTCCGGAGGACAGCAGGGACAGCACAGCCGCCGCCAGCAGGACGATAATCATGGGGTCCCGCATCTGGTCCAGGAACCGAGCCCAAAGGGGCTTTTTCGCCGCCCCGGCCAGCCTGTTGGGGCCGTATTTTTCCAAACGCTCCTGGGCCTGCCGGGGGGAGAGGCCGGAACGGCCGGAGCCCAATTCCTTCAGCACCTGGCGGTCGGTCTTGGCGTACCATTGGCTCATGTGTTCAACACTCCTTTTTGACGCACCTTAACTATAGCGATTTTGCGGGGTCGAATGGTAGGGAAGGGGACAAGCGGGAATAAAAAAGACCTATCCACAGCGCAATGCCGTGGATAGGTCTTACCGTTTCAGACTAGGCCAGAGAGAATCTCTCTTGCTGTTGACGTTAGCCGCAGGACAACCCCGCCGGTTACTCCCCTATCGCATTGGGAAAATAATAGCAGAGATGGAGGCGGTTGTCAAGGGGGAGGTGATTCAGGGCCTGCCGCGGCTAAATACTCTTCCCGAATACCCCAGCCGCTTTTTTTGAAATTTTTGAGGGCCGCGGCAAAAACAGACAATACCGGTGACCGCCCAAATGGTTTTATAATTCATATAGAATGGCCCTCCCTCCGGCGCGGGGATAAGGATAATGTGCTCAGCCCACCCCGCCGCTCTCAATGGGTGCGCTGTCCACCGGGGCGCTCTCAGCGGCGTTCTTGTCCAGCAAAGCCTGCTGGTAGGCGGCCAGCTTGGCGTAAAAGTCCGCCACGTTCAGGCCGGACAGCGCGTCCGCGCGGGTCACCTCGGAGGCCTCGGCCCACTGGCCAATCTGCTCCGCCATGGCGGCGTCGCGGAAGCCCTCCGCGTACTCAGGATTGGCCTTTTCCTCGTCGGTGAGGTTCAGGGGCAGGCGCAGGATGATGTGATAGCCGTAATCCGACTCCACCAGGCCGGACAGCTCGCCCTCCTTGAGGGCTTTGGAGGCCGTCTCGAACTCGGCCACCATATCGCCGGGGGCGGCCAGATAGCCGTCGGGGGCGGCCAGGGCGCCGTCGTCGCCGCGGCCGTCCTCGCTGTGCTCGTTCATCAGCTGGTCGAACAGGGCGGGCAGGTCGTCCGCTTTCTGGAGCTGGGCCAGGACCTCCTCGGCCTGGGCCCTCTTCTGGGCAATCTGGTCGTCGGGCAGGGGCTGGCGGCTGTCGTCCACGGTTTTGAACAGGATGTGCTTGACCCGGTAGAGGTAACCGGCCAGCTCCTCGCCGCTGGGGTCGTGGGTGACGGCGTTGTATATGTTTTCATGATAGGCGTTCATCTCAAAAATGAACTCGACGCCCTCCTCCGTGAGTCCCCAAAAAGGGGCGTTGGTGTCCAGGTCGGCCTCGTCCATGGCCTTGCGGAGCTCCTCGTTCTGCTCATCGGTGAGCAGACAGCCCAGCTCCGCCGCTTTCTGACGCATAAGGACCTGCTGCACGGCCATGGACACGGTCTCCTCCAGCATAGTGGGGCCCACCTGCTCCATGGTTTGGCCGATAAAGGGGAGGTACTGCTGGATGTTCATGCAGTTCATGGCCAGCATGTACAAAAACAGGTCGGCGTGGACCTCCGTTCCGTTGATGGTGAGAAGGGTGTCGGTGGGGGATACCCCGGCGGAGAACTCCAGCACGCCCTGGCTCAGGTCGGCCTCGATGGCGGGGGAGGCGCTGGGGTCAGGCTGGCCGGAGGCCTCGGAAGAGGGGGCGGGGGAGGGAGAGGCGCTTTCAGAGCTGTCGCCGCCGCTGCAGGCGGACAGGGACAGGGCCATGGCCCCGGACAGGCACAGGGCCAGCAGTCGTTTCCAGTTTTTCATCATATTCTCCAATCATGAGGCAGATTTTCACGGACAAAGCGCCGCTGGGGGCTATTATACATCAGCGGGGCGGGAAATGCAAATTCAGGTTGTATCGTCGGAGCAAACTCCATATCCCTCGATTCCGCCTGCGGCGGAAACTCGCTTATTACGTTGCTCCTCCTCTCCCCACAAAGCCAAAGGGCGGCTTTGCGGGGGCCCCTTTTTGTGGAGCACGACTCCAAGGTCCCTAGGAGCCTTCCTCCCGGCCCAGCAGGGCGGCGTACCGCTCCACCACCTGGGAGGCTGTCCGCAGGGGCTCGTCTGTTTTGCGCAGCTTGAGGGTGAGGGCGGGCACGTCGCCGGGGGAGAACAGCATCCTGCCTGGGTACTGCCCCGCCAGAGCCGCGATGGACTCCAAATCAAATTTCTCCAGGGTGAACACCAGCGCCCCGCCCTTCTGGGAGATGTCCTTGATGCGGCAGGCCGCTCCCTTCCCCCGGAGCAGGGCCACCGCCAGCAGGTTGTTCACCTGCCGGGGTGGGTCTCCGAAGCGGTCGATGAGCTCGTCGGTGACATCGTCGGCGTCCTCCTCGGTGCGGACACGGGCGATGCGGCGGTACAGGTCCATCCGCTGGCCCGGGTCGGGGACGTATTTGTCCGGGATGGAGGCGGACACGGTGAGGTCCACCGTACACTCGGGGAGCCGGTCGGGCTTTTCGCCTTTCTCCTCCAAAACGGCCTCCTCCAGCAGTTTCAAATACAGGTCATAGCCCACGCTCATGAGGAAGCCGGACTGCTCCGGGCCTAAAAGATTGCCCGCGCCCCGGATTTCCAGGTCCCGCATGGCGATTTTGAAGCCGGAGCCGAACTCGGCGTACTCCCGGATGGCGCTCAACCGCTTGGCGGCGATTTCGGTGAGCACCTTTCCCTGGCGGTAGGTCATGTAGGCGTAGGCCCGCCGGGGGGAGCGGCCCACCCGGCCCCGGATCTGGTGGAGCTGGGACAGGCCCATCTTGTCCGCGTCCTCGATGATGAGGGTGTTCACGTTGGCGATGTCGATGCCCGTCTCGATGATGGTGGTGCACACCAGCACGTCCACCTCCCCGTCGGACACCCGGGTCATCACGTCGGACAGCTCCTCTTGGCTCATCTTGCCGTGGCCCACCGCCACCTCGGCGGCGTCCCCCAACATATCCTTGATGCGGGCGGCGGTGCGCTCGATGGTGTCCACCCGGTTGTGGAGGTAGTAGACCTGGCCCCCCCGCTCCAGCTCCCGGCGCATGGCGTCGGCCAGCACCGACCAGTCGTGCTCCAGCACGTAGGTCTGCACCGGCTGGCGGTTGGAAGGGGGCTCCTCAATGGCGGACATGTCCCGGATGCCGCTTAGCGCCATGTTCAGCGTCCGGGGGATGGGGGTGGCGGACAGCGTCAATACGTCCACCTGCTTGGACATCTCCTTTAAGCGCTCCTTGTGGGTGACGCCGAAGCGCTGTTCCTCGTCCACCACCAGAAGGCCCAAATCCTTGAACCGCACGTCCTTTTGCAGCAGGCGGTGGGTGCCGATGAGCAGGTCCACCGAGCCGTTTTCCACCCCGGCCAGGGCCTTTTTCATCTGGGCGGGGGTGCGGAACCGGCTGACCACCTCGATCTCCACCGGGTACTTGGCGAAGCGGGAGCGGGCGGTGAGGTAGTGCTGCCGGGCCAGTACGGTGGTGGGCACCAAAATGGCCGCCTGCTTGCCGTCCAGCACGCATTTCATAATGGCGCGGAGAGCCACCTCCGTCTTGCCGTAGCCCACGTCGCCGCAGAGCAGCCGGTCCATGGGCCGGGGGGTCTCCATGTCGGTTTTGATCTCCCGGATGGAGCGAAGCTGGTCCTCCGTCTCCTCGTAGGGGAAATCCTCCTCAAACTCCTTCTGCCAGGGGGAGTCGGGGGCAAAGGCGTACCCCGGCTGGCGCTGGCGCTGGGCGTAGAGCTGGATGAGCCCCTTGGCCAGGTCCTTGACGGCCTTGCGGGTGCGGGTCTTGGCCTTCTCCCACTCGGTGCCCCCCAGCTTGGACAGCTTTTTCGTCTCCGGGTCGTCCCCCGAACCGATGTATTTGGCGATGGCGTCCAGCTGGGTGGCGGGCAGGTAGAGCACGTCCGCCCCGGCGTAGGCCAGCTTCACGTAATCCTTCTCCACCCCGTCCACGGTCATTTTCACCATACCCACGAACCGGCCGATGCCGTGGTGCTCGTGGACGATCAGGTCCCCGGGGGACAGGTCGGTGAAGGAGTCCACCTTCCGGCGGTCCGCCGCGTGCTTCAGCCGCTTGCCCTTCCGGCGGGGCTCGTTCCCCCCCTCGGTGAGGACGGCGTAGGGACAGCCGATGTAGTCAAAGCCCGCCGACAGCCCCCCCACGGCGATGGTGATGCCCCCGGGCTGGGGCAGGTCGTGGAGCTGGAAGTCCACCGCCGAGCGGATTTTTCGCTCCCGGAGCATGGACTGGAGGTTCAGGGCCCGCTGTTCGCTGCCCACCAGCACGATGGCGGCGGCGTTGGAGGTCTGGAGCTGGGTCAGGTCCGCCGCCGCCGCGTCCAGGCTGGCCCCGAAGGAGGAGAGCTGGCGGCCCTGGGCGGTCAAAATGTCCTTTGGCGGCAGGGGGGCGGCGGAGGTGGTGAAGGAGTCCAGAAAGCACAGGGCATGGTCGGCCAGCACGGCCATGAGGTCGTCCATCCCGGCGGCAAAGACGGCGTGTTTGCCGTCCACCGCCCCGTTTTCAATCAGCGTTTTCACGTCCTCGCCCAGCTGCCACAGCCAGTTTTTGCCCCGCTCCGCCACCCGGCTGGACTCGGACAGGCACACAACGGCGTCCGGGGGCAGGTGGTGGGCGGCGGTGGTCAGGCGCTCATACCGGGCGGGGAGCCGCCGGTCGTTCAGCCGCTCCCAGTTTCCGTGCCCGTCCCTCACGGGCAGCAGCTCGCTCACCGGGAGGAACTCCGCCCGGTCCAGCCGCCCCACCCGCCGCTGGGAGGACACGTCGAACAGCCCCATGGAGTCCACGTCCCGGTCCCAGAACTCCACCCGGACGGGGTCGTCCATGCCGGGGGAGAACACGTCCAGAATGCCCCCCCGCAGGGCGAACTGGCCCACCCCCTCCACCTGTTGGCAGCGGGTGTAGCCTAAAGCGGCCAGCCGGTCCGCCAGCTCCTCCGGGTCATAGCTGCCCTTGGCGTCCAGGGCCACGGTGTGGGCCTCCAGCTCCTCGGGGGGGAGGGTGCGCTGCAAGAGGCCCTCCACCGTGGCGGCGATGAGTCTGGCTTTGCCCTGGGCCATGGCGTGGAAGGCGGCCAGGCGCTGGTGCTCCCACTGGCGGGAGGCCACCGCGCCGTCGTGGAACAGGTATTCTCTGGCGGCGAGCATGGTGGCGCTCTCCCCCGTCAGGGCGGTCACGTCCGCCGCCAGGCGGGCGCACTCCCCCTCGTCGGCGCACACCAGCACCACGGGGCAGTCCAGCCGCTCCAAAAGGCCCGCCGCGAAGTGGGCCCGGTGGATGGGGGACAGCCCCGCCACCTCCACCGGGGAGCGGCCGGACTCCAGGTCCGCCGTCAGCCGGGCGAACTCGGGCACCGTGTCTAAAATGTTCAAAAGCTGTTTCATGGATTACCTCAATGTTGTCACGCCGCGAAGCGGCCAGGACGCTCGGTCGCTTCTCCGTCAGTTAAAACGGTTCATGGCCTTTTGCGGGCCCTCCCGCAGGAAGCACTCCACCGCGTCCGCCGCCCTTTTGACCGCCTCGTCCATCACCCTTTTGTCCTCCCCCTGGAGCTTGCCCAGCACCCAGTCCGCCATGTCGTAGTCGGGGTGGGGCTTGCCCCCCACCCCCACCTTGAGCCGGGGGAACTGGTCGGAGCCCAGGTGTTGAATGATGCTTTTGAGGCCGTTGTGCCCCCCGGCGGACCCGCCGGTGCGGAGCCTCAGCTTGCCCAGGGGCAGGTCCACATCGTCGGAGACCACCAGCACATGGTCCGGGGCGAGCTTATAGAATCTCGCCGCCTCTCCCACCGCCTCGCCGGACAGGTTCATATAGGTGACGGGCTTCATCAACAGCGCCCCCTGCCCGCCGATGGCGGCGGTGTGGGTCAGGGCCTTGAACTTCAGCCGCTGGATGGGGAAATTCCCACGCTCCCCCAGCTGGTCCGCCACCAGGAAGCCCACGTTGTGGCGGGTGTTCTCATATTTGTCCCCCGGATTGCCCAGGCCCACAACCAGCCAGGACACGGGGAGCTTTTTGGCGAAAAACATAAAATACCTCCGGACAGGGAACAACCGCTCCGAGGCGTTTTGCCCCGGAGCGGGTTTTTCTCTCTGCATGGTTTAAGGAAGGGGAATGCCGCTGCGCCCTATATTGGGGCCCCCGCGCGAGCCCAGCCGAAAGCGGCGGGTCGCGTGGGGAGAGGAGGCACAGCGGAGCGGCCGAACTTCCCCGCAGGGAAAGCGAGCGAACGTCCTGGCCGCTTCGCAGCGTGACAACAAGGACCTGATTACTGCCAAAGCTTGGACACGGACCGCTCCTCGTAGATGCGCTCGATGGCCTCGGCGAACAGGTGGGCCACGGACAGGTACTTGACCTTGGGGCAGATATCCGCGATGTTGGCCTTGGGCTGAATGGTGTCCAGGAACACCACCTCGTCCAGCACGGACTCATTGATCCGCTGGATGGCGGGGCCGGACAGCACCCCGTGGCTGGCGCAGGCGGTGACGGACTTGGCGTGGCCGATCTCCACCAGGGCGCGGGCGGCGTGGCACAGGGACCCGCCGGTGTCCACCATATCGTCCAGCAGGATCACGTTCTTGCCGGTGACGTCGCCGATGATGTTCATCACCTCGGAGGAGTTGGCCTTCTGGCGGCGCTTGTCCACGATGGCCATGGGCATATCCAGCTTCTGGGCAAAGGCCCGGGCCCGGGCCACGCTGCCCACGTCGGGGGAGACCACCATGGTCTCGTCATGGACGGGGGCAAAGCGGCGGAAGAAGTGGTCCACAAACACCGGGGAACCCATCAGATTGTCCACCGGGATATCGAAAAAGCCCTGGATCTGGTTGGCGTGGAGGTCCATGGTGAGCACCCGGTCCGCTCCGGCGCGGGTGATGAGGTTGGCCACCAGCTTGGCGGAAATGGGGTCCCGGGGCTTGGTCTTGCGGTCCTGCCGGGCATAGCCGAAGTAGGGGATGACGGCGGTGATGCGCCCGGCGGAGGCCCGCTTGAGGGCGTCGATCATGATGAGCAGCTCCATCAGGTTGTCGTTCACCGGGGTGCTGGTGGACTGGACCACGAACACGTCGGAGCCGCGGACGGTCTCAAAAATGGACACGAAGTTCTCCCCGTCGGAGAAAGCGCCGGTCTCCGCGTCCCCCAGGGGGATGCTCAGCTCCTTGCAGATGTCCCGTGCCAGAGCCTTGTTGGAACTGCCGGAGAAAATCTTCAAATCCTTGCCGTGTGAGATCATGCTTCCCATCTTCCTCTCTTAATTCGTAGTAATCGTCCTCAAACTCATATTTCAACTTCCTCAACAGGGCAGGAAGCGGACTGTCACGGAAACATTATACCAGAAATCAGGTTTTTTTGAAGAGGTTTTTCACACTTTGGAAAAATTGTCATATCCCACGAAAGACAGGGAGGAAAATGGCGCAAATGCGGTGAAAATGTCGAGGAAATTCCTCAGGCGGCGTTGGGCAGCCAGCGCTGGACCCGCCGGGTCTGGTAGAGGTGGGCCACCTCCAGGGTGGCGCAGATCTTGTCGGCCATGTTGACCACCAGGGCCTCCCGGCACCGGGGCAGGTGGACCGCCAGGGGGAACATGTGGGACACGATGGCGTTTTTCTCCTTGTCGGACAGGTCGGGACACAGGGCCTGGGCGTTGCGCAGGGCGAACTCCGGGTGGTCCAGGCACTGGTTGCCGGGGTGGGCGGAGCCGTCGGCGGGGTCGTAGAGGTACAGGTCGTGGAGCAGCCCCGCCCGGGCGGCGGCCCGGTAGTCCCAGCCGAACTTGCGGGCCAGCCGGAAAGCCACGTAGGACACAAACAGGGAGTGCTGGTAGCAGGTGATGGAGAAGTGGTGCCGCCACTGCTTCATGGAGCTGACCTCGCTGCTGCTGAGCAGAGAGCCCACGCACTCCAGGAAAGCGGCGGTGTTCAAATCATGCTTGGACATAGGAAAAGACCCCTTTCTGAAATTGAGTGGTGAAATGAGTCGTTTTTTACTGTTTTTGACACTTTGCGCCCTATGTAAGGCCGCTCACCAACATTATAGCAGGTGTAAAGCCGGTTGTCAGCACCCTTTTGAAATTATTAAAAGGAATTTTTGGAAAATTTTTCTACCCTTGACAGCGACCGGGGCCTGTGCTATGATAACTGTACTAAGAGGGATAGTACATTTAGTACAATTCAGGAAAGGAGGCGGGGCCATGCTCAGCCTGAATTACCGGGACAGCCGCCCCATCTACGAGCAGGTCCGGGACGGCCTGCGTCGTCTCATCATCACGGGGGCCATCCCGCCGGGGGATAAGCTGCCCTCCGTCCGGACCCTGGCGGGCCAGCTGGCCATCAACCCCAACACCATCCAGCGCTCCTACGAGTCCCTGGAGCAGGAGGGCTACGCCTACTCGGTGCCGGGAAAGGGGAGCTTCGCCGCCCTGCCCCAGGACGTGACGGACAAGCGCCGGGAGGAGCTGCTGGAGAAACTGGACGCTGTGGTCCAGGAGCTGGTGTACCTGGGGCTCACCCCTGCGGAGATCGGGGCGCGGTGCGCCGCGTTCGGAAAGGAGGAATCAAAATGATCGAGGTCAAAAACGTGGTCAAAAGCTTCGACGGCTTTCACGCCCTGGACGGGCTGACCATGACGGTGCCCAAGGGGGCCATCTACGGGCTGGTGGGGCCCAACGGGGCGGGCAAGTCCACCATCCTGCGCCATTTGACCGGGGCCTACCGCCAGGACTCCGGCGACATCACCCTGGAGGGCGCGCCCATCTACGAGAACCCGTCCATCAAAACCCGGATGGCGGGCATTCCCGACGAGCTGTACTATTTTACGTCGGCCTCCACCCGGGACATGATGAAGTTTTACCGGGGGCTCTACCCCTCCTTCGACATGGAGCGCTACGCCAAGCTGAAGGAGGCCTTCCCCGCCGTGGACGAGAAGCGGCCCATCCGCCGCCTGTCCAAGGGGATGCAGAAGCAGTCGGCGTTCTGGCTGGCCCTGAGCTGCAAGCCGGACTACCTGCTCTTAGACGAGCCGGTGGACGGCCTGGACCCGGTGATGCGCCGCCAGGTGTGGTCCCTGCTCATGGGGGACGTGGCGGAGCGGGGGACCACGGTGCTGGTGTCCTCCCACAACCTGCGGGAGTTGGAGGACGTGTGCGACCACGTGGGGCTGCTCAGCCACGGAAAAGTCGCCCTGGAGCGGTCCCTGTCCGACCTCCAGGGGGGCACAGTCAAACTCCAGATCGCGTTCCAGTCGGAGACCCCGCCGGAGCTGCCCGCTGGAATCCAGGTGGTGCACACCGACCACGTGGGCCGGGTGTACACCTACATCGTCCGGGGGACGGCGGAAGAGGTGGAGGAGCGGTTCAAGCCCCTCTCCCCGCTGTTCATGGAGGCCCTGCCCCTGACGCTGGAGGAGATCTTTATCTATGAAATGGGAGGTGAGGACTATGCGGTCCGGGAAATCGTGCTTTGATTGGACTATTTTCAAGAAAACGGTCCTGCGCTACTGGCCTGTGTGGGGGGCCTACTCCGTCATCTGGCTGGTGGCCCTGCCCCTCCAGGGGCTGATGATGCTCCAATTGGACGCCCAGAACCGGGGAACCACCTATTTCAGCGGCTATGTGGGGAACTTCGCCCACGCCGTGCCCGACCTGAGGATGCTGTCCCTGGTGCTGGCGGTGATATTCGGCGTGCTGTGCGCCATGGCGGTGTGCAGCCATCTCTACAACCCCCGGTCCGCCAACTTCTTCGGCTCCCTGCCCGTGCGGCGGGAGGGGCTGTTTATCACCCACTACCTGGCGGGGCTGGCCTTCCTCATCGTGCCCAACCTGGTGGTCTTCCTGCTGGTGCTGCTCATCGAGGCCGTGGGGGGCGCGGTGTTCCTGCCGGGGCTGGGGTTCTGGCTGGCGGTCACCTGCGGGGAGTGCCTGTTTTTCTACACCATGGCGGTGTTCTGCGGCATGTTCACCGGCCACATCTTGGCCCTGCCCGCCTTTTACGGCATTTTCAACATTCTGGCCTATGGGGTATACTTCCTGGTGGAGATGGTGTTCCGGCGGTTCTACTACGGTTTCACCGGGTTCACCGGCTGGATGGACGAGGCGGTGAACTGGCTCACCCCCATCCAGAGCCTGGGGCGGTACGGGCGCGTGGAGTTCTGGGTGACGGAGACCGGCTATGTGGTCCACGGCCTGGACATTGTGGCGGTGTACGCCGGGGCGGCTCTGGTGCTGGCCCTATGCTCCTTCTTCCTCTACCGGGCCCGGCGGCTGGAGAGCGCCGGGGACGTGGTGTCCGTGCGCGTCATGCGCCCGGTGTTCCAATACGGCGTGGCTTTCTGCGCGGGGCTGGCCCTGGGCATATTCACCACCGCCTTTTTGAACGGGGAGGAGCCCACCCTGATGGTCTCCATCCTGGTGTGGGCGGTGATCGGCTGCTTTGTGGCCCGGATGCTGCTGGAAAAGTCCTTCCGGGTGTTCCGATATTGGAAAAGCGCGGCCATTTCCGCCGGGGCCTTTGTCCTGCTGTTCCTGGTGGTGGGCTTCGACCTCACCGGGTTCGAGACCCGGGTGCCCGCGGCGGACCAGGTGGAATCCGTGGAGCTGGAGGGCTTCCGGCTGTGCCGCCTGGGCGACGACGGGGACTACTTCACTTTGACTGAGAACAGCCCGGAGTTTGTGGACTACGCCATCCTGCTCCACCGGGCGGCGGTGGACCAGCGGGACAGCCGCCCCTCCGGCGGTACCGTGAGGAGCACCACCCTGCGGGTGACCTACCACCTGAAAAACGGCGGCACGCTGTCCCGGTGGTACGACAACGTCTGGGTGGACCCCACGCAGGCGGAGCAAGAGGGCTCCTTCGCCTGGGCCGTTCAGCGGATATACGGCGACCGGGAGCTGTATTGGAAGGGCTACGGCTTCGCCGAGGCCGAGCGGCGGCTCAGCGAGGAGGGCTGGCGGCTCCAGGAGGTCATGTATGAGAACGACGGCCATGACCAGGGGGTGGACCGGACCCTCTACTACGGCGGGGCGGACGCGCTGGCGCTGTATGAGGCGGTGAAGGAGGATTTCCAGGCAAACCGCATCGGCGTGCGCCGGGTGGAGGACTGGGACAACGGTAACCTCGACCGGAACCACCTGTATTTCAGCTTCGCCGGGAAGGACGACAGCGGATGGACCGTCGGCATCCGGGTCCAGGACACAGCGTCCAGCACCTTGGCGGTGCTGGAGCGGCTGGAGCAGGAGCAGGCGTGGACGGCCTCCAGCGACACCCCGCCTCTGCACACGGAGTATGTGGGGCCCCGGGACGAGGCGGCGCGGCCCGTGCCCACCGCCGAGCCGGCGGCGGTGGTGGACGCGGTCCCCACCCAGGAGGCGGCGTCCTGAGACCTGCGAAGCTCATGGAAAATCTGTAAAAGATATTGGAGGACCGACCAGGCGCCGGGGTTGCCCCCGGCGCCTTTTTTTGCTATAATGAGTAAAAAGGAAATCATCCTGTTTGGGAGGTCATATCCATGCCGGGAAAAGAGGAATTCATCCAGATCTACACCGAACACGTCCACCGGGAGGGGTCCGCCGAGCTGCTGGACTATCTGCAGAACAAGAGCGACTTTTTCACCGCCCCCGCCTCCGCCCGCTACCACGGGTCCTACGCCGGGGGACTGTGCGACCACAGCGTCAACGTGTTCCGCTGCCTGGAGGCGTATCTGGCCAGGGAGCGGGTGAAGGAGGTGTACGGCCTGGACTACCCCATGGAATCGGTGGCCATCGCCGCGCTGCTCCATGATTTGTGCAAAATCGGCTGCTATAAGGCGGGCACCCGGAACGTGAAGGACGACGCCACAGGCAAGTGGGAAAAAGTGCCCACCTTCTTCTACGAGGACAAACTGCCCTATGGCCACGGGGAGAAAAGCGTGTACATCATCTCGGGCTTCATGCGCCTTACCCGGGAGGAGGCCATGGCCATCCGGTGGCACATGGGCTTTTCCGGCGCGGAGGACAGCCGGATGGTGGGACAGGCGCTGATGCAGTACCCCTTGGCCTTTGCCCTGGCCACCGCCGACATGGAGGCGTCCTACTTTTTGGAGAAACAGTGAAACAGGCCCCTCCCCGTATGGGGAGGGGCCTGTTTCGCGCGGGGGAAGATTATCCGTTGGGCTGGTTCACCACCCCGGTGAACAGGGGCAGCCCGCTGTCCCCGGTGACGGCGAACAGGAAGGGCCGGTCCAGGGTGAAGTCCACCTCGTCGTCGGGGGGCGCGGCCGCGCCGCAATACACCAGCATCACGGTGTAGGCCGCGGCCTCGCAGCCCTCCTCGTCCACCTTCACCCGGGCGGCGTGCTGGGCCTTGCCCAGGTACAGCGGATCGTCGGTGGAGGCCTCCAGGGGGTCGAAGTTGGACAGGCCCATGTCGAACACGTCGGTGACCCCTAGCTTTTTCAGGCCGTCGATCAAATCCAGGTCGGAGGACACGTCGAACTTGGGCATGGACAGGTTGATGGTGAGGTATTTCTGGCCGGGCCATCCGCCAATGCGTTTGTCCGTCTCGTAGTCGTAATCGCCGGACTTATCCGACAGAAGGAGGAACTCCATGGCCTCGCCGCTGTTCAGCAGCTCGTCCACGCTCACCCCCTCGTCAGGCAGCAGCAGCCACATGGAGCCGCCCTCCTGGAAGCCCAGCTGCACGGCGGCAAAGCGGTCCCCCCAGTAGTAGGTGCCTTCCAGGGTTTTGTGCATGAACTCCGCGTCCACATCGCCGGATAGAGCGTGGAAGGCGTCCGTCTCGGTGAGCTCCTGGTTGAACTCATCGCCCCAGGCGGCTTTGAAGTAGATGGTGGAGGCCAGGGCCAGGGCTGTCTCCGGTTTCATCTTCAATTGACTGGCCTGCTCCGCCAAAAGGCCGTTGGTCTGCTCGTTGAGCCAGTTGCGCAGGGCCTGGTTGTACTCCTCGCTCCCCATTTTTCCGGAGAAGGAGGAGGCGTAGTAATTTTGCGCCAGGGTATTCAGGGTTTTTTTGCTGTAGGTGAAGCCGTCCCGCAGCCACAGGGAGTTGCCCAAAATGGAGGTGACGGTGCCGTCGTCCCGGTAGTTGTCCTTCCACAGGGCGGCGGCGCGGTCCCGCAGGGTCTCGATGGAATCCGCCTGGAGCAGGTCTAAAATCTGGGCCCGGGTGTTGTCCCCGGTGGTCTCCGCCAGCATGGACAGGGCCATGTAGACGTTGATGGGGGAGTACACCCGGTTCTCCGCCCCGGCCCCGGCCAGGAACTGGACGGTGGAGTCGGTGAGGAACTCATCCATCAGCCCGGTGTAGTCCGTTCCGGACCGGAGGGCCTTCATGTCCTCCCGCCACGCCGCCATGGCCCGGTCATAACGGCCGTTGCTGTTCCAGGTTTCATCGGAAAAGTAGTCGTCCTGCCTGGGGTAATCGTGCATTTTGGGGTACTGGGCCACCGCCAGGGGCGTGGCCTTGGCGGACAGGCCGGCGCTCCGAACGGCGGGACCGTTTTCGGAGAGCGCGGCGGGTTCTCCGGGGTTGCCTGCGTTTCCTGTCCACATGGCCGCGCCTCCAATCAGAACTAACGTTAAAACTGCCGCCACCGCCTCCCTCCAATAGGGGCGCTTTTGGCTGGGCCGGACGGCCCGCTCCTTGATTTCCCCGGGGGCGTGAATGCCCTCGTTCGCTTTTTGATAGCGCTTCATAGCTCTGCCTCCTTCAGCATGTCCCGCAGAAGGGCCCGGCCCCGGCTGAGCTGGGACTTGACGGTGCCCTCCGGTAGTTCCAGGGCGGCGGCCATTTCGGCCACCGACAGGCCCTCGAAGTAGTACAGGTGGATGGGGGCCCGGTATTTGGCGGGCAGGGAGAGCACGGCGGCATAGACCTCCCGGTAGTCGTCCTCCACCCCCACCTCGGCGGCGGTCTCCAGGGGGACGGTGCGCTTGCGCCAGGGAGAGGAGAGCAGGCTTTTGCACCGGTTCACCGTACAGCGGATGAACCAGGCCTTGCGGTGCTCGTCGGTCTGAAACCGGTCCTCGTGGCGGAAATAGCGCAGAAAGACCTCCTGGAACACATCTTCCGCGTCGGGGACGCTGGCGGTGCGGGCCAGGGCAAGGCGGTATACCATGTCGCCCCACCGCTCCACGGTCTGGGTGCGCTGGTCCTCCGTCAAGGTCATTTTACCACTTCCTCTCGCCCGTCCCTCGGCCGCGGCACGGGTTTTGTTCTGCCTGTCTGGTTATAACACCCCCAAGCCGGGCAAATGGTTGCGCCTGGGAGGAAAAAACCGCCGCTTTGCGGCGGTTTTTCAGATTACGCGTGGGGGCCCTGCCCGCCGCCGGGCTTGCGGCGGTGATGGGGGCGGTAGCGCCGCTTGTGGTTCTGGCCGCCCTTGGCCTCGGCGGTGGGCGGCGTGTCCCGGTGGGGGGCGGGCTGAGCGGCCCGCTCCTGCCGGGGCGGCTGGCTTTGGGGCCGGTTCTGCCCGCCGCCGTGGCTGTTCCGGTTTCGGCGGTTTGGCTGGCGCTGGCCGTCGGACTGCTTTTGCTGGGCGCTTTCCCCCAGGTAGCGCTCCAGGACCTGGTTCAGGTCGGAGGGGGCCTCCGGCCTGCCCCCGTTGCGCACCCGCTCGCCCTCCTGGGTGCGCAGGGCCTCCAGCTCCGCTTTGGGGGGCGGCTCATAGCCCTCGGGCCGCCTGCCCTTGCCGGGGCGGACCACCCGGACCTCCTCGGTCAGATAGCTCTTGGGCTGTTCGGTGGAGTCCTCCAGCCGCACCTTCACCTGCTCCTTCAGCAGGTTGACGGAGGACACCGTGCCCACCCCGTCGGGGCACTCCACAAAGGACTCCTGCCTGGGACAGCGCTTCACCGCGTCCTCATAGGCCCCCTGCTCGTACTTGAGGCAGCACATCAGCCGCCCGCAGGTGCCGGAGATTTTGGTGGGGTTCAAGGACAGGTTTTGGGTCTTGGCCATTTTGATGGACACGGGCTGAAATTCGTCCAGGAACTGGGAGCAGCAGAAGGGCTTGCCGCAGATGCCGAAGCCCCCCAGCATCCGGGCCTCGTCCCGCACGCCGATCTGCCGCAGCTCAATGCGGGCCCGGAAGATGCCCGCCAGGTCTTTCACCAGCGCCCGGAAGTCCACCCGGCCGTCCGAGGTGAAAAAGAATAAAATCTTGCTTCCGTCAAAGCTGTACTCCACCTGGACCAGCTTCATGTCCAGGCCATGGCGCTCCACCAGCTGCTGGCAGGTGCGCAGGGCGTCTTTTTCCTTACCCCGGTTTTCCCGGACCTGCTTTTCGTCCTTCTCCGTGGCCGGCCGGACCATGGGGCGCAGGGGCTGGACCACCGCCCCGTCGTCCACCATGGTATTGTGCTTGACGCAGGTGCCGTATTCCAGGCCCTTGCCCGTCTCCACAATGACGTTCTGGCCCTCGGCCACGGTGTGGCCGGCGGGGTCGAAATAGTATTGCTTGCCGCCCGGCCGGAACCGGACGCTGATGATCTCCGTCATATAGGTTGTCCTCCGTATATAATATGGTTACGCGGTCCGAATTTTCGACGCGGTTTTTATCAAAGAAAAGCGCCTAAAACAACTGCGTGGCCAGCAGGCCCAAGACATGGCCCGCGCCGGGGTTGTAGACGGCGTTTTCCCGGCAGGTCTTGAGGGCCCGGAGCACCTGCGCTCCCCGGCGGGGATGCAGGGCCAGCTCCCGGGAGACCTGGCTTTCCGCCGCCGAGAGCAGGGCGGCGAGCTGTCCGGCTTTGGGCCGCTCCAATTCCAGCGCCGTCAGGGCCTGGACGCAGGTCAGTTCATCCCCGGCCAGCAGGGTCCGGGCCAGGGCGGCGGCCCGTTCCGTCAGAGCCGGGTCGGGCGGGGCTTCCTCCGGGGGCAGGGCCAGCAGTTCGCACCGGGAGCGCACCGTATCCAGCAGCAGCCCCGGCTGGGCGGCGCAGAGCAGGAAAGCGGCGTAAGCGGGCCCTTCCTCCAGCACCTTGAGCAGGGCGTTCTGGGCGGCGGGGTTCATGGCGTCCGCCGGGTCGATGAGGTACACCTTCCGAGCTCCCTCGTTGGGACGGATATAAGCGTCCGAGCGCAGGGCGCGGACCTGGTCCACGGTGACCTCCCGCTTGTCCGGGGCGGGGGCGGCGCGGTATACGTCGGGGTGGGTGCCCGCCGCCGCTTTCCGGCAGTCACGGCACCGGCCGCAGGGCGGGTTTGGGCTCCGGCACAGATAGGCCGCGGTCAGGCGTTCGGCCAGGGCGGCGCGGCTGTCCCCGCTCCCCCCGGTGATGAGGTAGGCGTGGGACAGGGGACAGGGCAGGTCCATTCGGTTCACTCCTCCCTGGGGCATATCACGTCACAGCAAACTTCATTATACCCTATTTCCCGCAAATAGGCCAGATGTTTTTTTTCAATCCGCTCACCCGGCGCGATAACGGGCACGCCGGGGGGATAGGGGGCGATCTGCCCGGCGCACACCCGGCCCGCGCTCTGGGACAGGAGGACCCGCTCCCGGGGGGCGAAGAGGGCCCGGCGGGGGGTGAGGACGGCCCGGGGCGGTTCCGGGGGGGGCGGTATGGGGGGACAGGGGTCGGTGAGGTTCGTTTCGGCCAGCGCATCCTCCAGGCGGCGGAACGCCTCCTCTCCGTCGGCGCAGGTGGGAATGCACACCACATGGCCCCGGTCGGCCATCTCGGGGTATATGGCCCGCTCCCGCAGGGCGCGGGCCAGGGCAAAGCCGTCAGGGCTGGTGAGGGCCAGCCGGACGGGGTCCAGCTCCAGGCCGTCCCGAGGACGGAGAGCGGGCCAGCGGCGGCGCAGCCCCTCCACCAGCCGGGCGGTATCCCGGTAGCAGGCGGTCCCCTCCCCTTCCATGTAGTCCCGCGCCGCGTCCAGGGCGGACATGAGGACGTAGGAGGGGGACGAGGTGCCGTACACCGAGCCCCAGCGCTGAAGCTGGTCCAGCCCGAAGCCGTTGGCGAACAGCAGGGCGGTCTGGCCGGGGGCGGGGAGGGTCTTGTGGGCGGACATCACCACCACGTCCGCCGCCCGGTAGCCCTCATACCCCAAAAAGGGCAGGTGGGCACCGTGGGCGCCGTCCACCATCAGCTTTGCCCCGTGGGCGTGGCAGACCGACGCGATGGCGGGAATGTCCGACAACACGCCGTAATAAGTTGGAGAAACCATACAGATCGTTTTGACTTCGGGCCGCTCTTCGAGCGCCTGAGCCACCGTTTGCGGCAGAATGGGTCCGGTCACCCCCTCCTGTTTCAGCCAGGGCCGGGGGAGGAACACCGGGTCTAAATCCAGCAGGGCCAGGGCGTGGAAGGCGGAGCGGTGGCCTCCCCGGTCCAGGGCGACGGCGCTCCCCTGCCCCGCCAGCAGGGCCAGCCCGGCGTGGACGCCCTGGGTGGAACCCCCGGTGAGGAACAGGCAGGAGTCGAAGCCGAAGCGGTCCGCCCAAAGCCGCTCCGCCTCCTGGATGGCGTCGGGCTCGCCGCCGTACAGGTTGCCGGTTTCACCGTTCTCCGTGAAGTCGAGCTCTGAGGGCCAGGGAAAGCCCCCCGGCAGGGGCCCGCCGTGATGGCCGGGCATGTCCAGCCGCAGCGGAGCCTTCGCGGCCAGTTCCCGGAGACGGTCATACAATGGGGTGGGCATGGGGCGGCGGCTTTCCAGAAAGGCGTGGGCCCTCTGGAGGACGTGCCGGTCGGAGGGGTGGGTCAGTGCAGCCAGCGCTTCCTCATAGGGTAGAAACCGGACCTCTGCCACCTCCTCGGGCTGGCAGGCAAGGGTTCCCCCGGACAGCCGGGCCAGGAAAAACACCACGTCCTTGTCCACGCCGGGGCGGGGGGCGTAGGTGATGACCTCCCGGAAGCCGTCCACGAAGTCCACGGTCAGGCCGGTCTCCTCGAAAATCTCCCGGACGGCGGTCTCGCGCTCCGTCTCGTTCCCCTCCACGTGGCCCTTGCACAGGGTCCAGTGGCCCAAGGTGCTGTGCAGCACCAGATAACTACGCTGGGTATTTTTTTGTATAAAGATTACAGAACCGCAGCTCTTTTCCCGTTTCATAACATCAGTCCTCGCCTGTAAATTCCTTCAGCTCCTGCAAAAACTCCTGGTAGTCTTCCTCAGACCAGTAGAAGGTCAGCTCCTCTTGAGTGTATTCTTCCCCGGAGGTATCCATGAAGCGCTCCCCAACGTCATAGCCCAGGCGGTTCAGCACGGTCTGGGCGAACTCCCGGAAGAACATGCCGATGGCGGTGATGGCGGTCCCGTCCTCCACCACCGGGCGGTGGACAAAATGAGCCGTGTCGATGAAGGGGAAGGTCACCGCCAGCTGCATGAAGAACCCGGCGGTGAAGTCCCGCCCCTCCAGCAGCCCCGCCTTGCACAAAAGGGCGGGGGCGGAGGAGATGGCGGCGAACAGGGTGTCCGTCCCCCTCCCCCGGCGGAGAAAGCCGATGAGCTTTTCGTCAAACAGGGCGGGCAGGGGGTTGATGGTGCCGGGGAGGATGACGCAGGCATATTCGGCGGGGTCCGCCTCGTCCACGGTTTTGTCCGGCAGAATGGTAAAGCCCTCCTCGCTCCGGTAGGGCTTTTTTTCGCCGGCGATGATGTCGATTTTCTCCCCGAACCACACCGTCAGAGCGGAGGTGAGGCAGGTGATCTCCTGGAGGGAGAAGTCGGGGTAGACCAGTACGGCGTATTTTTTCTGATGTTCCATGGCGTTCTCCTCACAAATCTCCATGCGCTTCGGCATAGGCGTCAAATTCCGGCGTGCGCCCCCAGTACCGGGCCCCCCAGCGCTCGAAGCTCCACTGCTCCATGTAGGGATTGCACTCGTAGTCCACATAGTAAAGGACTCCGTCCCGGCACATGAAGTTGGTGGGGAACCAGTCGATGTTCCACCCCGCCGCCCGGAGGGTTTGTGACAGGGTCCCCGCCTGCTCCAGCTGCCAGGGCTCCAGAGCGCCCCGCAGCACCAGTTGGTAGACGGTCTCGCCGGGAAGCAGCTCCTTCAGCAGCCGCTCCTGTTCCCGGTCCGCCTCCAGCAGCTTGGGGAGGGGCACGCCCAGGGCGGACAGGGTCTCATAGTCCCGCAGCTCGGCGGCCAGCTTGTCCCCGAACTGGTAGTAATCGCAGGGCTCGTGGTGAATCTGCTTCAAGGCGTACTGTATTCCTGCCCGTTGGGCAAGATAGGTATAGCCCCCCTTGCCCTGTCCCAGCAGGCGCAGGACAGCGTATTCCTTCCCGCGCAGGGTGAGACTGCTTGGAACCTCCATGGGAGCCACCTCCGGGTACGCGATAAACAACATTATATCAAAAAATCTAAGGAAAGCCAACAGGGGAGCGGGAATTTTTATATGGGTTTACAAATTGTCGGAAAGGACAGAAAATAGCGGTTTGCGGTTGTTTTTAGTGAAAA
The DNA here is from genome assembly GCA_947564255.1 of uncultured bacterium. Classification (GTDB taxonomy): domain Bacteria; phylum Bacillota; class Clostridia; order Oscillospirales; family Oscillospiraceae; genus Enterenecus. Next base: position 12,982 of record CANOBV010000005.1, on the reverse strand, counting down.
GATGTGGTAGACTAAGCTGTAAACATTTGCTCGCCCGGGCGGGCGGAAGCGGAGGCGCCATGGAAAAGGATAGAAAGCTGTTCGGCCGTATGCCCGACGGGACTCCGGTGGAGGAGTTCACCCTGCGGGCCCTGGGGCCGGAGGACCGTATATATGTCTGCAAAATCATCACCTATGGCGGCGCGGTGCGCGCGTTGACCATGCCGGACCGGGACGGAAACCCGGTGGACGTGGTGCTGGGCTTCGACCGGCTGGAGGACTACCGGGCCCAGGACAAGTATATCGGGGCCCTGGTGGGGCGGTACGCCAACCGCATCGGCGGGGCGGGCTTTACGCTGAACGGGGTCCGGTATCCCCTGTTTGCCAACGACGGGCCCAACTCCCTCCACGGCGGGGCGGTTGGCTTTGACAAGCAGGTGTGGACGGCGGAGGAATTTAGCGGGAGCTCCCTCACCCTCTCCCTGGTCAGCCCCCATATGGAGGAGGGCTATCCTGGAACTCTGTCCGTTCAGGTAACCTACACCCTGTCGGAGGGCGGGCTGGCCGTCGGCTACCGGGCCAGGTCGGACAAGGACACCGTGTGCAGTCTTACCAATCACAGTTATTTCAACCTGTCCGGCCACAACAGCGGCAGTGTGGAGGGCCAGTATATCAAGCTGAACGCCTCCCATTACACCCCCGCGGGCCCCGGCTCCATCCCCACCGGGGAGATTGCCCCCGTGGAGGGCACCCCCATGGACCTGCGGACCGCCCAGCCCATCGGGGCCCATATCGACGACGGATTCGGCCAGCTCACCATGGCCGGGGGTTACGACCACAACTGGGTCATCGACAAGCACGCGGGGCCCATTTGGCTCGCCGCCCGGGCCTGGTCGCCGGACACCGGCATCGCCATGGACGCGGCCACCACCCTGCCCGGCGTACAGTTCTACGCGGGCAATTTTCTGGGCGGCTGTCCCAGGGGGAAGGGGGGCGCGGCATATGGGGACCGCCACGGGTTCTGCCTGGAGACCCAGTTTTTCCCGGACAGCCCCAACCAGCCCGGCTTCCCCTCCTGCGTTCTGCGGGCCGGGGAGGAATACCACAGCGTCACAGTTTACAGCTTCGGCGTGACGGACAGCGCCGGGAAGCTGTGAGGAAAGAAGGAATATCATGACTGCCAACGAGAAAAAGATGCTGATGGTCAACGCCTGCAAGGTGCGCATCGGCGTCATTGAATCCACCCACGCCGCCAAGGCGGGGCATCCCGGCGGAAGCCTGTCCGCCGCCGAGCTGTTTGCCTGGCTCTATTTCAAAGAGCTGAACGTGGACCCCAAGGACGCGCACAAATGGGACCGGGACCGTTTTGTTCTCTCCAAGGGCCACTGCGCGCCGGGGCTGTACGCCGCCCTGGCCCTGCGGGGGTTTTTCCCCTGGGAGGACCTGAAGACTCTGCGGCATATCGGCAGCTACCTCCAGGGACACCCGGACATGAAGTCCATCCCCGGGGTGGACATGTCCACCGGGTCCCTGGGCCAGGGCATCTCCGCGGCCTGCGGCATGGCGCTGGCCGCAAAGCTGCAGAATAACCCCTGCCGGGTGTACACTCTGCTGGGGGACGGGGAGATTCAGGAGGGCCAGGTGTGGGAGGCCATGATGTTCGCCCACCACTATAAGCTGGACAACCTGTGCGCCGTCATCGACAACAACGGCCTCCAGATCGACGGGCCGGTGGAGGAGGTCATGAGCCCCTACCCCATTTTGGACAAGCTGCGGGCCTTCGGCTGGGAGGCCGTGGAGGTCGACGGCCACGACTTCGACGCGTTGGAGGGGGCCTTCGCCCAGGCCAAGACGGTGAAGGGCAGACCCTTCGCCATCGTGATGAAGACCACCAAGGGGAAGGGCGTCAGTTTTATGGAAAACCAGGCGGGCTGGCACGGCAAGGCCCCCAACGACGAGCAGTGCGAACTGGCGCTGGACGAGCTGAACACGGAACTGGCCAGACTGGAGGCGATGTAAATGGCGGATGTGAAGAAGATCGCCACCCGGCAGGGGTACGGCGAGGCCCTTCGGGAGCTGGGGGCCGTCCATGACAACATTGTGGTGTTCGACGCGGACCTGGCCGGGTCCACCCAGACCGCCATGTTCGGCAGGGTGTTCCCGGACCGGCATTTCAACTGCGGCATCGCCGAGGGGAACATGATGGCGGCGGCGGCGGGCGCGGCCTCCATGGGCATGGTGGCCTTCGCCTCCTCCTTCGCCATGTTCGCCGCGGGCCGGGCCTATGAGCAGGTGCGCAACTCCATCGGCTACACCGGGCTCAACGTGAAGATCGGCGCCTCCCACGGGGGCATCTCCGTGGGGGAGGACGGGGCCACCCACCAGTGTCTGGAGGACTTCGCCCTCATGCGCTCCATCCCCGGCATGGTGGTCATGTCCCCCGCCGACGCGGTGGAGGCCAAGGCCATGGTCAAGGCCGCCTATGAGCACCAGGGGCCGGTGTATATGCGGTTCGGCCGCTCCCCGGTGCCCGTGTTCCACGACGAGGACACATTCACCTTCACCATCGGCAAGGGCGAGGTCATGCGGGAGGGTACGGATATCGCCATCGTCGCCAACGGCCTGCTGGTGGCCGAGGCGGTGGAGGCCGGGAAGCTGCTGGCGGACCGGGGCGTGTCCGCCCGGATCATCAACATGGCCACCATCAAGCCCCTGGATGAGGAAATTGTATTGAAAGCCGCCCAGGAGTGCGGGAAGATCGTCACCTGCGAGGAGCACTCCGTCATCGGCGGGCTGGGGGAGGCGGTTTGTTCCCTGCTCAGCGAGAAGCGGCCCACCCCCGTCAAGCGCATCGGCACCCCCGACGTGTTCGGCCACTCCGGCCCGGCGGCGGCTCTGCTGGAGCAGTTCGGGCTGTGCGCGGCCAATATCGCCAAGGTGGCGGAGGAATTCGCGAGGGGTTGACATAGATGAAAAGCGCTCCGGCCGGCGGCTGGAGCGCTTTTTTCGCCGTGTCAGGGAAGGAGTGATTAAATGCCGCGGACGCATTTAATCACTCCTTCCCCAAGGCTTTCAACCGCCTGGAAATTGGATTTCTGTGCCGGAATTGCAAAAATCGTGGAATTCACGAAGGATTTGCCCTTGACAAGCTTTATGTAAACCCGGTTATGCAGGAAAACTCTCAGCGCGTCCCCGCACAGGGGTGTGGAAGTTTGTGTGGAAGTTGTGGAAACCTTGTGAATCAAGGACTTTCCAGAAAAAGGAATGCAGGATGCAGGGGAGGAAGCCGTCTGTCCGTCCCCAATTATTTTCTCCGATTTGCCCAATAAAATTATGCGAGGCGAAAGATAGGGGCCTCTGTTTGAAACTTAGTTTCAAACAGAGGCCCTTGTCATGGGGATTGATTCAGCGCAGCAGGGTATTCTCGCCGGCGAACGTGGACAAAGAGCCGTCGGTGGAAAAGTATTGCGCCAGAATGCCCGCCGCCAGCTCCGCCAGGGAGCCGCCCGCGTCCCCGCCCTCGGCCACCAGGCACAGGGCCACCTGGGGGTCGTCGTAGGGGGCGAAGCACACGAACACGGCGTTGGTGGACGCCGCCTTGGCGGAGGTCTCGGCGGTGCCCGTCTTACAGCCCACCTCCACCGGCAGGGGGTCGAACCACCGGGCCATGGTGTAGGTCTTGGACAGGTCGTACATGCCCTGTTTGACGGCGGCCAGGTGCTCGGGCTGAATGTCCACCGTGTGCAGGGGGTCCGCCTGGTAGGTCTCGGTGACCTGGCTGTAGTCGCTGGACTTGAACTCTTTGAGCAGGTGGCACTGGTAATGGTTGCCGCCGTTCACCAGGGTGGCGATATAGTTGGCCAGCTGGAGGGGGGTGAAAGCGCTGTTTCCCTGGCCGATGGCGGCGTTCATGGTTTCGCCCTCGAACCAGGGCAGGTCGAAGGCGGCGTTGGTTTCCGGGCTTGCCATGCGGCCCTTGTACTCGGGGATCTCGACGCCGGTATACTCCCCCAGGCCGAATTTGGCGGCGTATGCCTGGAGGGTTTTGATGCCGGTGCGCCGCCCCGCGTCAAAGAAGAAGATGTTGCAGGAGTCTTTGATGGCCTGGGTCACGTTCTCCATGCCGTGGCGGCCTGGGTTGATCCAGCAGGCCGGCTGGGAGGCCGGGTCGGAGTAGTAGCGGTATATGCCGGTACACTCGATTTTCTCCCGGGTGGTGATGGTGCCGGAGTCCAGCGCGGCGATGGCGGTGAGGGGCTTGAAGGTGGAGCCGGGGGCGTACAGGCCCATGGTGGCCCGGTTCATCAGAGGTCTGCTCTCATCGGCCTGCAGTTCGCCGTAGTTCTCCCGGAAGGTGGGCAGGTCGTAGGTGGGGTAGGAGGCCAGGGCCAGCACGCCCCCGCTCATGTCCACCACGGCCGCCGCCAGTCCCTTGACGGGTTTCAACTCCCCGTCCTCTCCCACCTCCCGCTCCTGCCGGGCGGCGTACTGGGCCAGCAGGTCCTCGGCGGTGGCCTGGAGGGCCATGTCCAGGGTGAGCACCACGTTATCCCCCGGCTCGGGCGCCTTGCCCCACTCCTGGCTGACCACGTTGCCGTCCTGGTCCTTCTCGATGCGCCGGGTGCCGCTGACGCCGTGGAGCCGCTCCTCAAAAGCCAGCTCCACCCCCTCCTTGCCCACGGTGGCGTTCATGGGGTAGTCCAGCTCCTTATAATGGTCCCACTCGTCGCCCGGGTCGATGGCCCCGGTGTGGCCCAGCACGTGGGCGGCGTAGCTGGTGCCGTATTTCCGGGCGGTGGCCGTCTCGATGCGGACTCCGTCCAGGTTGTTTTCCTTCACCCGGGAGATAAAGGTGATGTCCACCCCCCGGGTGAAGATATAGCCGTTGTTGTTCAGGCCGTTATTGCGCAGGTACAGCTCGTACAGCACCCCGGCCAGTTCCCGGTCCAGCTGTGTGGGGACCTCCCCTTTCTTCGCGTCAATGAGGCCGAAGGTATTGCACATTGCGGTCAAAAGCTCGCCGGCGGAGGGTTCCGGTTTGTCCTTCTCCAGCCATTTGTACTGGGGCAGGGCGGCCAGGCGGCCCAACAGGGTGGACCTGTTCTCCAGCTCCCCGTCGTCGTTTTTCGTCTGATAGGAATAAGGGGCGTCCGTGGTGAAGATCCAGGGGGCGGTCCTGCTGACGGGCAGGCTGTCCGTCCACTCCACCCCCTCCTCCCGGCAGATGGCCAGCAGCCGGGAGAGAATATCGTTGCGCGCGCTGCCCATGGCCGCGTAGTCCAAGGTGACGTTGTAGCTCACCTCGTTGGTGACCAGCACCCGGCCATAGCGGTCCAGAATCTCCCCGCGGACGCTGTTCACCTGCTCTGACTGGACAATGCGCACGACGGAGTTGGAGCGGTAGGAAGCGCCCTGCACGATCTGGGCCTGATAGAGCACAGCCACAAATCCGGCCAGCACCGCGCAAAAGACGGTGATGAGCAGGTTGGAGCGAAGCTTGAGGCGGCGGGCCTCGCGCTCCGCCTTTTCCTCCTGAATATGAGTGTGGTCAAAGGGGTTATTCATGGTAGATCCTCCCGTAATGGATGCAGCAGAAACGGCCCGCCCAGTATACCGGCAGGGCCAGGGCCAGGGTCCAGAGAAGCTCGGGGACCGCCGTGCGCGCCAGCACCTCCAGAGGAGCCAGCCGGGAGAGCAGGCGGACGGCAACCGTCCACAGCTCCCAGACGGCGGCGGCGGCGGCGGAGCAGATGAGATGGCCCCACACGTCCCGCCGGAGGACGTATTGGGTGGTGAGGCCCGCGGCCCAGCCGAATGCGGAGAGGGCGGCGATGCAGCCTGGGCCCAGATGGCCCAGGGAGGACATGACCACACCGCAGGCAGCCCCATAGACCGCCCCGAAGGGCGCGCCCTCCAGCGTGCCTCCCGCCACCGCCAGGACGGGCAGCAGCAGGGGCAGGGAGATGGGCAGGGGGCCCAGCACATAGTAGTTGACCACCGCCGTCAGGGCCAGGGCGGTGAGGTAAGCGGTCCATTTGAGGATAATATCCCGTCGGGTCATTGGCATGGGGAGGTCTCCTTTATTGGCGTTTGGAAAAGGGCGGATAAGGACAGGAGCGTCAGGCCAGCTCACCAAATAGGGCCCAGGTGGAGCAGTCCGTAATTCTGACCTGGGCGAACTGCCCGACGAGGGCGGGGTCCCCGCTGAGATGGACCAGCCGCCCCCCCGCCGTCCGGGCGGTGAGGTTGTTCCGGGGGTCCTCCCCCAATCCGTCGATGAGGCAGCGCTGGACCGTGCCGATGTAAGCCCGGTGCTTCTCCAAGGAGATGCGGTTCTGGGTCTCCACCAGCCGGTCGAAGTTGGCGGATTTTTCCTCCTTTGACATGGGGTCGGGCAGCTCCGCCGCCGGGGTGCCCTTCCGGGGGGAGTAGATGAAGGTGAACAGGGCGTCGAAGCGGACGGCCTCAATGAGGGACAGGGTGTCCTCAAACTCCGGGGTGGTCTCGCCGGGGAAGCCCACGATCACGTCGCTGGTGAGCACCACGTCCGGGATGCGCGCCCGCAGGGCCTCCACCTTGGCCAGGTACTGTTCCCGGGTGTACCGGCGGTTCATGGCGGAGAGCACCCGGGTGTTCCCCGACTGGAAGGGCAGGTGGATCACCGGGGCCACCTTTTCACAGCGGGCCATCACATCGAAGAGCCGTTCCGTGGCGTCCTTCGGGTGGGAGGTCATGAACCGCAGGAGAAACTCCCCCGGAATGGCGGCGGCCTCCTCCAGCAGGCGGGGGAAGTCCCAGTCCCCCTCCAGGTCCTTGCCGTAGGAGTTCACGTTCTGCCCCAAAAGGGTGATGTCCTTGTACCCCTGCTCCGCCAGCCCCCGGATTTCGGAGAGGATGACCTCCGGCTCCCGGCTGCGCTCCCGGCCCCGGGTGTAGGGCACGATGCAGTAGGAGCAGAAGTTGTTGCAGCCGTACATGATGGACACCCAGGCTTTCAGCCTGCCGGACCGGCGCACGGGCAGGCCCTCGGCGATGGCTCCGTCGCTGGGCTCCGTCTCGAACACCCGGCCCCGGCGCAGCAGCACCCGGCGGAGAAATTCCGGGAACCGCCACAGAGCCTGGGGGCCGAAGACCAGGTCCACATGGCGGTAGGACTGGCGCAGGCGGTCGGCCACGTGGGGCTCCTGGGCCATGCAGCCGCACAGGCAGATGATCTGGTCCGGGTTCCTCCGCTTGCCGTGTACCAGGGCGCCCACGTTGCCGAACACCCGCTGCTCGGCGTGCTCCCGGATGGCGCAGGTGTTGATGACGATCACGTCCGCGCCCCGGTCGGTGTCCGTGATCTCATAGCCCATTTCGCACAGCATGCCCCGCAGAAGCTCGGAGTCGGCCTCGTTCTGCTGGCAGCCGTAGGTGTCCACATAGGCCAGGGGGGGCGCGGGGCGCGGGGCGTTGAGGGCGCGCAGCTCCGCGCAGTATTCCTTCTGCCGCTGGATGTCCTCAGCGGGTATGACAGGGGTGGTTCGTTTCAAGGGAAATTCCTCCAAATTGACTTGGGCGGGGGCCCTGTGGTAATGTTAAGGAAAGGAAAGGGGGTCAAAGCATGATGCCAAAAGACGACTGGCGGCGCAGGCGGCAGGAGGAGTATCTGATGGGGGCGAAGCTGTATTTCATCCCGTTTACCCCGTACTCTGCGGCCTGGGACCACGAGCACTGTGAGTTCTGCTTTGAAAAATTTTTCCTGCACCCGGACCACCCGGAATGCCTCCGGGCGGGGTACTGCACCGCCCCGGCCAACGGGCCGGGAGCCTTTTGGATCTGCCCGGACTGCTTCCGGGACTTTCGGGAGGAGTTCGGCTGGACGGTGGACGGGGAGGAAAGTTTGTGAGATAAGCCGGACAAGTTTTCCTTGACAGCCGTTATGTCACCCCCAACAGGGGAAAAAGGGATTGTGGAAAACTGTGTGGAACTTGTTGAAAACTGTGGAACGGTGGGGGTCCGGGCCGAATGGCCCCGAAGCGTCTGTTACAGTTTTGTAACTTTTTAAGGGTGAAATAATGGACAACGGCCGCTGGGGTGGTCTCACCCGTTGAGCCGCGCGGCGATAACGCGAGCCGCTTTTACTCCGGAGGCCCCGGCCTGAGCCAGGCCTCGCGTGACCCCCGCGCCGTCCCCCACGGCGAAGAAGCCGGGCAGGGCGGTCTCCAATTCGCTCGTCAGCCTGATGCGGGCGGAGTAGAACTTCACCTCCGCCCCGTAGAGCAGGGTGTCGTAGTTGGCGGTGCCGGGGGCCAGCTTGTCCAGGGCGTAGATCATCTCGATGATGTCGTCCAGCTGGCGTTTGGGCAGGGCCAGGGACAAATCCCCCGGCACGGCGGCGGTGAGGGTGGGCCGGACGAAGGATTTGGACATGCGGTGGTCATTGGTCCGGCGGCCGCCCACCAGGTCCCCGAAGCGCTGGACCAGCACGCCCCCCGCCAGCATGTTGGACAGGGAGGCGATGTGCTTGCCGTAGCGGTAAGGCTCGTTGAAGGGGGAGGTGAAGCGGTTGCTGACCAGCAGGGCGAAATTGGTGTTCTCCGAGCGCAGGGCCGGGTCGGAGTAGGAGTGGCCGTTTACGGTGTTGATGCCCTCCACGTTCTCTGCCACCACGTGGCCGTAGGGGTTCATGCAGAAGGTGCGCACCGGGTCGCCGTACTGCTTTGTGCGGTAGACCAGCTTGGACTCATACACCACGTCGGTGATGTGCTCGAACACCGCGGCGGGCAGCTCCACCCGCACGCCGATGTCCACCTGATTGTTCAAAAGCTCCAGCCCCAGGCCCTTGCACTGGTTGGCGAACCACTCCGCCCCGGAGCGCCCCGGTCCGGCGATGAGATAGGGGGCGGTGTACCGCCGCCCGCCCTCCGTCGCCAGGGTGTAGACCCCGTCTTTGGCCTCAATGGAGGTCACGGCGGTGTCGAACAGGAAGGTGTGCTTATCCCGGATGGCCTCGTAGATGCTGGTGAGGATTTTCAGGTTATTCTCCGTGCCCAGGTGCTTGCACTGGGCCTGGAGGAGGTGGAGGTCGTACTTCAGCGCCTCCCGCTCCAGGGCCCTGGCCTCCGGCGTGGCGGTGGAATAGACCTCGGTGGTGGCACCGTGCTTGACGTTCAGCCCGTCCACGTAGCCGATGAGCTCCATCACCTCCTTTTCCTCCAGGAAGTCGGTGAGCCAGCCCCCGAAGGCGGTGGTGAAGTTGAACTTGCCGTCGGAGAAGGCCCCCGCCCCCCCAAAGCCGCACATGGTGCCGCACACCTTGCACTGGACGCAGGTCTTCACCTTGCCCGCCACAATGGGGCACTGGCGGCGGTAGATGTCCGCCCCCTGGTCCACCACCAGGACCTTGGCGGCGGGGCATTTCAGGGCCAGCTCGTAAGCGGCGTAGATACCGGCCTCACCGGTGCCCAGGATCATCACGTCGTAATTGGTGTTCATAGGGGCCTCCCTTCTGTAATGGCCCAACCGGCAGAGGGCTCCTGCCGGGGGCGCCGCTTTCAAGCGGCAGTCGAAACGGCTATCACGGCTGACGAATAAACGGTCACTTCGATTTCCGGCCCGCGGGGGCCTGGGCGGGCGGTGGACGCAGACAGATTGTGTATCCTGAACGCGCCTCCCGGAAAGGGGCCATACGGCGCGGCGGAATAGGGAGCGTATAGACAGACACTATATTATAGCATTAAAAAATGCAGTTGTACAGGCTGAGCGCATAATTTACGCTTTATTTAGAAATGCTATGGTCAAAAGGAGGCGGAAACATGGGCATTTTCGGGACAAAAAAGCAGACGCCGCCCCCCCATCCCCGGCGGGAGCCCCGGTACGACATTCCCCTGACGGCGGACGATATCGCCGGGGTGTTTGACAGGTGCGCCGACTTCAACCGGCGGACCCTCTACCTGAACAACGACCCGGGCCGGCAGGTGGAGATGCTGTTCATCGCCGGGCAGGTGCGCAACGAGCGGGCCTGCGACTACGTCCTGCGGCCCCTCACCCAGAACGAGGCCCTGCGGGAGGCCCCCGATATGGACGCCGCTTTCGATTTGATGCTCAAGGGGGGCCTGTATTCCCTGGTGGTCCAGAGCCGGGACACCGCCGACCAGGTGGTCTTTGACCTCATCGACGGGTCGGTGGCCCTGTTTTTCCCGGGAAAAGACCAGGTGCTCACCCTGTCGGCGGGGACGGAGGAGAAGCGGTCTGTCTCCGACCCGGAAAACGAGCCCGACGTGAAGGGGGCCAGAGACTCCTTTGTGGAGAGCCTGCGGACCAATACGTCCCTGGTCCGGCGGCGGTTCCGGGCCCCGGAGCTGAAGATTGAGGAGCAGATTGTGGGGCGGCAGTCCGTCACCCCGGTGGATGTATTATATGTGGAGGGCATCGCCGACCCCGCCCTGGCGGAGAAAGTGAAAAAACGGCTGGAGGGCATCGACATCGACACGCTGCTGATGACGGGCAGCCTGGAGCAGTATGTCACCGACGAGAGTCGCACCGCCTTTCCCCTCACCGCTTACACCGAGCGGCCCGACCGGTTCTGCACCGGCCTGGCCGAGGGCCGGGTGGGAGTCATGGTGGACGGCATTCCCATGGGGTGGCTCTTTCCCGCCACCCTGGACAGCTTCTTCCGCACCGGCCAGGACCGAAGCACCAGCTGGGCGGTGGCCGGGGCATTGTCGGTTTTGCGGTATGTGTGTATGCTCATCACCCTGTTCCTGCCGGGGCTGTATACGGCGGCGGTGCTGTTCTCGCCGGAACTCATCCCGGTGAAGCTCACCCTGTCCATCATCGCGGCAAAGGCCGACGTGCCCTTCTCCACCCTCACCGAGGTGCTGGTCATGCTGCTGGCCTTTGAGGTGCTCCAGGAGGCGGGGCTGCGCCTGCCCTCCTCCATCGGCCAGACGGTGTCCATCCTGGGCGGACTGGTGGTGGGCTCGGCGGCGGTGGAGGCAAAGCTGGTGTCCCCCGCCGTGCTGGTGGTGGTGGCCATCGCGGGCATTGCCGGCTACACCGCCCCCAGCCAGGATTTTGCCGGGGCCCTGCGCATCTGGCGGTTTCTCATCACCATCGCCGGAGGGCTGCTGGGGCTGACGGGGCTGACGCTGGCGGGGGCGGCGCTGGTATACCGGCTGGCCCAGCTGGAGACCTTCGGGGTGGCCTATCTCACTCCCTTCGCCTCCAACGCCGGAAAGCAGAAGGAAGGGCATGTGGTGCTCCGGGAGCCTCTGCCCGAGGTGAAAACCCGGCCGGACTATCTCAATACGGAGAACAGGAGGAATCAGGGGTGAAACGATGGCTGGCGCTGGCCGGGGCCGCGGTGCTGCTGGCGGGCTGGCGGCCGATTGCCCAGGAGCCGGAGGGATTGGCCCTGGTGCGGACGCTGGGGGTGGACGGCCCGGGTCCAGTTCTGCTGACGGCGGTGTGCGGGGGAGAGGACCAGGAGGAGCCGGGGCGGGGCCGGTGCGCCGGTGCGGATTTCGGTCAGGCGCTGGCCGACCTGCCCTGGTCCGGGGAGGAAGAGTTGTCCCTCACCAGCGTCTCCTATATTGTAGTGGGGCGTGGTGTGGAGCTGGAGGAGGTTTTGCTGGCCGTCCTGCAAAACAAGGAATTGGGAGCCTCCGCCACGGTGTGGCTGGCGGAAGAGAGCGCGGCGGCGGTGCTGGACGGCTGCGCCGACCCGGCCTCGGGATTGGACCTGCTGACCAGACAGGGAGTGGAGGCCCCAACGGCCGTTGAGGCGCTGGCCGCGCTGAGGCTGGGAGAGCCTCTGGTCCTGCCTCTGGTGGCCGGAGAAAGACTGGTCCTCATCGATTGGGAGGAATGGAGGGATGGGACATGAGCTGTGAAAAGCTGTCTGCGCGGCAGCTGTGGGTGGCGGCGCTCACCGGGGGACTGTCGGCGGGAGCGGCCGCGGCAGGCCGGGCGGATTGGCGGTGGCTGTTGCTGTCGACGGCGCTGGGCACTGCCCTGGGCTGGCTGCTGCTGTGGAGAATCGGGCGGCGTTCCCTCCATCCGGCGCTGAGGGCGCTGTACGGCGCGTGGGCGGCGGTGATGCTGGCGAATGTATTGGGACGGACAGCAGAACGCGTCCAACAGGCCATGGGGGGCGGCGGGCATATCGGCTGGCTGCTGGCGCTGCTGGCCGTCCCGCTGGTGTGGATGGGGTGGGGGAAAGCGGCCGCTTTTTTCCGGGCGGCGGAGATTCTCTGGCTGGCGGTGCTGGCGGCGGCGGGGGTGGTCCTCCTGCTGGGTCTGCCCAGAGTAAATTGGAATTGGGCGCTGGAGCCCGCCGGAAGCTGGCGGGATTCCCTGGCGGCCGGGGGACTGACCATGAGTGCGGGACTGCTGGTTTTGCCTCACCTATATAAAATAAATGAAGAGCCGGGATCAGAGTTTCGAGGGCTGGCATGGCTGAGCGCTCTGGGACTGGCGTCCGCCGCGCTTGCCCTGCTGACGGCGGGGCTGCTCAGTCCGACGGTGGCGGCGCAGCTGGACGGGCCGTTTTTTGTGGCGGCGGGACTGCTTGGGGACAGCGCCCGTCTGGAAGGGCTGGCGTCCGCCCTGTGGCTCCTGCCGGATCTGACTTTGATGGGGCTGCTGGCCAGGACCTGGGGAGAGAAGCGGCACGAACCGGCGCTGGCGGCGGCGGTGGGACTGGGGCTGGCGTTGACCGGGGCGGCGGCAATTCCGGATTGGGTGCTGTCGCTGGCCGGTTTGGGGCTGGCGGTTTTGACGGCGCTGTTTCCCCAGGGGCGAGATAAATAGTGGTGGAACGAGCGGGAAAATGCAATATTTTGTGGCTGGAGGAGGTTCTTGAAAAAAGGCGAAAAAAATACGAAAAAAGGTGTTGACAAAGGGCCTGCGGTCTGGTATATTAGCTAAGCGCTCGACGCAAGGGGCGCTGCGGAAGCGGAGCGGGTCAAGAACCAGGCAAGGGGAACGAAAAAAGGGGCTTGACAAACCGGAGCGGGCG
>CANOBV010000004.1 GCA_947564255.1 uncultured bacterium | reverse complement strand
GCTGCTCATCGCCGACGAGCCCACCACCGCCCTGGACGTGACCATCCAGGCCCAGATCCTGGAGACCTTGAAGGACATCAACCGAAAAGAGGGCACCGCCATCCTGTTCATCTCCCACGACCTGGGGGTGGTGAAGGCGCTGTGCGGCCGGGTGGTGGTGATGAAGCAGGGGAAGATCGTGGAGTCCGGCCCGGTGGACGACGTGTTTTACCACCCCAGGGAGGACTACACCAAGCTGCTCATCTCCTCCCGTCCGGCGCGGAAAAAGCTGAGAGGGGGCGGACAGAATGGCTGAACCTGTCGTGCGCATTGCCCGCCTCAGCAGCTGGTACGGCCGGGGACGGGAGCGAAAGCAGGTTTTGCGGGATGTGTCTCTTGAGCTGCTTCCTGGCGAGGCCCTGGGCATTGTGGGAGAGTCCGGCTCGGGCAAGTCCACCCTGGCCAAATGCGTTCTGGGGATGGTGACGGATATCACCGGCGCCCTGGAGGTGAACAGCCCCCGGCCCCAGATGGTGTTCCAGGACCCCTACGGCTCTCTGAACCCGGCCAAGACGGTGGGGTGGATTCTGGAGGAGCCCCTCCGGGCCGCCGGGGTGAGGGACAAAGGGGAACGCCGAAAAAAGGTGCTGGACTTCCTCCCCCTGGTGGGGCTGGAGGAGGAGCACTTGACGAGAAAACCCGCCCAGCTGTCCGGCGGGCAGCGCCAGCGGGTGGCCATCGCCGCCGCCCTCATCCAGGGCAGCCGCCTCATCGTGCTGGACGAGCCGGTGTCGGCGCTGGACGTGACTTTGCAGGCCCAGATCCTGCGCCTGCTGGCCGATTTGAAAGACCGGCTGGGATTGTCCTACCTGTTTATTTCCCACGACCTGGCCGTGGTGTACCAGCTCTGCTCCCGGGTGGCGGTGATGACCGGGGGCCAGATCGTGGAGTCGGGGGACGTGGACGAGATCTACGACCATCCCAGCCACCCCTACACCCAAAAGCTGCTGGACGCCTCTTTGGCACTGGACTGAGGGGGCGGGGAAGCCGTGTGCGAAAACGTGTCCGGACCCGTGATCGGGTCCGGGCCGTTCTTTTTTTGAGCAGTGCTTTGGACGTCACAGGCAGGGCCGGCGGGCCTTGCGCGCGGGTCCGCCGGATGAAGAGAGCAGGCTGCGTTTTTCAGCGGCGGCAGCGGTGTAATTGGGATGTTTGACATGGTGTGTGCAAATACTACAATGACACTGTGATATTGCCGTCTTGTTTCATCATTTTGCCTGAAAGCGCAAAAAAATTCCCACTTTATGAAACAAAGTTCCGCATCAGGTCCAACCAATTGACAGAAATTTGATTTCGGACTAGGATGTGGAAAAGCACACAAATTGGGCGCGGAAAAGGAGCGATCGTTATGAGCTTGAATCTGGATAAAATGACCACCGAGACCCGCAATCCCAACACCATGGAGCTGGATATGATGTCCCCGCTGGAGGTAGTCACCGCCATGAACCGGGAGGACGCCAGGGTGCCCGAGGCAATCAAGCCCGTGCTCCCCCAGATCGCCCAGGTGGTGGAGTGGGCCATCCGGTCCGTTGAGGCGGGAGGCAGGGTGTTCTACATGGGCGCCGGCACCAGCGGGCGGCTGGGCGTGCTGGACGCCGCCGAGTGCCCCCCCACCTTCGGCGTCGGCGACGACGTGGTCATCGGCCTCATCGCCGGGGGGGAAAAGGCGTTTTTGAAAGCGGTGGAGGGCGCCGAGGACAGCCGGGAGCTGGGCCGCCAGGACCTGGGGTCCCGGAACCTGACCAAAAACGACCTGGTGATCGGCATCGCCGCCAGCGGCCGCACCCCCTATGTGCTGGGAGCGCTGGATTACGCCAAGGAGGTGGGCTGCCACACCGCCGCCATCTCCTGCAACGCGGGCTGCGCCATCGGCCAGGCCGCCGAGCTGGCCGTGGAGGCGGTGGTGGGGCCCGAGGTGCTCACCGGCTCCACCCGGCTGAAGGCGGGCACCGCTCAGAAGCTGATCCTCAATATGATCTCCACCGCCACGATGGTGGGGGTGGGCAAGGCGTATCAGAACCTGATGGTGGACGTGATGCAGACCAACGAGAAGCTGCACCGCCGGGCGGAGAAGATCGTTGTCGAGGCCACCGGCGTCTCTCAGGAGGAGGCCCGGAAAAACATCGACCTGGCCGGGGGCAGCGTCAAGACCGCCATCACCATGATTCTGGCGGGCTGCGGGGCCGATGAGGCCAGGGCCCGGCTGGAAAAAGCAAAGGGCCATGTCCGGGAGGCCATCCGGTGAGCCCTGTTATTTCAGCAAAAACGGCGCGCGCCGTTTTTGCGTCCCTCCTCGGAGGGACGCACGATACCTGTTCCATTCCACAACAGCAGTGAAAGAGAGGTTAGAGAAATGACGATCCAGGAATTGGTCCAAAGCATCCTGAAGGGTGTGGGCGGACGGCAGAACGTGGTCACCGCCACCAACTGCATGACCCGCCTGCGCATCAACGTGAAGGACGACGGCGCCATCGACGAGGAGGCCCTGAAGAAGATTGAGGGCGTCATGGGCATCGTCCACGACCGGGCCAACTATATCGAGGTAGTCGTTGGCCCCGGCAAGTGCCGCAAGTGCTCCGACTACTGCAAAGATCTGGGCATCCCCGCCGCCGCCGACGCGGAAATGACCGCGGGCGGCGACTGGCAGGCCAACAAGGCCGCCATGAAGGCCGGGCAGAAGGAAAATAAGATCAAATCCATGCTCAAGACCTTCGGCGACATCTTCGTGCCCCTCATCCCCGGCGTCATCGCCGCCGGTCTGTGCGCAGGCCTGAACACCCTGCTGGGCCAGCTGTTCCCCGCCACGGCAGACAGCCCCGCCCCCGCCGCCGTCACCATGATCTGCGCCTTCC
The DNA here is from genome assembly GCA_947564255.1 of uncultured bacterium. Taxonomy (GTDB): domain Bacteria; phylum Bacillota; class Clostridia; order Oscillospirales; family Oscillospiraceae; genus Enterenecus. The sequence continues at coordinate 35,978 of CANOBV010000004.1, read as the reverse complement.
TGGGCCTGATCAATACCGCGTTTATGACCTACCTCACCGCCTGGGCGGGCTACCGCGCGGCGGAGAAGTTCGGCGGCACCCCCATCCTGGGTGGCATGGTGGGTATGATCACCACCCTGGGCGGCATCGACACCATCTCCAAGCTGGTTGGCCTGTATAACGAGACCCAGCCCTTGGACGCCATTCTCCGGGCGGGCCGCGGCGGCGTGCTGGCCGCCGTCATCGGCGTGTGGTTCATGTGCAAGGTTGAGCGGGCCGTCCGCTCCAAAATGCCCGACGCGCTGGACATTGTGTTCACCCCTGTCATCACCCTTATCGTCACCCTGGTGCCCTATATCCTCATCGTGATGCCCATCACCGGCCTGATCTCCACCGGCCTGGTGAAGCTGGTGGGCGCGGTGGCCCTGAGCACCAACCCCGTTGTCCGGGCGGTCAGCGGCTACCTGGGCGCGGCCCTGTTCCTGCCCATGGTGGCCATGGGCATGCACCACGGCCTGGTGGCCCTGTACACGGTGCAGCTGGAGACCTTCAGCGCCGTGTACCTCTACCCCGCCCTGGCTATGGCCGGCGCGGGCCAGGTGGGCGCGGCCCTGGCCATCTACCTGAAGTGCAAGAAGACGGGCAACACCCGGCTGAAGAACGTCATCGCCGGCGCTCTGCCCGCCGGTATCCTGGGCGTGGGCGAGCCGCTGATCTACGGCGTCACCCTTCCCATGGGCAAGCCCTTCATCACCGCCGGTTTGGGCGCGGGCTTCGGCGGCGCTTTCGTCAACCTGATGCAGGTGGCCTCCACCACCTGGGGTCCCTCCGGCCTGCTGGGCTGCTTTGTCATGACCGCCGGCCAGGGCGGCGCGGCCCTGAGCGTGGCGTGGTTCGTTCTGGGTTTGGTCATCAGCTATATCATGGGCTTCATCTTCACCAATCTGGCCATCAAGCCGGAAGAAGTGGCCAATGTGTAGTCCGCTGGGCTATTCCGCATATCTCTCCACCTTCCCCCTCCAGCAGTCCATGCTGGAGGGGGCGGCTGGTTCTGGGGCTGCCGTGTTCCTCTCCCTGCACATCAGCGAGGAGTTCGGCCCGGACTATGTCCGCCGGGCGGAGGAGCTGTGCCGCTGGCTGAACGAACGGCAGTTCAGAATCATCGCCGATGTGTCGGTGAAAACGGTGGAGCGGTTCGGCCAGCCCGACCTGGTCAAGCTGGCCCGCCGCCTGGGGCTTTGGGCGCTGCGCATCGATTACGGCTTTACGGCGGAGGAGATTGCCGCCCTGGCGGATGAGATGCCCATTGTGGTCAACGCCTCCACCACCGCGCCGGAGGACGGCGCCCGCATCGCCGGCCGGGGCGGACTGGTGATGGCCATGCACAACTTCTATCCCCGGCCCGAAACCGGGCTGGACGAGCAGTTTCTACAGGAGTCCACCCGTTCCCTCCAGGAGGCAGGACTCCAGGTGCTGGCCTTTATCCCCGGCGAGGGAGAGCTGCGGGGGCCGCTGCGCCTGGGGCTGCCCACCCTGGAGCGCCACCGGGGCGGCTCCCCCTACGCCGCCTTCGCGGAGATGGTTCTGCGCTTCGGCATGGACGGCGTGTTTCTGGCCGACCCCGGCCTGACTCCGCCCGAGCGGGAGCGCATCGGCCGCCTCGCCGCAGACGGGGTGCTGTCCATCCCCGCCCGGCTTGATGAGCGCTATGCCGCCCTCTACGGCCAGGAATTCACCTGCCGGGTGGACTCCCCTTCCTGGCTGGTGCGCTTCGCCGAATCCAGAACCTATTCCTGTTTCGGAGGCGACGTTCTCCCCGAGGGGGGCAAACCCCGCCCCAAGGGCTCTATCACCATAGACAACAGCCTCTATGGCCGCTACTCCGGGGAGATTCAGCTGCTCCGGGCGGACTTCCCCGCCGATGAGCGGGTGAACGTTATCGGCCGGGTGGCCCAACGCTATCTTCCCCTTTTGGACTGCATCAAGGGGGGCGGACGCTTCGCCCTCACCTCACCTGAAAGGACGTGATCCCATGGATATCCGGCTTGTCGCCATGGACCTGGACGGCACCGCCCTCCAGGCCGACCGCAAGACCTTCTCCCCCCGGCTGGAGGCCGCTCTCTCCGCCGCCCATCGCCGGGGCGTCTACATCGTGCCCGTCACCGGGCGGCAGTTTTTCTTCCTGCCCCCCGCCGTCCACAAAAATGTGGAATGGGCGGGGCTGGCGGTGCTCAGTAACGGCGGCGAGGTGCGCCGCCTCACCGACGGAGCGCTGCTCCAGGCCCATTATCTGGAGCTGGACGGACTGCTCCCCCTCATCGACATGGCTGCTCAGTTGGGCCTGCCTGTGGAGGTGTCCGCCAACGGCGGGCTGTACCTCACCCGGGAGAGCTGGGAGCGCCAGCGGGAGGTGGGCGGGCCGCTGCGCTTTCATCTGGATGAGATTTTGGCTGGCTTTGGCCACGCGGTGGATGATCTGAGCGCCTTCTGCCGCGCCGCCCAGGGGGTGGATAAGGCCAACCTGCCCTATATTCCCGACGAGACGCGGGCGGCGGCGGAGCGGATGCTGAACAGCCTGCCCCTGTCCTGGTTCTGGTCCGGGCCCCGGAGCGTGGAGCTCGGCCATCCGGACGCCTCCAAGGCGGCGGGACTGCTGGAAGTGTGCCGCCTGCTGGGGGTGGACCCCGCCCAGGCCATGGCCTTGGGGGACAGCGGCAACGACATCCCCATGCTCCAATGCGCCGGGCTGGGGGTGGCCATGGGCAATGCCCCGGCCGAGGTAAAAAAAGCCGCCGGCGCGGTGTCCGCCCCTTATGACCGGGACGGCGCGGCGCTGGCGGTTGAACAGTACGTTTTATAGTTGACGCGATTGAAAAGAAGCAGGGGAACCACTGAATAAACCGGCAGGAGCGCGGCGCGGAAGATTTTTCGCCGCAGCTGGATAAAGCCCTGTGTATTCTCCGATGTCCTGATGATAAAGCTGGGCGGGGTTCCGTAATGCGGGGCAGTACTGCCGCTCAGGCGCACCGGCACCCGTTTTTCACAATGACCTCGCCCTTGGCCCCCTCCAGGTCCATGATGATCTCCCCCGCCTCGGGGACATGGATGTGGCCGGACATGGGGTTTTTGATGCTGACGATGGGGGCGGTGAGAGTGGCCTCCACGTGGGAGCGCTCAAAGGCAAGGTCGGCGTCCACCATCTCGCAGTCGACGAGCTTCAGGTTCTTGCAGTAGCACAGGGGCTGGGTGCCGATGATTTTGCAGTTCTCGAAGGTGACGTTCTCGCTGTACCAGGCCAGATACTCCCCCTTGACCACGCTGTCCCGCACTGTAATATTTTTCGCGTGCCAAAAGGCGTCCTTGGTGTCGAACCGGCAGTGCTCAAAGACAGAATCGGCGATGTACTGGAAGGAGTATTTGCCGTTCATACGGACGTTCCGGAAGGTCAGGTGGTCGGAGCGCATCATAAAGTATTCGCTCTCCACGTCGCAGTCCTCCATGGCGATGCCCCGCACCGACCAGCCGAACTCGGCGGAGCGGATGTCGCAGCCCCGCAGCCTGACGTCGGCGCACTCCCGCAGGGCCTTGATGCCGTGGAGCCTGGTATCATTGATCTCCACCTGCCGGGAGTACCACAGGGCCGCCCGGCACAGCTCGGTCATCTCGGAGTTCTCGAGCTTCAGCCCCGTGTCGTGCCAGAAGGGATAGCGGAGGTTGAAGAAGCAGCGGTCCACCGCGATATCCCGGCCCTCCTTGAAGGCGCTCTCGCCGTCGGCGGGGCCGTCAAAGGCGCAGTCCTGAACCAAAATATCCCGCGCCCCGTACAGGGCCCGCTCTTCATCAAAAGTTTTATGTTGAATGGCTTCCATCACAATCGCACTCCTTATTCAAATTGTTTTCCCCGGGGGAAGCCCCGCCCGCGTCAGACGCGGGACCGGTCCTTTCAATCTTCCTGAAAGGAATTTGCGGACGCAACGGTTTCGCTTTTCGCGGAGATGCGGACGACCGGGAAAAGCGGCAGGTACAGCAGGGTGAGCACCCACTATTTTCGCATATCAGTCTCTCCTTTTCAAGGCCCTATTCGGCAATAAGCGCCGCAGAGCCAAACTTTTCTCATTCTACACAAACGCCGGGCCATTTTCGGCCCGGCGTTTGCCAAATAAAAATTGCGGCGAAGTCCGTCACGTAAGGCATGGCCGCCTGCTGTCGGCGGGGAAATTACTCCGGGGCAATGACATACGGCGTTCCGCTCGGCAGTTCATGCCGCTTTTTTCCGGCTAACAGCACCCCTCCGGTCCTTGTGGTGTAAACCGTCAGACTTCTTCCATCCCAAGTCAAATGGACAAAATCATCGGCGCCCCCCACGGGGAGGGTGCAGTCAAGAGCGGGGAAATACTCCAGCCGGGGTTCTATCACGAAGCCGGCCCCCTCCCGGCGCAGCCCCACAAAGTACCGCCCCAGCAGGTAGATGGGGCTGGCCGCCCAAGCGTGGCACAGGCTCTTGCCGAAACGGTCGCCGTACATATCGTACTGGGCCGTTCCGGTTACGGCGGGGTCAAACTCCTCCCAGAAGGTGACCGCCCCCCGCTCCAGCATCCCGCCCCAATAGGAGCGCAGCCGGTCCAGCACCTGGTCCAGCCGCCCGCAGGCGGCCAGCACATCCAGCTCGAAGAATTGGAAATAGGGGGTGGTGATGGGGGGAACGGCCTGGTTGTCGATGACATTGCGCAGGATTTTCTCCCGTCTGCCGTCATCGGCCACACCAAAACGGACCGCCAGCAGGTTGGTCTGCCGGGACACGTGCCGCCGCCCGGAGGTGAACGAGTCCACGTAGGCGCCCAGCTCCTCGTCCCAGAAGTGTTCGTTGATCCGGGCGGTCAGCGCGTCCCGGCGGGCGCGGTACGCTCCGCCGTCCCGGCTCAGGGATTCCGCCAGTTCCGCCGCCGCCCCCCAGCAGGCGCACAGCAGCATCTGTTCCGCGCCGAAGGGACCCTCCTTGTCCAGCTCGGCCCAGTCGATGAACACCCAGTCGCCCTTCCGGGCGGTCAGAAACCCCTTGGCGTCCAGCCGTTCCCGGCAGAATTCCAGCAGGGAGCAGACCTTGGGCCAGATGAACTCCAAAAACATCCGGTCGCCGCAGGCGTCGAAATGCTCCTTCACCCCCAGCAGCCACAGCAGGGAGTAGTCCATGATGGTGTTGATGTGGCCCGTCATGGGGTCGTTTCCCCGCAGGGCCAGCAGGGTGCGCTGTTCCACGTCCGGGTCGGCCAGCAGGTATTGGTTGACAAACAGGCTCTGATAGGCGTCCCCGGACCAGAGCCATTTGTCCCGCTTCACCCCGTCGATAAAGAAAATTCCGGTGCACAGCCGGAAGGTGTGTTCCGCCACCGACCAGATTTGATTCAGCAGGGGGTCGCCGCAGCGGAACCGGGCCCGGACCGGGATATCCACATACTGGTGTATGGCGGTCAGCTCCACCTCGCCGCCGGGGATGAAGGCAAAGCGCAGGGCACAGCGGGGGGTGCGCCCTGTGTCCGGGTCCGGGGTCCAGCTGTAATAACAATGCTCCCGGTCCAGCGCCTCCTCCCGGGACTCGCCGCAGCAGACGGTCATGCCCGCCAGCCGCTCCCTCCCGCACCGGACATGGAGCACAGCGGTCAGCTCCGTCTCAAACTCATAGAGGACGCCGCCGTCAATACGCTGGGTTTTCACAGGCAGGTATGTCTCCTCACTGTATTCCCACCGGGCGGGGTCCTGGTCCGGGCGGGTGAAGTACCTGCTCCATCCGGCGGGAACAGGGGGCCGGGCGTAATCCTCCGCCGTCCAGCCCTGGTCCGAACAAACGGCGTCCCCCTCCACATACACGCAGGGAAACGCGTCGATCCGGGCGGCGTGGATAGAGATGGAGACCTCCCCTTTTGGGCAGACAATCCGCTGTCCAAAGGGATATTTTTTGTCTCCGGCCAGGACATGGCCCACAGCTCTGCTGTATACGGTAAATTCCGTCTCCTGTTCCAGCGCATACCGGCGGCGAAATACCACTCGGTTCCGGAAGCCTTCGCTTTTCCAAAAGGCGGGCCAGCCGTACCCCCGCTCCACCCGGCTGAAATCCTGCTCCATCCGGTGGTAGAGTTCCAAATCCCCCGGATACCACAGCCAATACCGATCCGTCATATCAAATCCTCCCCTTGGGCCGCGTGCGCGGCCTCGACCTGCACTTCACAGGGAACAACGCGCGCTTTGCGCTTTTTCAGGTTTGTTCACTGTATCACGCCTGGCACGGAATCTCAACCGTATGGGCCCCGGCCTCGTCCGTCACCGTTATTCGCACCGGGCCGGTCCCGTCCGCCCGGACGACGGCCATGGCCTCGCCGTAGTAGGTGGGGGTGCTGTCCTGGGTGTAATTGCCGTCCACATAGGCGTTGGCGCTGCCCAGCCCCGCCAGCGTGCCGCCCTCCACAGACACCTTCAGCGTGTGCTTTTCCATGGGCTTCCACACGCCCTGGCTGTCGGTGTACTGGAGCCGCACAAAGGCCAGCCCCTCCGGCTTGACGAACGCCTCTTCCGGGGTTACCCGCAGCTCCGTCTCCGCCCCGGCGGTGGCCAGGGAGCGGCGGCCGATTTCCCTGCCGGCGCCGTCGTAGGACACCGCCGTCACCTCGCCGTCCTGATACACAGTCTTGAACACCGCCCGGCAGGTGTTTTTCAGCCGCTTTTTCCCCACGGACTTGCCGTTCAGCAGTAATTCCACCGAATATGCCCGGGCGTATACCTCCACGGCGGCGGGCATACCGGCGCAGCCATGCCAGGACCAGCTCTCCAGCGCCTTGGTGAGCTGCCAGCCTGTGAGCCGGAGCTTCTCGGTCTGATACACCGGGTTGACGGCGATGCAGGGCCCCGCCTCCCGCTCGAAGGCCACCCGGGTGTAGGCCGCCTCCGCCCGGGGCTTGCCCAAGAGGTCCACCCGGCCGTTGCCCCCCGTCATACGGCGGCAGGGCTCGCCGTCGAATTTGTAGTCGGAGTACTCCGCGCAGCCCTCCCCGGTCTCGCCGATATAGTCCATCCCCGCCCAGACGAAGTCGCCGACGAGCCGGGGATTTTTTTTGGCCAGCTCCCAGAAGGCATAGGCGTCCTTACAGAAGGTCTCGCTGCCCAGGATGAGCCGCCGGGGGTATTTGCGCAGGTCTTTTTTGTAGCGGAAGATGCCGTAATTATAGCCCGCGATGTCCATGTTGGCGTAGGCGTCCCGGGTTTTCCAGTCGCAGGGCGGCAGAGCGGCGCCCATCTTCATGAACCAATCCCCCATGAGACAGGCCAGGGTGTTGTAAAACTCGCTGCCCACCGGCTTCTTTTTGGGGTCCTTTCGGGGCTTTTCCGCCTGGGCGGCGGCTTTCTCCGCCTTGCCGTCGCTGTACACCCCCATGCCCATGGAGCTGAGGAAGTTGAAGAAGATATTGATGCCGCAGGTGACGGGCCGGGTGGGGTCTATTTCGTGGAGATACCGGGTCATCTCCCCGGTGAGGGCGATGCCCCTGGGCTGGGCGGTCTCGGACACCTCGTTCCCGGTGCAGTACATGATGACGCAGGGGTGGTTGAAGTCCTTGTCCGCCATCTCCCGCAGGTCCTGCTTCCACCAGTCCATGAAGTGGTTCACGTAGTCATACTTGGTCTTATGGATGTACCAGTGGTCCACGTACTCGTCCATCATCAGCATACCCTGGCGGTCACAGGCGTCCAGCAGGGCTTTGGAGCAGGGGTTGTGGGCGGAGCGCAGGGCGTTGTAGCCGTTCTCTTTTAAAATGCGAACCCGGCGCGCCTCCGCCTCCGGGAAGGAACAGGCCCCCAGCAGGCCGTTGTCGTGGTGGATGCAGGCCCCCCGCAGGACCACCCGTCTGCCGTTGATGGTCAGGCCGTCCTCCCCCCAGGCCAGGCCGCGCACCCCGAAGGTCTCTTCCGCAACGTCCTCGCCGAAGCGGGCCCGGCAGCGGTAAAGGCTGGGGCTTTCGCAGTCCCACAGCTTCACATCGGGGATGGCCAGGGAAAATACCGCCCGCCCGTCCTCAGACCGGCCGGAGGCCGAGGCCACGGGTACATCCCCCCCGGACTCGAAAATCTCCACGGCCACCTCCCCGGGCCGGGAGGTGCGCACGCTCACCTCAAGCGTCCCCGTCCGGTAGTCCAGGGTGCGCACCCGCAGGCCGTTGACGGGTATATGGGACTCTCCGGCCAGCCACAGCCACACCGGGCGGTAAATCCCCGTGCCGGAGTACCACCGGGAGTTGGGCTGGTCGGCGTTGCGGGCGATGACCCGCAGCTCGTTTTCCTCCCCATAGAGCAGGTGGGGGGCGGCGTCCACGTAGAAGTTGGTGTAGCCGTAGGGCCGGAAGGCCGCCTGCTTCCCGTTGAGCCACACCTCCGCGTTGTGGTACACCCCCTCGAACTCCAGCACGGCGCACCGGCCCCGCCAGTCCTCCGGGACCGGGAACCGCTTGACATATTCGTAGTCCCCGCCCGCGTACCAGCCGGTGTTGTTCTCTCCCGCGCTGCCGTTGGTGCGGGCCTCGGCGCGCATGGCGTCGTGAGGCAGGGAGACCGGGAAAGGCTCCCCCGCCGAGGTCAGGGGGCGGCAGGTCCAGCCCCGGTTGAAGTTCAGCTTTTTCATGGCGGTCGCTCCTTACGTTGTATTCAGATAGGGGCGCAGGCTGTCAATGACCTGCCGGGTGCGGATGTGCGCGCCCTCGCTGCTCAGATGGCTGTCGATGAGATAGAAGTAGACGCCGGAATACAGGGAGTCCTCTATATCCGAGACCACCGGGACGCACAGGTGTTCCGCCAGGTATTCGTGGAGGGCCCGCCGGGCGGCGGGGGTGCTCCCCTCTGTCAGGGAGCTGCGGTTCCGGGGGGTGTAGGTGAAATAAACTGAAATCCCCCGCTCCAAAAACGTCCGGTACACCCTGTTCAGGGCCTGTGTATATTCCGGGGTGATGTTTTCGGCGGTATAGTCCGCGATGTTGTGCCGCAGGCACACGTCCCGCTCCCCGTTGGGCCGGGGCAGGACGAGGTCGCCGTACCGGTTGTAGGTGGAAAAGGCGTAGCGGTTCCCGTCGTCGTCATAGTTCGCCGGGCTCTCGCCGTAGCTGCGCCCCGCCATCCCCCGGCGGACGGCCAGATACTCCCCCAGACTGTCGAACACCCCGGAATATTTCCGCAGGTCCAGCAGGGCCGCGGCGTCGTAGTTGGATTCCATCATGGCCCAGAAGGAGGGGTCCAAACGGTTGGAGGCGCAGAACTGTTCCTCCGCCGCGTCGAACTCCGGGGCGGACAGCAGTACGTCCCCCTCCTCCATCAGCCCCCGGACCAATTCCAGCTGGGGCAGGGCGTTGGTGTAGGCGTACACGCCCATGTTGGCGGGCACGCAGCCGGGGAAGGCGGCGGCCAGGGCGGGGCTGTCGTAGCCGTACCGGCCGGAGGAGCCGGAGAACAGCACCAGCTTTTTCTGCCCCCTGAGGGACAGCAGCCAGTCATATTTGTCGGAGAAGGTATCGAAATAGCTGCCGCTGTATGCGGGGCTGACGGCGGCGTTGACCCGGAGGGTCTCCGGGTCCCGGCAGTTTTGGAAGCTCTCGCCGGAGATGTCCCGCAGGGAGTCGAACAAGACAAGCTCCCGTATCGCGCAGTTCTGGAATGCCCCCGCCTCCACGGTATACAGCGTGGGGGGCAGCACCAGCGCCTCAAAGGCCCCGTCTCGGAACGCCCCGGCGCATATGCCCCGGACAGGCAGGCCGTCCAGCTCCTCCGGGATTACGCACCGGGGGGCCGCGCCCGAATACCCGGTGATCCACGCCTGGTTTCTCCGAATCTCAAGGGAAAAATCCTCCGCCGGGGCGCTCTGCGCCCACTGGGCATAGAGGGTCAGCCCCTCCCGGCGCTCCGTGCGGCTTCCCAGGCCGATGGACGTCCCGCTGCCGTCGTCGGCGGTGTTCCAGCCGGTGAGAATATACCCTGTCCGCTGAAAGTACCGCGTCCCCTGGGCGGTGTTCACCCGCAGGTGGGCGCCGTCCATGGGCAGGCTGACGGCATTTCCCGCCCAGCTTTTCAATGTGCCGCCGTTCCCCTCGTACCGGATAGAGGGCCCGGACACAGCGGGCGGAGCGGAGGGAGCGGGGCTGGATTCGGCGGGGGACTGCGCCGTCCGGCCGCCCTCCCGGAGGCGAGCGGCGTGTACCGCCCAGAAATAATTGACGGCGTAAGCGCTCAGCCGCCCTTTGGGGACGTATACCAGGGCATCCGTCCCCCGAAGCAGCCCCGCCCCCACAGAACACTTTTCAGGGTCGGGCTGGTCCAGCACCAGCCGCTCCAGGGCGGAGCAGCCGTCAAAGGAGCCGTCCTCAAGGCCCCGGAGATTGCTTTGGATGACGATCTCCCGGACGCGGGTGTTTCCGGCGAACACGTCCGGGGCGAGGCCGACCACGGGCAGGCCGCCGTGGCTCACAGGCAGGGTAAGCGCCCCGCACTGCGCCCCCTCCGCCGTCAGCCCCGCAAGGCGCAGGCCGTCCCCGGCGTTCTCATAGAGGAAGCAGTCCCCGTCCCGGTTGTCGCCTGCCGCCGCCTCCGTCCGCGTGGGAGCGGGAAGCTCCGGCAGGGGAATTCCCACCGGCCCGGAGACGCCCAGCTCCGCTTTCAGCTCGGAGGCCAGGGCGGCGGTGTTCACCGCCGCCCCGGAGGCGTTCAGGTGAAAGTTGGTGTCGAAAAACCAGCCGGGGTCCATAACAGCCTGAGCCGGGTCGCCCAGAATGGGGCAGTCCAGACGGCTCTGAAGCGCGCTCACATAGTCCTCCAGCCGCTCCGCCTCCCCCGCCGGAACGGCGGCGGCGTTCATGGGGCAGAAGCGGTAGTAAAAGGTCACGCCGTTTTTCCCGCACCACCGGGCGAAGGCGTTGACCGCCTCAAAAAAGTCCTCATCGGGCAGGTCCGGGTCGAAAAGGATGGGCGTATTGGGGTCGAAGCCCCCGGCCATCGCGTTGCGCTCCCGGCCGGGGCAGTCCATGTCCCCGTAGGCGTTGAAGGACGAGCGGGCGTATACGCCCTCCCCCGCCGGGGCGGCCGCGTCCCGGTACAAGCGGGCCTTGCCCCCCGCAAAAGCTGGAAAGGCCCCCGCCATAGCCCCCAGCCGCCTGCCGTCCAGCGCCGAGAGCAGCTCCGGCCTTCCGTCGGCGGCCTGCCACATGGATGGGGCGTGAAAAAAGTCGGAAAGGGTTTGGGGGCTCTGCTCCGGGGAAAAGACGACGATATCCCCGGGCCGCAGCAGGGGTTTGGCCAGCTCCAGCATGACGGTGGTGCCCAGCCCCGCGTACAGGCCGAAGTTCACCACCGAATAGCCCGGCAGTTCCGCTTCCAGCAAATCGGACCGCAGGCCGAAAGCCGCGCCGCTCCCCCCGGCCACTACGACGCGGGGGCCCTCCGCCGCCGCCAGCGCGTCCCATTTGTCCTGGAGGCCCGCCAGATAGGTCCGCCCATACTGGGCGGGCAGGGCGAAAGCGAACGCACTCAGCGCCCCGGGCACGGACAGGACCACCAGCACACACGCCGCCAGCCGCAGCAGTTTGGAGCGCACCGCCCCCGCCCCCTCTCGTCAGAATTGGAAGTAGATAAACGTCCCCGCGCCGCCGCTGTCCAGCCGGATGAGCCAGGAGACCGCGACAGCCAGGAGGCAGTACACACAGGTCATGTGGCTGGGGCGGTCCTCTTTCCCGCCCCAGGCCAGCCGGTTTACGGCGGGAAGCAGCGCCAGGACGAGGGCCAGCCGCGCCCCGTCCATGGGAGTCGGCCCCAGGCAGGCCAGCCCCGCCGCCCCGTCCCAGGGGGAGAACAGCCGCCCCAAAAGCGCGGCCGCATGGCCCAGGCTGTCCGCCCGGAAGAAGACCCAGCAGAAGGACACGGCGGCAAAGGTGAGGACGGTTTCCAGACCTCTCCCCTTCCTGGTCTTGGCGGATTGAACTCCCGCCCGGCGCAGCAGCAGCTCCCCGGCGAACAGCGCTCCGTGGAGCAGGCCCCAGACCACAAAGCTCCACTCCGCGCCGTGCCACAGGCCGCTGAGGGCGAACACCGCCAGGACGGCGAGGAGCTGCCGCCTCAGCCCGTGCCGGTTTCCGCCCAGGGGGATATACACGTAGTCGGCAAGCCAGCGGCTCAGGCTGATGTGCCACCGCCGCCAGAACTCCCGGAGGCCCCGGGCCAGATAGGGTCGGTCGAAATTGCGCATGAGCCGCACCCCCAGCAGACGGGCGCTGCCCGCGGCGATTTCGGAGTAGCCCGCGAAGTCGCAGTAGATCTGGACGGCGAACAGGAGGGTGGCGGCGAACACGGCGCTGCCGTCGGGCTCCGGGGCGGAATAGGCGGCGGTGACAAACTTTCCGCAGAAGTCGGCGATGACCACCTTGCGGAAAAAGCCGCTGAGCAGCAGCCGCAAGCCGGCCTCCACATCCTCCCGCCCCAGGCGGCGCTCCCGGCGCAGCTGGGGGAGCAGGGCCTGCGCCCGCTCGATGGGCCCCGCCACCAGCTGGGGGAAGAAAGCCAGGTATAGGGCGAGATAACCTGGGTGCCGCTCCGGCTCCAGCCGCCCCCGGTACACGTCGATGATATAGGACGCGGCCTGGAAGGTGTAGAAGGAGCAGCCCGCCGGGAGGATGATGTCCCAGGCGTCCCAGGTTCCGCCCAGCAGGGCGGTCACGCTGCCCGCCAGAAAGTTGAAATACTTGAAATACCCCAGCAGGCCGAAGCACACCGCCAGGGCCGCGCCCAGCGCCAGCCGCCGCCAGACGGGCCGTCTCCGCCTGGACAGGGCCAGCCCCGCCAGCCAGACCGCCCCCGCCTCCGCCAGCAGCAGCCCCGTGAGGGGGACGCTCCAGCTTCCATAGAAGAACAGGCTGGCCGCCAGCAGCGCCGCCCACCGCCAGCGGTGGGGGAACAGCCAGTGCAGGAGGACGGCGGCGGGGAGAAACAGCAGGTAGGTTCCGGAATCAAAGCTCACGGCGCCGCCCTCCCCGTGGGCGGACGGAGGAGGCCAGCAGCAGCGCCAGCGTGACGGCCAGCACCTCGTCCAGCCCCGCGCCGTCCACCAGGGCGCACACCGTGCCCCCGGCCCACAGCAGCCCGCCCAGAAAGGAGGGCACGAACCTGCGCCCCGCCGCGCCCCAGGCCGTCAGCGCCAACCCGCCGAGGTACAGTGCCGGCCCCAGGGGGGATTGCAGAAGTTCCATGGTTGGGCCTCCGTTTTGCGGTCGGTTACCGCGCCCGTTCCCGGCGCGCCTGGATGGCCTTTTGCTCCTCCGGAAGGTTTTTCTCCACCGTCCACAGCAGCATCAGCGCGGCGCACACGGCGTAGGCCGCGGTTTCAATCCAGATATAGCTGACGCCGATGGTGGACTGCACCGCCGGGGTCTGGGTCAAACCGGCGGCGGTGTCCGCGCCGGGGGCCACGTAGCCCGCGCCGCCCAGCATGGCCATGAAAATAGCGTTGCAGATGGGGGTGGCCGCCACCATAACCGAGCTGTAGATGGACATGGTCAGCCCGTCGGTGCGGATGCCGCGTTTGAATTCAATGTGGTCGATGACGTCGGCCAGCATGGCCAGAATCAGATAGGCGGCGGGGGCGGAGCCCAGGCACTTCAGCGCCACGCCGATGGCCACGGGGACGATATTCCCATTGCCCAGCCCCGCGATGACGCCGCCGAGCACGCCGACGACCATGCCGGCCATGGTGACCAGGCGTTTGCTGAACCGGTTGGCCAGGGGCACCACCACCGCGGCGGCCAGCGCCATGGGGATGGCCCCCAGCACGGCCAGAATGGTTTGGGCAAGGCCCCAGTCGATGGTCCCCGAGGCGCCGATGACCCACTGACAGAAGTAGCTCATGGAGCCGTTTTTCATGGCGCCGCTGCATTGGAACGCCAGATAAAACAGGACGACCAGCCACCACCATTTTTCGCTGGTGACGGCTTTGAGCTGTTCCCCTATGGAGGCGGTCCCGGCCTCGCCGCCGCTGGGGCCGCCCATGCCCTCTTCGGTGACCCGCTCCCGGGTAAAGCGGAACTGGAGATAGATGGTCAGGGCGGAGAAGACAGCCACCCCCAGCATCACCAGGAACCACATGTTCTGGTCTTCCTTCATCACGTTGGAGACCAGCACCGGGAAGATCATGGAGCCCACGCCCATGACGCCCAGGCCCGCCACGTTGGTGAAGGAAGCCAGCGCCCCGCGCTGCTGGCTGTTCCGGGTGGACACAGGCACCAGGGTGGAGTTGGCGGTGTTGTAGATGGGGTAGGCCACCGCGTAATAGAGGTTGTAGGCGATGGCGATCCACACCATTTTGGCCGCCCCCTCAAAGGGGACGATGAACATCAGTACGCTGGACACGCTGAGGGTCAGGGCGGACAGCAGAATCCAGGGCCGGGCCTTGCCCGCCGCGGCTTTTGTCCGCTCAATGAGCTGGCCCACAATCAGGTTGGCCGCCACAATCAGCAGGGTGGACGCCAGCTGGAGGACGGACAGGAACCCGGTGTCCAGCCGCAGCACGTCGGTGAGGTATTTGTTGAGGAAGCTGGTAAAAATGCCGGAGGACAGCAGGGCCCCGAAGGGGCCGATGAAGTAGCCCAGCAGCATTTCGGGCAGTTTTACTGAATCGGAGCGGATTCGGCTGTCGGTCAGCGGCCCGCTCCAGAAGGTATTTCCGTTTTTTTTGTTCATGTGCCTTATCGTCCTTTCCGCCGGGGCGCGGCGCGCTTTGACCCGCGTTCCGCCCGCCTGAACATTATGACACCATCCAGGGGCCATGCGCAACCGTTTTCCGCCAAAAACAGAGGGCGGCGGGGAGAACGCCTGACTGTTCTCCCCGCCGCCGGTGTTTTGCAATCAGCGCTCCTTCTTCCGCAGGCCGCAGAACGCGCCCACGATGCCCGCCAGGGCGGCCGCGCCCAGGCAGGCCATATTGGCGATGGTTCCGGCGGCGGAGGCCAGGTTGGCGGGAGTCTGTACCTCCAGAATCACATCCGCGTTGGAGAAGTAGATGAAGCCCAGGCCCTCGGCACGGGCGGCCGCCAGGCTGGCCAGGCACAGGGTGAGCAGCACCGGGGCGCAGACCTGGAGCACGCCGGTGACCAGCTCCATGGCGGTGAAGGCGGGGCCGGAGAGCTTGACCTGCCCCAGGACCACGGCGGCGGCCAGCGCCGCCGCAGCCAGCGCGCACAGGGGGATTATGTTGGTCACGGCGGCGTTCTGGAAATAGCCCGCGCTGCCGATGTTCACGGCGTAGACGATGACGGACGCCAGCGCCAGCACGGCGGCTGCCAGAGTGATCCAGGCGCCCACGGAAAACTTCTTGACGATGTTCATGGTCAGACCTCCTCCTTCTTCTTGTCGGGGAGCACGGTGAGCACCACCCACGCGGCGGCGGCGACGGCGGCCAGCGCGCCGCTGGCATAGGTCGCGTTCCTCAGAGCGTCGTCCCACCATGTGGCCACCTTCTCAGTAGACACGTTCATGATGGCGCTGTTGGCATAGGTGTAGAGCTGGTATTTCAGGTTCTGCCGGGCCTGCTCCACCAGGGCGGAGTCGTTCTCCACCGCGGCGGGGGAGATATACTCCCAAGTGGCGTCCACGCCGCCCTCGCCCAGGGTGATGTGGTTGTCGTCGCCGCCGAAGTCGGCCACCTGGGTGATGCCCGCCATGACCATGGACTCGGCGTTGAAATAATACTTGTTGTTCATCATGTCGGTGGAGATGAGGCCCGTGTAGCCCCACTCGTCCCGCAGGATGCGCTGGAGCATGCCCACATGGTGGGATGCGTTGGTGGCGCCGATGCGGTTGAAGGCGATCATGACGGCCATGCCGTCCGCGTCCTCCAGGCCGCCCTGGAAGCCCCGCAGGTCGGTCTCCCGGAACTTCTGCTCATTCATGTAGGCGGAGACGCCGCCCCGGTTGTGCTCCTGGTCGTTGAAGCCCATGTGCTTGGGGCCGTTGAGTATGCCCATATCGGCGCAGCCCTGGAGGATGCCGCAGCCCATCCGGTTGGTGAGCATGGGGTCCTCGGAGATGTACTCGTAGTTGCGGCCGTTGTAGGGGGTGCGGCGCTGGGTCAGGCCGGTGCCCCACAGGTGGTAGCGCTGGAGCCACAGCCCGGAATTGCCCTCGACGCGGCCCCATTCATAGGCCAGCTCCGGGTTGAAGGAGGAGGCCAGCAGGGTCTGGGAGTGGACGTTGAAGCGGTAGGACTTGCCGGACGCCTCGTCTTCGTATTTAGCGGTGAAGCCGCTGACGCCCTCGTTCTGGATGACGATGGGATTGTCCACGTTGGTGAGCACGTCGGACCGGCTGCCGCCGTGGATGACGGCGCCCACCGCCTCGTCGATGGTGATGCCGGACACCAGGGTGTTCCAGAAGGGGTCGTTCACGTCGCTGAGCTGGTCGTACTGGATATGGGTGGTGTCGAACCGCACGCCCTTGTCGCCGCCCTCGGCGGCGGGGCTGTCCGTCCGGATGGTGTAGGTCTGGCCCCGCAGCTGGGCGATCCACTCGTCCTTCCTCGGGGAGTCCGCCAGCTTGACCTCCACGTCGGCGTTGTAGTTGATGGGGTAGGTTCCCTCCCAGTCCTGGCGGGAGAGGTAGGTGACGGTGTTCCCGCCGGTCCAGTAGTTCAGGTCGGCGTCGTCCGCCGCATTGGTCACCTTGGTGCCGTTTTCCACGGAGAAGGTGTCCTTGTCCAGGCTGGACAGGTTCCAGGTGAGCACCGCGCCGTCGGCCTGGGCGTCCATGCCGTCGGAGGCGGTCTTGCCCTGGTGGGCCAGGAAGTTGTTCACGGCGGCGTGGGAGCCGGGGGCGGCGGTGAAGAGATAGTCCCCAGCGTCCAGGATGTAGGTTTTGGCGTTGGTATAGTCGTAGCTGGCCAGATACTTGGTGGGCACGGTGATGGTCACCTGGGCGGTGCCGCCGGCCTTCACCTGGGTTTTGGCGGAGTTGAGGAACATGACGGCGGATTTCTCCACGTTGTTCTGCCTGTCGTAGTCGGTGTAGGGCTGCTGCACGTAGAGCTGGGCCAGGAAGCAGCCGTCCTGCCCGCTGTTGTTCTTCAGCTCCACCACGGCGGTGACGTTCCCCTCGGGGGTCTTGTCCACGTCCACGCTCTTCAGGGTCTGGGTGTAGTCCAGGTAGGACAGGCCGTGGCCGAAGGGGTAGAGCACCTCGGCGTTGTAGTCCCAGGCGGAGCCCTGGGTGGCGCCCTTGGCGGAATTGGCCTTGGAGCCGGGGTTCATGACGCAGTCATAGTAGCGGGTCTCAAAATACTTGTAGCCCACGTAGATGCCCTCGGCCTCCACGATGAAGTGGCCGCCGTTGTAGGTGTTGCTGCCGCCGAAGGAACCGGCGGTGGTGTTGGCGATGTCCACGCCGGGATAGCGGGGGTCGTCGCTGCGGCCCACGATTTCATAGTCGGCGTAGTAGCCGCCGCCGAAGTTCATCACGGCGGGGATGGAGGCGTTGTCCGCCACGTAGGTGTCGGGCAGGGCGCCGGTGGCGTTCACCTGTCCGGTGAGCACCCTGACGATGCCGGTACACTGGTAGTCGTTGATGACGCCGATGTAGGCGATGCCGTCCACCTCGTGGGCGCCGCCCTTGGCGATGTCCTTGAGCACCATGGTATTGCCGGAGTTGATGAGGACGACGACCTTGGAGCAGGTTTCCTTGGCCGCGTCAATGACGGCCAGCTCGTCGTCGGACAGGGCCAGGGGGTCTTTGCCGGTGGCATTGCCCTCATAGTCCAGGGCGGAGCCGGGAGCGTAGGTATTGCCCTCGCCCGCACCCCGGGCGAACACGCAGATGCCGGTGGTATTGGCCTTGTCAATGGAGGATTTCCAGTCGGCGGGAGCGCCCATCTCCCCGAATTTCTCGGGGGGAACCTCCACGATCTGGTACTCCGCCATGTCGCCGGGGGCGGCCACGTAGATGTTGTCGTAGGCCACCTGGGTCTCCAGCTCGCCGGTCCAGCGGTTGGGGACCTCTTCGGTGTGCTTGTTGAGCACCTTGTTGAGGTAGAAATCCCGAACGGTCTCGTTCACGTTCACTCCGGCCTCGGTGAGGGCCTGAAGCAGGTCCACCGCGTCCTCGTTGCCCGCCTTCAGGTCGCCGGAGGCATAGGGATAGGGGGCGTAGGCGGCCAGCCCGAACAGGGCCACCGACCCGCCCTCGGCCAGGGGCAGCGCGCCGTTGTCATTTTTCATGATGACGGTGCCCTCCTCGCCCTCTTTGACGGCCAGGGCTTTGGCGGCGGCGATCATGTCGTCGATGGTGGCGTAGTCGCTTTTGAAGCGGGCGGCGTCCGCGTCGGTGCTGGTGACATAGCTGGTGGTGCCCAGCGCGTCGTCGATCCGGGTGCGGAAGCTGTCCGCCACCCCCGCGCCCACCAGGGACAGGACCAGCACACAGGCCATCACAGCCGCGATACCCCGCATGACAGGCGCGAAACTTTTTGCTCTCATCATTTTTCCTCCCTTTGCATTCATGCTTTCGGGACCGGGGGTCCCGCCCATCCTCTCACAGCCTCGGATGGAAAGTGAGGCCAGTATACCATGGTTTTTTGAGAAAAACCGTTTTTCCCGTGAACGGTCGGTTTGAAGCCGTATTCGGTAAAACGCCCTCTCGGCCCCCGATACCCGGGGAGCTTTTGTGCAATCTATATATTGAAGTTTTTGACAGTTGGAAATTCCTACAGAATGTATTCCTTTTTCCTTGGAGGTCTGGTATACTATCCCAGAAAGACGGATTTCGTCGCGGCAGATAAGCGGGGGGTGCTTTGTCTATGGTCAGAATCGCGCTGGTGGAAGACGACGCCGGCTACCGCCGGGAGCTGACAGAATATTTGGACCGCTTTGCCCAGGGATGCGGGGAACACTTCTCCATCTCCACCTTCTCCGACGGCGCGGAAATTGTGGAGGGCTACACCGCCGACTTCGACATCATTTTGATGGATATCGCCATGTCTTATATGGACGGAATGAGCGCCGCCGAAGCAATTCGCCGGGTGGACGACGAGGTGGTCATCATTTTCCTGACCAACATGCCCCAGTACGCCATGAAGGGGTATTCTGTGGGCGCGCTGGACTATGTGCTCAAGCCGGTGTCCTACTTTGCGTTCTCCCAGCGGATTCAGCGGGCCCTGGAGCGGATGAAAAAACGGGCGGAAAAGTACATCTCCATTCCCTTCAAGGGAGGGATGCGGAAGCTGGCGGTCTCTCAGATCGCCTACGTGGAGGTCCAGGACCACGACCTCACCTATCACACCGCCGGCGAGGCGCTGACAGCCAAGGGAACCCTGTCCGAGGCGGAGGCCCTGCTGGGCGGGGAGGCGTTCTTCCGCTGCAACAAGTGCTATCTGGTGAATCTGGACCACGTGGACGGGGTGGACAACAACAGCATTTTCATCGGCGGCGACCGGATTCAGGTGAGCCGGGCCAAAAAGAAGGCGCTGATGGACGCGCTCAATAACTACATCAACGAGGTGAGCAAATGATGCCCGACCTGTCCCACACGCCGGGTGTCTATTATGCCCTGGCCTACTGGCTCAGCTGCACCTTCTATATCGCCCAGCTCCCCCGGCGGCTGAACGGCCCGCGCCTCGCGGCGGTCCAGGCGGGCTTTCTGGCGGCCGTCACCGCGTTCATGGCGCTCACAGACGGAGTGCCCAAGGCGTGGTTTCTCCCGTGCATGAGCGTGTCCGTCACCCTCATGCTGCTGGATATCAGGATATGCTGCGGGCTGGACTGGATGAAAACGGGTTACGTATGGATTCGGGCCTTTATTCTGGGGGAGTTTGCCGCCGCGCTGGAGTGGCAGCTGTTCTACTTCGGCCTGACGGTGCTGGGCCTGCCCCTGCGGATGTGGGTGAATCTGCTGTTTCTGGCCGTGTCCCACGGGGTGGTGTTCGGCCTCATGTTCCTGCTGGAGCGGGAGCACCGCTCCAACTACCTTATCGACCTGACATGGCGGGAGTTTGCCAGCGCGGTGGTGCTGTGCCTGATGGTGTTTGCCGCCAGCAATCTGAGCTATGTCTCCCAAAATACCCCGTTCAGCAGCCGGTTTACCGCTGAGATCTTTATCATCCGCACCCTGGTGGATTTGGGCGGGGTGGCCATTCTTCACGCCTATCATGTCCAGCTTCAGGTGCTGAGCGCCAGACTGGAAATGGCGAATCTTCAAAACATGCTCCAGATGCACTACAACAACTACCGCATCTCCGAGGACAGCATCGCCCTGGTCAACCAGAAATACCACGACTTGAAGCACCACATCCAGCTGCTGCGCATGGAGGCCAGCGCCGGGGAGAAGCTGGAATACCTGGACCAGATGGAGGCGGAGATCCGGGCCTACGAGGCCCAGAATAAAACCGGAAACCGGGTGCTGGACGCCATCCTCACCGCAAAAAGCCTCAAGTGCCAGAGGGAGGGGATCAACCTCACCTGCGTGGCGGAGGGCCAGGCCCTGGCGTTTATGCACCCAATGGATTTGAGCGCCCTGTTCGGCAATGCCCTGGACAACGCCATGGAGAGCGTGAAAAAGCTGGACGACCCCGAAAAACGGCTCATCCATGTCTCGGTAGCCCGGCAGAAGGGCTTCCTGCGCATCCGGGTGGAAAACTGCTACGAGGGGCAGCTGTGCCTGGAGGCGGGCATGCCCGCCTCCACCAAGCAGGACAGGCGCTACCACGGCTTCGGCTTGAAAAGCATTCAGGCCATCGCGGCCAAATACGGCGGCTCCATGACCATTGCCTCCAAGGACGGCTGGTTTGAGCTGCGCATTTTGTTCCCCTGCTCCCCCACAGACGATAAGGAGGTCTCCTATGGCCATCAGCAACAAAATTGAGAACTTCCGCATGGAAGTGAACCGGGCCTTTCTGACCAAAGCCCAGGACCTGGCCCCCGCGCTCATCGAAAGGGAGGTCCGCCCCGCGGGCACAGTGGACATCGTGCCCTCCGGGGAGGATTATACCGCCCGTCCGGCGCAGAGCGGCTTTACCCGGTCCCGGCCCATGGGCCGGGGGGACCGGCTGTGCCTGGACTTCGGGGGCCACCAGGTGGGGTATGTGTCCTTCACCCTCACCCCCGTGGGCAGCCCCCCCGACGCCCCCGCCTATCTCCGGCTGAAATTCGGGGAGATCCCCTATGAGCTCGCCGCCGACCTGTCCGAGTACCAGGGCGAGGTCAGCCGCTCCTGGTTCCAGGAGGAGCTCATCCACGTGGACGTGGTCCCCGCCCAGGTCCGTCTGCCCCGGCGCTACGCGTTTCGCTATCTGGAGGTGACGGTGCTGGACACCTCCCCCAAGTACCGGGTGGAGCTGGGCGGCGTGGTGTGCACCGCCGTCACCTCCGGCGACCGCGCCGCGGTTCCGCCGCTGAAAACCCGCGACCCGGAGCTGGCCGCCCTGGACCGGGTGTCCCTCAAGACCATGGAGGACTGTATGCAGTCGGTGTTTGAGGACGGCCCCAAGCGGGACCGCCGCCTCTGGCTGGGGGATCTGCGCCTCCAGGCCCAGGCCAACTATGTGACCTTCCGGAATAACGACCTGGTAAAGCGGTGCCTGTACCTGTTCGCCGCTTTGACTCAGAACGAGGGGCGGGTGGGGGCCTGCCTGTTCCTGGAGCCCGCGCCTCAGGTGGACGACACCGCCCTGTTCGACTACTCCCTGTTCTTCGTGTCCTGCCTGTACGACTATTACGAGGCCACCGGAGACCGGGAGACGCTGGCGGAGCTGTTTCCCACGGCGGAGCGGCAGCTTGAGCTGGCTCTGCGGGAGCTGGACGGCCGGGGTATCGTCACTGACCGGGATACCTGGTGGTGCTTTCTGGACTGGGGGGAGGGGCTGAACAAACAGGCCGGCGCCCAGGCCATCCTGATCTATACCCTGAAGCAGGCCCGGACCATGGCGGAGTGGCTGGGAGAGGCGGAGCGGGCGGCGGAGTACGCGGCGGATATCCAACGGGCTTCCCAAGCGGCGCTGGACCATCTCTGGGACGGGGGGCGGGGCTTTTTCGTCAGCGGGGCGCAGCGGCAGGTGTCCTGGGCGTCCCAGGTGTGGTTTGTGCTGGCGAGGGTGCTCCGGCGGGAGGATAATGTCTGTCTGCTGGAGCGGCTCATGGCGGAAAATCCGGGAGTGCCCATGGTGACGCCCTATATGTATCACCATTTTATCCAGGCGCTGATGGAAAGCGGCCTGACGGAGCGGGCCGTGTCCGCCATGAAGGGCTATTGGGGGGAGATGCTCCGGGAAGGCGCGGACACGTTCTGGGAGCTGTTTGACCCGCGCGACCGCTATGCCTCGCCTTACGGGTCCCGGGCGGTGAACAGCTTCTGCCATGCCTGGAGCAGCACGCCGTCCTATTTTATCCGGAAATACTTGAACTTTTCAAGTAACTCTTTATAGCGGAAAACGTTTGAATTTTTTCTGCCCGGCTCCTCCGAAGGCGGAGGCGGAATCAGACATTGTGAGAACCGCCCTGATTGGCGGCAGTCGGTTTGCGTGCACAAACCGACTGTTTGCGCATAACGCCTTGCTTGTGCGTCTGCGCCGTGCTATCATTTGTGCAATCAGACAACAAAGCGCGAGGAGGAGTTTTTATGCAAACTACGCAGGCGGTCAATCCCTACCTGCCCAGCTGGGAGTACGTCCCGGACGCCGAGCCCCACATCGTGGACGGCCGGGTGTACGTCTACGGTTCCCACGACCTGTTCAACGGCCTCAACTTCTGCCTGGGGGACTACGTGTGCTGGTCCGCCCCGGTGGACGACTTGGGAAACTGGACCTATCACGGCTGTATCTTCAGGCGGGACCAGGACCCCGCCGCGCCCCGGTTCCGGCTGACCAACGGGCTGGCCGCGCCGGACATGGTAAAGGGGCCCGACGGGCGGTACTACCTCTATTATTTCATGGGGGGCACCAAGATGATCTCGGTGGCGGTGTGCGACGAGCCCGCCGGGAAATACGAATTTTATGGCTATGTGAAGTACCGGGACGGCACCCCCATCGGCAAGCGGGGAGAGCCCTTCCAATTTGACCCCGGCTGCCTGATGGACGAGGACGGGCGGCTGTACCTGTACACCGGCTTTGCCTTCGGGGGAAATCCCATTCTGCTGGACGGCTCCCAGCCCACGAAAAAGGGCCCCATGTGGTTTGAGCTGGACCCCGGCGATATGCTCACCGTCGTCTCCGGCGACCAGGCGCGGTATCTGGGCGTGCTCACCGGGGAGGAGGCCAGGGGCACTCCCTATGAGGCCCAGCCCTTCGGCGAGGCCAGCTCCATGCGGAAGTTCAACGGGAAATACTATTTCATCTACTCCTCCCTGAACAGCCACAACCTGTGCTGGGCGGTCAGCGACCGGCCCACGGGCGGATTTGAGTTCGGCGGCGTGCTGGTGAGCTGCGGCGACATTGGCCTGCCCGGCGTGCCCGACGTGGAACACGCCCGGATGTGTACCGGCAACACCCACGGCAGCGTCATTGAGCTCAACGGGAAGCACTATGTATTTTACCACCGGCACTCCAACCGCAAGCAGTCCTCCCGCCAGGCCTGCGCCGAGGAGATCCGCTTTGAGGACGGGAGGTTTTATCAGGCGGAGATGACCTCCTGCGGGCTGAACGGGGGGCCGCTGGCGGGAAAAGGGCGCTACCCCGCCTATATTGCCTGCAACGTCTACGGCAAAAACGGCACCCGGTTTCTGTCTATGCTCAAACACCGCAAGGGCTGCGAGCCTTTCCTCACCCAGAAGGGAGGCGACCGGGAGGAGGGCCCCGACCAATACGTGTCCAACTTCTGCACCGGCTGCACCGTGGGCTTTAAGTACTTTGATCTGCGGGAGACGAAAGAGGTGGCCGTCAGCCTCCGGGGCTATGGGAAGGGCTGTGCCGTCACCATCCGGACGGAGGAACACGGGGAGCCTGTCTGCCGTATTCCGGTGGAGACGTGCGCCGCGGGAAAGAGCTTCACCGGAAAACTGCCGGGGGGATTGGGGGAGAAGGAGGCCCTGTATTTCAGCGTGGAGGGAAAGAACGGCACATTTGATTTTTTGTCGTTCGAGCTGCTGTGAAGAGGGACGACAGATGGACAGGAGGGTCTTGCTTGCAAAATTATTTGGCTGTTGACATCGGCGCGTCCTCGGGCCGCCACATCGTGGGCTGGCGTGAGGGCGGCGAGGTCAAAACGAAAGAGGTCTACCGCTTCCCCAACGGGGTGACCGAGCGGGACGGCCATCTCACCTGGGATGTGGACGCCCTGCTGGGCCACGTCAAGGCGGGCATCGACAGGGCGCTGGCGGAGTTCGGGGCGCTGGACAGCTTCTCCATCGACACCTGGGGGTGCGATTACGTGCTGCTGCGCGGGGATAAGGAGGTGCGGCCCTGCTATGCCTACCGGGACGGGCGGACAGAGGCGGTCATCCCCAAAGTCCACGAAAAAGTGCCGTTCCCGGAGCTGTACGCCCATACCGGGTGCCAGTTCCAGCCCTTCAACACCATTTATCAGCTCTGCGACGATTTGAAGCGAGGCAGGCTGGAGGGCGTGACGGACTTCCTCATGGCGCCCGAGTACCTGCTGTGGAAGCTCACGGGGGTAAAGGCCAAGGAGTACACCAACGCCACCACCACCGGGCTGGTGAGCGCCCAAACCGGGGAATTCGACCTGGAACTCGTCGAACGGCTGGGCCTGCCCGCCCGGCTGTTCCCCAAGCTCCAACAGCCGGGGACGGTCATTGGGGAGTATCAGGGCATCAAGGCCGTGCTGTGCGCCACCCACGACACCGCCTCCGCCGTGGAAGGCATCCTCGCCGTCGTGGACGCCGCTGTCTCCCCGGCCCGCAGCGCGGGCCGGCTCGGCCGCTCTGTCGCTCCGGCTCTCCCCACAAGCTCGTTCGAGCTTGCGGGGGCCCCGCAGCCCTACATCTCCTCCGGCACGTGGAGCCTTTTAGGCGTGAAAACCCCCAAACCCCTGACAGACGCCAAAAGCAGGGCGGCGAATTACTCCAACGAGGGCGGGGTGGGCTACAACCGCTACCAGAAAAACATCATGGGCATGTGGATCGTCAACCGTCTGCGGGACGAGCTGTGCCCGGACAAACCCTTCCCGGACATTGTCCGGGAGGCGGAGGAGAGCGCCTTCGACGAGACGGTGGACGCAAACGCCCAGGCGTTCCTGGCCCCGGACAGCATGAAAGCCGCCTTTGACGGGGCGCTGCCCGCCAAGCCGGAGAGCGTGGGGGATTACTTCCGCTGTGCTTACCGCTCCCTGGCCCTGAGCTACCGGGACGCCATCCGGGAGCTGGAGGCCAACACGGGCCGGACCTATGAAAAACTGTACATCGTGGGCGGCGGGGCGAAAAACGGGTTCCTGAACCGGCTCACGGAGGAGGCCACCGGCAAAAACGTGGTGGCCCTGCCCATCGAGGCCACCGCGCTGGGCAATCTCAAAATCCAAATGGAGCGGTAATACATTTCCGCCCCTTCCGGGGCGGAAACGCGGAAAGCGATACATATATACTCCCGCCCCGGAAGGGGCGGGAGGGCAGAAAGGGGTTATTCCATGCTGATTGAAACCAAAGCCCGGGTGGGTGTGTTCGCCATCGCGCTGGGGGCCTACCTGCCCCAGTTCCCGTCCCTGGTGCCCGAGTTCAAGGGGCAGTACGCCGACTTCAAGAAAACCCTGCCGGAGATGGTGGAGCTCATTGACGGCGGCATCGTCACCACCAAGGAGCTGGCCCAGGCCGCCGGGGACAAATTCCGGGCCGCCGACGTGGACCTGGTCATCCTCCAGCTGCTGACCTACGCCACGTCCTACAATATGCTGCCCGCCGTGCGGGACCTGGACGTGCCCGTGGTGCTGGTGAACCTCCAGAAAAAGCGCGCCCCGGACTACGCCAACACCGACACCGCCGCCTGGCTGGGCCAGCTGTACGCCTGCGGCGCTGTGGGCGAGATGGTGGCAGACCTGGAGCGGGCGGGCAAGCGCCACGCCGTCGTCACCGGGGTGGTGGAGGGGGGCGACCCCCACGCCCAGGCGGAGCTCGAGGACTGGTGCCGCGCCGCCCAGGTGCGCCGCCGCTTCCGGGACACGAATTTGGCCCAGATCGGTCGGCCCTATCCCGGCATGATGGATCTGTATATCGATGAGACCAACCTGTACCATCGGATGTGGCTGTACACCAAACAGTTCGACTGGGAGAAGATGTGGGCCATCGCCGACGATATCACGGATGAGGAGGCTATCCGCGCCAAGGCCCAGGACATCCTGGACACCTTCGACATCGAGGGTGGCGGCACGGTGGAAAAGGTCTGGGACATGGCAAAGTATGTGGTGGCCTTTGAGCAGTGGGTAAAGGACGAGCACATCGCCTTCATCGCCTCCCACTACGACGGCTTCGCCCAGGGGAAAGCCGGGGTGCTGGACAGCATGCTCATCCCCGCCTTCTCCATGCTCATCAAGCAGGGGGTGGCCTGCGCCGTGGAGGGCGACATCAAGGTGGCCATGGCCATGAGCATCCTGAAAACCGTCTCCGGTATGGGCCAGCTGTCCGAGATGTACTCCATCGATTTCAAGGAGGACATCTGCATCATCGGTCACAGCGGCTCCGGGGACGCGGACATCTCGGCGAAAAAGCCCACCATGAAGATCGTCCCGGTGTTCCACGGCAAGACCGGCGGCGGGTATCTGACCCAGTTCTACCCCCACCTGGGGCCCGTCACTTACCTGGGCATCACCCAGGACCGGGACGGCCGCTTCAAGTTTGTGGCGGCGGAGGGCGTCAATGAGGAGGGGCCCATCTTCACCTTCGGGGATACCAATATGCGCACCCGGTTTGCCTGCGGGGCGCGGGAGTTCTGCGACAAGTGGAGCGAGGCGGGCCCCACCCACCACATGGCGGCGTCGTCGGGGCGGCATATCGACACCATTTTGAAGGTGGCGAAAATCTTCAACGTGCCGGTGGATGTCGTCACCCGGTAGCGTAGAATTGCGTCTTCCCGCCCAAAGGGCGGGAAGACGAGGATTATTTTTTAGTTGGAGGGAATTAACATGAAAGACATTATGAACGCCCCGTTCCTGGTGGAAATGGTCCGCACCATCACCAATATGTATAATCACGGCTGGGACGAGCGCAACGGCGGCAACATCAGCTGGCTGCTGGACGAGGCCGATGTGGCCCGGTACCTGGACGTGAACGCGGTGACCCGGGACATCCCCACCGGGTTCGAGGCCCCGGCCCTGGACGGGAAGTATTTCCTGGTGACGGGTACGGGCAAGTACTTCAAGAACGTCCAGTACGACCCGGCGGACAACCTGGGGCTCATCCGCGTCACCGACGGCGGCAAAAACGCTCAGCTTCTGTGGGGCTTCACCGGCGGCGGCAAGTTCACCTCCGAGTTCCCCGCCCACATGATGAGCCACGCGGCGCGGCTGTCCGTGGACCCGGCCAACCGCATCGTCATGCACTGCCACCCCGCCAACCTGCTGGCCATGACCTACGTCCACGACCTGGACAGCCGGGCCTTCACCCGCACCCTGTGGCAGATGTGCACCGAGTGCATCGTGGTGTTCCCGGAGGGTGTCAACGTGCTGCCCTGGATGCTGTGCGGCACCAACGAGATCGGCGAGGCCACGGCGGAGGAGATGAAGACCGCCCGGCTGGTGGTGTGGTCCCAGCACGGCATCTACGGCGCGGGCAAGGATCTGGACGAGACCTTCGGCCTCATCGAGACGGCGGAAAAAGCCGCTGAAATTTACATGAAGATTGCCCACCTGCCCCTGGTGAACACCATCACCGACGCGCAGCTCCACCGGATGGAGGAGCGCTTCGGCGTCAAGGCCCGGGAGGGCTGGCTGGACTGAGCGCAGTTCCGGAGGCCCTCCGAATTTTTTTGTTTCCCATATTATTTGGAGGAAAAAATAGGCGATATAAAAGGTAAGCGTAGGGAATTCACGCAAAAATGAAAAAGGATGCAGGGAGCGCACAGGAAAGCGAGGACTTTATGATGAGCATTACGGTGGAACGCGCGGTGAACCGAACACGGACCGGCAATACGTTTGGCACGGTGGTAAAGCGGTCTGAAAACGGATTGGTTTCGGCCAGCTTTGCCGATGAGCTGAACCGCGCGGCCCAGACGCCGGCCAAAACGGAGCGCTCCGGCGGCGTGGACCTGAAGGACGTCTACAATGGGCTGTCGGAGAACGCCAAATCGGTACTGGACCGCATGAAGCCGAACGTGACAAAGGACGAGTGGAACGCGGTGCTCCAGGAACTGCGGGACGCGGGGGCCCTTTCCTCGTGGGATATGATGCGCTGCCACCCCGACATCGTAATCATCGGGTATACGGACCCCAGCGGCGAACTGGTGCTTTATCCCCGTGGGGATACCTGCACCATCACCGGAGAGACGGGGCCGGACGGCGCCCTGCTGGGGAACTATTGGGGAATTCAGGACTGGTCAGGCGACCCGTTCAAGTACATCGACCAATGGCTGAAGGCTCTGCAGGACTGGCGGGATGAACTGGACGGGCTGACCCGGCCCAATGGCGTAAAATACGACACCTCCGCGCTCACCGGTCAGATCGAAGCCATCCAGCGGGTGTCCGGGCTGATGGAGCGTCTGCTGGAGATGGCCTGACGGGAAAATCTCCTGTCGATTTAATCACTCCCTCCCTAAACAGGCGCCTGAGAACCATGCGGCCGGTCGAATAACACGGATATACTTGAATAAGCCCATGCACGCTATTTTATCGGGACGGGGCCGCTTCTGAAGAAGCGGCCCCGTCCGTTGTCGCTGTTCGCTTGTCCCGATGCTGCGGGTCAGGCTTCCCTCCGCCTGTTTTTGACCACCCGGAAAATGACCCAGGCGGCCCCCGCCGCCAGCAGCACGCCCACCGCAATATTCGCCGCGGACAGCCAGCCCTCCCAGGGGGCGGCGGTGTAGGAGATGATGGTGCCGGGGACGATGCCGTTCATGGCGTGGGAGTGGGCCACGGTGTAGAGGATGTTGTGGCATGCCCTGCGCAGGTTCTGCACCGCCGTGGCGCTTTTGGTGTCCGCCAGGCTCTTCATGGCGTCGGTGGACAAAATCAGGTCGGAGCCCGCGGCCACGGCCTGGTCGGGGTACATGAACTCGTACAGGTCGAAGTCGGTGATCACCAGCCCCCGGAACCCCCACTCCCCCCGGAGCACGGTGTTCAGCAGCGCCTCGCTGCCCCCCGCCCAGGTGGCGCCCAGGCGGTTGTAGGAGCTCATCATGGCGGTACAGGCGGGCATCTCCTTCTCGGACATGGCGCCCTCCCCGTCGGAGATGTACTTGACAGTGGCGGAGGCGTTTTTCACCGTGTACTCGAAGGGCCTCAGGTACAGCTCCCGCAGGGCCTGCTCGTTGACCCATACGGCGATGCCCCCGCCGTTGACCCGGTTGGTCTCCTGGTCGTTGACGGCGAAGTGCTTCACGGTGCAGTACAGCCCCTTGGACGCCGCGCCGGACACGCAGGCCGCCCCCATGGCCCCGGACAGCAGGGGGTCCTCCGAGTAGTACTCGAAGTTGCGCCCGCCGAAGGGGGAGCGGTGGAGGTTCATGGCGGGGGCGTACCAGCCGTTGACCTGGTTGGCGATGGACTCGCTGCCCACCATCTCCCCCATGCGGCGCGCCAGCTCCACGTTGAAGGTGGAGGCGACGACCACCTCGGAGGGGTAGGCGGTGCAGCTCAGGCTGGTCATGTAGGAGTTGATGCCGGCGGGGCCGTCAAAGTCCACGGTGGCGGGCTTGCCCACGCTGGACAGGGCCACGGTGGCGTACATCCCGTTGAGCACCAGCTTTTCCATGTCCTTGACGCTGAGCTGGTTCAGCATCAGCTCCCAGGAGGGGTCTCCGTAGGGCAGGCCCCGCAGGTCGATGAGGTTCAGACCGTTTTTCTCCTCCAGCGCGGGTTTTTCCGCCTCCGTGTTCTCGTGGGCCTTGGGGTCGTAGGGCTGGAAGCCCGCAACGACCTCATCGCTTGCCGCCAGGTCGGCGGGGGCGGTGGGGAAGGTGTTCGCGAAGTCCGCCCGGCTCATGTTCACCGCCCGGCCCTGGGCGGGGGCGTCGGCGAACTGGGCGGACAGGTCGTCGAACCGGTTGGTGACGGGGGCGGCGTCGCCGGCCCGGTGGTTCTCCCCGGCGTACACCACCGTCTTGTCCACATGGTAGGGGATGGGCCCGCAGCCCTCCTTGACGGTGTGGGAGTCGGTCCGGAGGGTGAGGGTGTAGTCCCCCGCCTCCAGCACGTAGGCCCTCTCGTTTTTGTAGTCGTAGGAGGCCATGTCCTCCACGTCCAGGGTGAGGGTGAGGGTCTGGCTCTCCCCGGGCTGGAGCAGGCCGGTCTTGGCGAAGGCCCCCAGCACCACGCTGGGCTTCTCGATGCCGCCGGGGGTATAGGGGGCGGAGTAGTACAGCTCCACCACGTCCTTGCCCGCCGCGGAGCCGGTGTTGGTGACGGTCACGTCCACCGAGATGGCGCCGTCCTCCTCCCCCAGCTCTTGGCCGCTGACGGTCCAGTCGAAACCGGTGTAGCTCAGCCCGTAGCCGAAGGGGTAGACCACCGCCTCGCCGTAGTCGATAAAGCCCTCCTCCGCCGCCGTCTCGTAGTAGCGGTAACCCACGTAGACGCCCTCCTCGTACTGGACGAAATATCCGTCCCCTATGGCGTTGGAGGCGCTGAGGTTGGAGTACTGGAAGTTCCCGAAGTTTACAAAGGTGGGGTCGCGGGTAAAGTCGGCGGCCCACAGGTCGGCGGTGCGGCCCGACGGATTCACCTTTCCGGACAGCACATCGCCCACGGCGTAAAACCCGGTCTGCCCCGGGGAGCCCACCCAGAGGATGGCGTCAATATCCTCATCCTCCTCCAGCTCCCCCAGCTCCAGGGTGGTGGAGGCGTTGATGAGGACCACCACCGTGTCAAAGTGCTCCTTGGCCAGGGCGATGGCGTCTTTTTCGTCCTGGTTCAGCTCCAGCTGGTGCTGGCCGGGGGTGTAATTGTCGTCCCAGCCTTTCATGTCCTGGGTGAGGTCGCCCCCCTCGCCCCCCACCCGGCCGATGGCCACGATGGCCGCGCCGCCGTAGTCGGAGAAGCTGGAGGTGACGCCGTCGTAGCCCTCCACGGGCATTTCGCCGATGTAATAGGTGGAGTTCCCCTTGTCCATGGTGATGACCCCCTTGGGGTGGTCGTACACCCGCTGGGCGCCCAGGGCGGTCATCTCCTCGTGGAAGGAGGCGTAGGCGCTGAGCACGTCGTACACTGCGCCGTTCACCTCAAACCCGGCCCGTTCCAGCCCGGCGCGCAGGTCCACCGCCTTGTCCGGGTCCACCGAGCCGGAGCCGGAGCCGCCGTACACCGGGTCGGCGGCGTCCCGGCCCAGCAGGGTCACCTTGGCCGGGGCGGACAGAGGCAGGGCCCCGTTGTTTTTCAACAGCACAATGCCCTCGCCCTCAATCTCCTCCACCAGGGCGTTGGCGGCGGCGACGGTCTCCTGCTTGTCTTTGTAGTCCAGGGAATAGTACTCGCTCTCCCAGTCCTCGCTGCCCTCGGTTTTGGCGACGGTCATCTCGCCGCCCCCCAGGTACAGGTCCACATAGGGGCGAAACACCTGGGTGAGGACGTTCACCGCCGCCGCCACCGCCAGAATCAGGCACAGCGCGGGAATCCAGACGGCCAGGAATTTTTTGTTGCTCATCTTTTGTTTCGGACCCTTTTCCGGCATAAAGATACCTCCTCGGGATAAAAATGGGGATAAAAACAGCAGGAGGCGGGAGCGCCGCCCCCTGCTGTCCGGGGTGTGTTACTGAACGGGCTTGGTCGCGGGCTCGGTCAGAGGCGGCACGCAGTATTTCTCGGTGCGCGCGTCCTGGATGACCCCGGACCAGTTCAGGCCGAAGCCGAAGTCGTAGGTGTTGCCGGCGGCGTCCACGTAGCACTCCATGTCACGGGGGACGTCCTCGTACTGGGCTTCCACGGTCTCCATGTCCTTGGGCATCTGCATGGGGAGGAGGCCGGAGGGCTCGGCCTGGCCTGCGACAATTTTCATCACAGCTTCATTTTTTACGCCCAAGTTTACAAGGATTGCGTCTACGGAGCTTTCAAACTCACTGAAGACCATGGGGCGGTCGGCGGTAACCGCTACAACGACTTTAGCGTTTTCAGGCATCTTCGCAGACGTGGCCTGAATCAGTTCCAGATCACTCAGGTTGGCGGCAACCGTACGCTTGCCATAGTAAGAACGGTTTTCTTTTTCACTGTTCTGCATCGTGCCATAAGCAGTTTCGACATCGCTGACAATTAGGTCCCCCGCGATAGATTCAGACCGAACGCCCGCGCCAGCGGCGGTATACTCGCCATATTGCAGGGAGATGGGAATATATTCCTTCACATTGGAATCATATCCACCGCCGGTAGAGGGATTGGAGACGAAAACCAGGGCATAGCCGCAGTCTGCCAGAGCCGCGCTGTCGGCGCGAATGATGTCATTCTCCGTATAGGTCGGATTGCCGTCGGCATCAGGCTCGCCGGTGGGTTCTCCCAGAGTGTCGGTAACTACGTTAAAATACGTGTCGGCGGTTTTTTGATCCACGGGTAACGCAAAGGTCGCTGCAGCAGACCTGGATGCAGCCTGATACTTCATGGGGATATAGACAGTGGGTTTCTCCCCATTGGCAGCCTGACGGATTGCGGTATCATTGTTTTTCAGCATGATGATAGATTTTTCCGCAACTTCATCCACGTAGGTTTTGTTAGAAGTTCCCTCGACAGTTTCCACCGCCTGGGTAGTGTCCACATAGGCATTTTCAAACAAACCGACTTGGATAAGGGTCTTAAGAATACGGCGGGCAGAATCACGATAGCGGGCAAGCGCAGCATCTTCGCCCAGTTCCTCCACAAACATTTCATAAGCCGATTCTATATAGGTGTAGCCGGACACGCAAAACGCTATTTTTTCCTTAGTCCGCAAAATGCACTCAAACCGTTGGGGCCGTAGGGCTAAAGCCCATTTTGATTAAGGAAAAAAAGACGCGCAAAACGTAATTGAAAGCCCGACTAAGGAAATTTTAGCGAAAGGGTAAAGAAACCCGCAAACGCCTGATATTACAGGGTTTGCGGGTTTTCTTTTGCTTTGATAAAGGAAATCGACTAAGGAAAAAAGGACGCGCAAAACATAATTGATAAATATTCATATTATCTGCATATTTATGCAAATCAAAGCTTCATTTCTTCGCCATACTTTTCAAGATAAATATTTACTGCGTCTTTGACTGATTGATTGATACGGGTTGTTGCCACCAAACAGGAATTCTTGAAGTTTACCCATCCCATTGCATCGGTTTTTGGGGGTAGTACGGTATCAGAAGACACCATCATAGTTAGCTTTTCTAAATCGTCGATGACAGAGCAAATTGCTTTTCGATATGCGGTAGTTTCCTGCGGGTTTATCTTCCGAGCATCTAAAGCGCCTACTAAATGGCAAAAGGCTTGTATCATGCAAACAAGATCATCCCCAGTTGCACCAAGGAGCATCTTTTCAAAAGAAACCTGTAAAGCATTGTACTTTGCTATGGCCCCTTTATCTGTTGTCATATCCCATTCAGGCAGCGGAGTTCCAACACCCTCAAGCATCCACTCCTCGCTAACTGAAAATTTTGCACAAAGGAACTTAATTAGGCTTTTTGACGGATTGTCCCTCCCGTTTTCAATACCAGAAATATGCGTTTGGGAAATGCCTAATTCATAGGCAAATTGCTGCTGATTAAATCCTAACTCTTTCCGAATATCTCTAAATCGCTCATTCACCGTTGACACAATATCCCTCCTTATCGGAAACCCATAAATTTTTGTTGACAATATCGGTATCCGCTATTATAATAGAAGCAGATACCTAATTATATCGGAAACCGCTAAGAATTGCAAGGGGGTGAAGTTATGTCGAGAACAACAAACCTTCACAACAAACCGCCGCTGGGAACTATGATAGGCAAACGCTTAAAGGAAATGGACAGACAGCAAAAGTGGTTAGCACAAGAGGCCCGGATATCAAAAACATACCTGTGCGCGATCATGAATGGCCGCGCTATCCCGACGTTGGCAGCACTCAAACAGATTGCCAAGCCGCTGGGCCTTGACCCCTTTGATCTGGTTGCGGCCCTGTTTGGCAAGGAATCCTGACTATTATAGTCCCATAATAATTTATTCCAGTTTGGGATATGGTTAGTTCGACAGGAGGTGATGCGTTTTGACATGGCTATCAGTTGGAGAAACCGCGCAAATTCTTCATATAGGCGAAAGGGCGGTTCGAGCAGCCACACAACAGAATAGATACCAGCACCGCTATGTCAGCGGCAAGGGCCGGGGCGGCAAGCAACTGCGCATCGCCTTAGAATCACTTCCTGAGAAAGCGCAAGCCCTGTATCGCGGGGAAGTACCCCCGCCCGTGGATATCCTGCAATTCACAAGCAAGCAGCGGGACGGGGCCAACGCCAAAGCGTGGGTTGTGGAGCAATACCACCATGAGGGCCTGTCCCCGGATGATTTTGTATCCTGGTTCAATTCCAATAACCCCACCAAGGATGCTCTCACCAAAAGCAAGCTGTTCCGCTGGCAACACAAATACCAGGGGAAAGACGTGGCGGAGCTGATTGACCGCCGCGGCGGGCACAACCGGGGAAAGGATACCATTCCCAAAAAGGCGTGGGAGCTGTTCTATTCCCTCTATATGACCCAGCAGCAGCGCGGCGTCCGGCTCTGCTACGACATGACCAAACTGGAATTCCCCGATATCCCATCCCACAAAGCCTTTGAACGAAAGGTTAAGACCATCCCCCTGTATGCGATTCTTCGTTACCGGGAAGGGCTGAAAGCGTTTACCGACGCCCTACCCTACATGGAGCGCAGCAAGCTGGATATCGCCTCCAATGATATCTGGTTCTCAGATCATCATCTGGTAGACGTATTCGTCAAGAGCGCAGACGGGACAAAGGTGATCCGCCCGTGGCTGACCGTGTTCTTTGACGCCCGGTCTAACCGGGTTGTGTCCTTCCTTGTCAGGAACGCAGACCCCAACGCCACAGCGGTAAAGAAGTGCTTCCGCCTGGGCGTGGAGCAAAACGGGGTGCCCAATGAGGTGTACTTCGACAATGGCAAGGATTACCGTTCCAGCAGCTTCAGTAAGGATTATCCCATGTCACTGGTGAATCAGTTGGGGGTAGGGACGATATACGCGACCCCCTATCACGGTGCCGCTAAGACCGTGGAGCGGTTCTTCGGCACGTTTACCAGTCGCTTTAGCCGCCGTTTCAAGACCTACACGGGCTGCAACGCCAAAATCAGGCCGGAAGAAATGCAAATTCCCAACAAGAAGATCCTGCCGCTGGCCCCCACGCTGGATGACTTCATAGCGCAGCTGTCCGCCTACATAGACGAATACAACCAGACGCCCAATAGCGGGGTTGACATGGAAAACAAGTGCCCAGACCAGGTATACGCTGAAAATCTGACTAAAAAGCGGGTTATCCGCGACCGTGACGCCCTCCGTCTGCTGTGTGGCAACACTGAGGAACGGGTGGTTAACAAAAGCGGCGTCTCCATCAAGAACAACCACTATTATCATGATGCCCTGCTCTCCCACATGGGCGAGCGCGTCATGGTGGTATATGACCCGGACGACATCGACAAAATGGCCGTTTTTGATATGAAGGGCCGCGCCATCTGTTTGGCGGAAGCCAAAGTCCGCACCCCGTTCCGGCACACCAGCGAGGAAGATTACATCCGGGCCGCAAAGGAGAAGAAAGCCGCCCGGGCCATCGTCGCCAAGTACAAACCCGCCCGGGAAATGGATATCCACGAAATCGTGGCCCGCAACCAGCTCATGGAGAAGACCTTCACCGAATCCGGCGATCCGGATATCGTGGAGCATAT
>CANOBV010000003.1 GCA_947564255.1 uncultured bacterium | reverse complement strand
ACTGGGTGAGGCTGAAATTTGCTGCCATGAATCTCAAAAAGCTGGCAAACTGGAAAGCCCGAAGAATAGTGCCTACTCCTCATTTCCCGCTTTTACCGCAATTCCTCTTTTATATCTTACGGCCTGCCTGGCAAGGAACCAGACGGGCCGTTTTTCGACAGGCTGGGGGCCCCCGGCTTGTGCCGGGGGCCCTTTCATGTCCAATGATAAGATTTGCGGACCAGGGCGGGTCCCCGCCTGTGGCCCTATGGCAAATCCAGCTCTTGAATAACCTCCCGCAATTGTGCGGCGGAGCTCTGGAGCGCCTCCCGCTCGGCCTCCGCCAGCGGCACCTCCAGGATCTGCTCCACGCCCCGCCGCCCCACGATGGAGGGGATAGACAGCGCCAGGTCTCTTAACCCGTACTGTCCCCCCAGCACCACCGACACGGGCAGGATGGCCCGCTCGTCCTTCATGATACACTCGGCGATGCGGGCCACCGCCATGGCGATGCCGTAATAGGTCGCGCCCTTGCGCTTGATGATCTCATAGGCGCTGTCCCGCACGTCCTCGTAGATGCGCTGCTCCGCCTCCCGGTGATTGGTGTGACCCCGCATGGCGCAGAAGTCGTCCAGGGGCACCCCGGACACGTTGGCCCCGCTCCACACCGCCAGCTCACTGTCCCCGTGCTCGCCCACGATGACGGCGTGGATGGAC
Organism: uncultured bacterium; assembly: GCA_947564255.1. Taxonomy (GTDB): domain Bacteria; phylum Bacillota; class Clostridia; order Oscillospirales; family Oscillospiraceae; genus Enterenecus. The sequence goes on along the minus strand of CANOBV010000003.1, from coordinate 38,454 downwards.
CGGCTGTCCACATTGAGGTGCTCCCCCAGCAGGTAGCGCAGGCGGGCGGAATCCAGCACCGTGCCGGACCCCATCACCCGGTGGGCGGGGTAGCCGGAGATGCGGAAAGCGGCATAGGTGAGCACGTCCACCGGGTTGGATACGATGAGCAAAATGCCCTCAAAGGGCCGGGCGGTGATCTGGGGGATGATGGAGTTCAGAATATTCACATTCTGGCCGATGAGCTCCAAGCGGGTCTGGCCGGGCTTCTGGTTGGCCCCGGCGGTGACCACGATGAGGGCGCAGTCGGACAGGTCGTCGTAGCTCCCGGCGTGTACGTCCATGGCGGCGATATAGGGCAGGCCGTGGCTCAGGTCCATGGCCTCGCCCACCGCCTTGTCCTGGTTGGCGTCAATGAGCACCAGCTCGCTGAACAGCCCCCGCTGAATGAGGCTGAAGGCGATGGAGGAGCCCACAAACCCGCAGCCAATGACGGCGGCCTTGCGGTGGTTGAGCATCAGAAAGTCCCCTTCCGTTTTTGGGTTGAGTCCAGCCCTAGTTTGGCCCGAACAAAAAAGAGTATGCGGAAACCTCCCGATTCCGGGAGGTTTTCGCATTGGTATTTTTGGAAATTCCTTGGACGTTCTTCACCCGCCCCATGCTATCATAAAACGACAAACGGCAAGCGGCCATCTATCAAGGAGGAGCGAGTATGGAGATCAAAACAACTATGGCGACCTGCCCCAACGGCCACCACTACGACGCGGCCAAGCACGCCGCCTGTCCCTACTGCGGGGCGGGAGGCTTTATCCCCACTGAAGCCCCCGGTATGGGCGGCGGCTTCAGTTCCACAGAACCTCTGGGCGGCGCGTCCGGCGCGTTCAGCCCCACGGAAACGCCGTCCGCTGCCCCAGGCGCACAGCCCGATTTTGGCGCGACCATGCCTCCCGGCAGCTACCGGGGCGGCGGGCCGGACCCCTTCAGCGTGGAGACTACCATTGGCGGCGGCGAGGGCGGCGAGCCTGTGGTGGGCTGGCTGGTGTGCGCGGAGGGTCCTGTGCGGGGCGCGGATTTCCGCATCCACGCGGGTTACAATTACATCGGCCGGGAGGGCGGGGATATCCGTCTGCGGGGTGATTCCCAGATTTCCCGCCAGAATCACGCCATGATCGCCTATGACAGCAGCGAGCGGACCTATTTTGTGGGCCCTGCCGCCGGACGCAATCTGATCAAAGTCAATGGGAAAACGGTGCTCAACGCTGTGGAAATACACAGCTTCGACACCATCTCCATTGGTTCGACCAAACTGGTTTTTGTGGCCTTGTGCGGAGAACAGTTCGGCTGGGACAGCTTGGAGGGCGGCAATGGGTAAACGGGTGCTCAATGGGGACGGGGCCGCCTCCTCACTTCCGCCGTCTCCCACGGTGGAGCCCGCGTCCAGCCCGTCGCCTTTCCCCGGTCCGGCTCAAGCCGTGGAGACGGAAGAACCGGTCCAATCTGAAACCCAGGCAGCGTCCGAGGCCCCGGTCCAGTCGGAGGAGCTGCCCGCTGCCCGGGAAACTCAGGAGAGTCAGGGGGCGGCGCAACCCGCCCCCCCGGAGCCGCTTCCGGGATGGGGGCTGGCGGCTGTCGGCCTGGCGGCGGGGCTTGCCATCGCAGGAGCCGCCGCGCTCATCGCCCGGGCTGTCCGGGGCGGGCGCCGAGCGGCTCCGTCCCACCCGCCGGAAGGCGGCAGGGCCCCCATACCCTTTGTGGTGGAGAAGCTCCACGAGCAGGGGGCGCGGAAGAGCCAGCAGGACAGCTTTTTTGTCTCACCGGCGGGAGGCCGGATGCTGGCGGTGGTGGCCGACGGCATGGGCGGCCTGGCCGACGGCGACAAGGTGGGCCAGACGGCGGTGACCGCCATGGCCAACGGTTTTTACAACGCCCAAGGCAGTCCGGAGCAGGTGCTGCTGTCCCTGCTGGAACAGGCCAACCGGGCGGTGAACGTCCTGCTGGGGTCCGACGGCCTGCGGCACAGCGGCTCCACCGTGGTGGCCGGGCTCATTGAGAACAACGCGTTCCACTATCTGTCCGTAGGGGACAGCCGGATCTGCCTGTTCCGGGATGGGGCCCTTTACCAGCTCAACCGGGAGCATGTTTACCGCAATGAGCTGTATACGGACGCGGTAAATGGGCTGTGCGCTTTTCAGGAGGCGGAGCAGCACCCCAAGGGGGGCGGACTCACCAGCTATCTGGGTATGGGGGAGCTGAAATATGTGGATATCCCCGCCCAAGCTGTGGCGGTCCGGGAGGGCGATGTGTTCATTCTCATGAGCGACGGTGTGTACAATGCCCTCACTGAATATGAGCTGACAGCGGCCCTGTCCGCGCCGGGCAGCGCCGCCGACGCCCTGCGGGCCGCCATCCAGGCCAAGGGCTACGCCAATCAGGACAATTACACCGCCGTGGTCATGAGGCGGCGGGATGACGAGGGTAATTTGCGTGATTCGCACCAGGTATAAGACGAGGAGGTTCCGCATGATCCAAACGGCAAGCTATACGGATGTGGGCGGACGGCCTGAAAACGAGGACGCCGTCCGGCAGGCCGCGAAGGGGGACGGCCGCCTGTGCATTCTGGTGGCCGACGGCCTGGGGGGCCATGGCGGCGGGGCTCAGGCGTCCGCCGCCGCGTCCCAGGCTATCTGTGCCGCCTGGGACGGCCGGGCCGACGCCGCCTCCCTCACCCGGTGGGTGCGGGAGGCCAACCGGCAGGTGCTGGCCCTTCAGACGCCCCGGTGCGCCATGAAAACTACCGTGGCAGTTCTTACGCTGGAACCGGGGCGGGCGGTGTGGGCCCATGTGGGGGACTCCCGCCTCTACCATTTCCACAACGGAAAGCTGGTGTTTCAGACACGGGACCACAGCGTGGCCCAGATCGGCGTGATGCTGGGGGAGATCACCGTGGACCAGATCCGGTTCCACGAGGACCGCAGCCGGGTACTCCGGGCCCTGGGCCAGGACGAGGACCTCAACGTGGAGGTCAGGGAACAGGCCCTGGAGCCGGGGCGGCACGCTTTTCTGCTGTGCAGCGACGGTTTTTGGGAATACGTGCTGGAGCCGGAGATGGAGGAGTCTTTGGCGCGGGCGTCTTCCCCGGAGGACTGGCTGGCCCGGATGAGGGAGCATTTGAAGGGACGCGTCCCCCCGGACAATGACAACAACACCGCCGCCGCAGTTTGGGTGGCCGCGAAGTAGAGAGAATGGAGGATTTTAAATGAAAAAACGTTTGTGTTCCATGGCGCTGGCTTTGGCACTGCTGTGCGCGCTGCTTGTGCCTGCCCATGCCAGCGGCGGTTTCGACCCCGCCACCCGGGAGTGTGTGGCTATGGTGAATATCTGCCTGGACCTGGACGGCGGAGAGGACTCCATGGGCTGGGGCTCCGGATTTTTTGTGGGAGAGTCGGGGAAGGCCCCCTCCAACCTGATTACCAACTATCACGTGATTGAGGATTATATCACGGGCGGCTCCGGTGAGCTGCGGGGCTTCACCCGCGTCTGGAACCAGGACCGCACCAAATACACATGGGTTGTGCTGGACCCGGAGGATTCCCGCGCCCAATATGTGGGCCGCGCCAAGATTCGGGTGTACTACGACTCCGGCACCTATGAAGAGGCCTATATTGTAGAGGCCAGCGAGGCCAAGGACGTGGCGGTGCTGAAGCTGGCGGGCGCCACCGAGCTGCGCAAAGCGATTCCCCTCACGGTTCCGGACGACGGCATGGTGGGCTCCACTGTGTTTGCCATCGGGTTTCCCGGCCTGGCGGAGAACCTGTATGCCGGAGCCACCACGTCTTGGGGCATTTCTGATGTCACCGTCACCCGGGGCGCCGTCAGCCGCCTGCTGATCACGCAGGGCACAGGCCGGGCTGAGATTCAGACCGACTGTGACATCAAGCACGGCAATTCCGGCGGGCCTCTGGTGAATGAAAAAGGGGAGGCCATCGGTATCAATACCTGGATTGCCTCCAATAGCGCCACCGGCGAACGGACCAACTACGCCGTCAACATCAGTGAGGCCATCACCCTTTTGAACCGCAACGGCGTAGCCTATACGACCGGTACCGGGACATCTGAGGTCCGTCCTCCGGCCTCCCAGGGCCCGGCTGAGACGGATATACCCGTCACGCAGTCTCCGGCGACGGAGGCCCCCGCCACCCAGATTCCAGCCCCGGCGGAGCCGGAGCAGGGGGAGAGCAGTCTGCCCTTGTTTGCCGGCATCGGCGCGGCGGCTGTGGTGGCGGTCATCCTGGCGGCCGTGCTGCTGACGAGAAAGAAAAAGCCCGCGGCGCCCGCACAGCCTCCCGTGTCCGGCACAGCTCCTTTCGCCCCCACCGAGCCGCCCCGAAGCGCGGTCCCAGCCGGAGGCGGCGAAAACGAGTGGCGTCTGCAGTGCCAGTCCGGCGCCTTTGCCGGGCGGCGGTTTGCCATCAACGGCCAGCTGCGCATAGGCCGAGACCCTGCCCGGAATGACTTGGTCTACCCCGCGTCCACCCAGGGAATCAGCGGGACCCACTGTGTGCTGCGCCTCCAGGGCGGGACTCTCTGGCTGGAGGACCTGGGTTCGTCCTATGGTACATTCCTGGCCGACGGCAGAAAGCTGATCCCCCACCAGCCGGTCCAGCTTCACAGGGGCGGCACCTTCTGGCTGGCGTCACAGCGCGAGACCTTCCAGATTACCGGAAAGGGAGGGGTGTGACATGGCCCTTTGCCCCCACTGCATGAGCCAGGCGGAAGGCGCCCGCTGTCCCGTCTGCGGGAAAGAGGTCCGGTGGGACAATCCCTCCCATCTCCTGCCGGCGGGCACGGTGCTCACCGGAGGCGGGCTGGGGCACAGCTACCGGATGGGCGCGTATCTGGGCCAGGGCGGCTTTGGCGTGACCTATGTGGCCCTGGAGGTGGAAACCGGACGGCGGGTGGCGGTGAAGGAATATTTTCCCACCCGCTGTGCCCTCCGGGGGGCGGGAGGAGTTGTGGAGCCGCTTCCCGGACAGCAGGAGGTCTATGAGGGCGGGAGGTACAGCTTTGTGCAGGAGGCGCGGATGCTGGCCGCGCTGGAGGGAATGCCCTCAGTGGTGCAGGGGCTGGACTACCTGGAGGTGAACAACACCGCCTATCTGGTGATGGAGTATCTGAACGGCACCCCTTTGTACCGCATGGTGAATCAGAAAGGCCGGATTGCCTCCCGCGAATTGCTGCCCCGGCTGTATCCTCTGGTGCGGGATATGGGGCGGCTGCACGCCGCCGGGGTAATCCACCGGGACGTAAGCCCGGACAATGTGATGTGGATGGAGGACGGCACCCTGAAGCTGCTGGATTTCGGCTGCGCCAGGGCGATGGAGGACGGCAAATCGATGACGGTGGCCCTCAAGCAGGGCTTTGCCCCGGTGGAGCAGTACCGCACCCACGGCCAGGGGCCGTGGACAGACGTATACGCCCTATCCGCTACGGTGTACTACTGCCTGACGGGAAAAATTCCCCCGGCCTCCCCCGACCGGCTGATGGAGGACACCTTGGCCGCCCCCAATTCCCTGGGGGCCGGGCTCAGCCCGGAAGAGGAGTCCGCCCTGCTGTGGGGGCTGACGGTGGACCCCAAACAGCGGCCCGTCGACATGGAGGTGCTGGCGCAAAGGCTGTTTCGCGCCCAGTGGAACGCCGACCATCCCCAACCCAGTCCCACAGGTCCATATTCTCCGAACCCAGAGCCCGGCCCGCTTTCCGAACAAGACCCCCGGCCCGGATTGTGGGAAAAACTGCGGGAACGGCGGCCGGTGTGGCTGGCCTGGATGAAAAAGCATTGGAAGGTGCTGGCCATCGCCGCGGCGCTGGCGCTGGTGTTCTGCCTGGGGCGGATTCTATAGTCGACGCGGTTGAATACAGGTTCTAAGGACTTCTTTTCAACCTGTTCGGCGGTGATTCGCCGAGACCGCAAAGCGGTCTCGCGTCAGGCTTCATAGCCGGCACGCAGGCTTCCAACTGCGCTGACCATATAGTGGAAAAGATTTTTGTACGGATTCCTTTGCGGTTTTCCGTCTATTGTAGTATAATTGACCCTAAAACAGATACGGACAGAAAGGAGGTGACGGCATGGACGAGATGAAATACTGTCCCTACTGTATGAATCCGGTGGAGCCGGGCGAGCCCTGCCCCTCCTGCGGGCTCACCGCCGGAGCCTACGCCCCATCCCCCCACCATCTTCCTCCGGGCACCGTACTCCGGGAGCGCTATCTCATCGGCCGGGTGCTGGGGGAGGGCGGTTTCGGCATCACCTACATCGGATGTGACCTGCGGTTGGAGCTGAAGGTGGCCATCAAGGAGTATTTCCCAACCGACCGGGCCAACCGGGTGGCGCGGGCATCCACGGAGGTGTCCAGCTACTCCGGCGCGGCGGGAGAGCGGTACGAGGCGGGCAAAACCCGGTTTCTTCAGGAGGCCCGGGCTATGGCCCGGATGGACAAACAGCCGGTGATTGTGGGCGTGCGGGATTTCTTCGAGCTGAACAACACCGCTTACATTGTAATGGAGTATGTGGAGGGCACCACGTTTAAAGACCTGGTGGCCCAGCGGGGCGGACGTGTTCCCGCCGGGGAACTGCTCCACGTGATGGAGCCGCTCTTCTCCGCTCTGAGCGCCATGCACCGCCAGGGACTCATCCACCGGGACATCAGCCCGGAGAATTTGATGCTGGAAAACGGGGATGTGCGCCTGCTGGACTTCGGGTGCGCTCGGGAGTCCGCCGAGGGGGAGGCCACCATGACCATCGCCCTGAAGCATGGCTATGCCCCGGTGGAGCAGTACCAGAACAAAGGCCAGGGGCCGTGGACAGATGTATACGCCCTGTCGGCCACCATGTACTACTGCCTGACCGGACGAAAGCCGCCCCAGTCCATGGACCGTTTGGTGGAGGATGAGCTGGTCCTGCCCCGAAAGCTGGGGGTGGACCTGACCCTGCGGCAGGAGAGGGCGCTGATTTACGGCATGGGGGTGCGTCCCCGGAGAAGGTTTCAGTCGGTGGAAGAGCTTCATGCCGCGCTGTACGAGGGGGTTCTGCCCGAGGGGATGGACCCGGGACCGGAGCCGCCCGCTGCCGCGCAGGAGAAACCGGACGGGATTGGCGTGACCAAGCCGGGGGAGCCTCCCGCCCAGGCCGCCCCAGCGGAACAGCCCCAGACGCAGACACAGAGCCGGACGTCAATACAGGCTCAGCCCGAGCCCATCCCCGCCTCTGAGCCGGACTGGCTGAGGTGGCTGAAAGCTCACTGGCCCGCCGCGGCAGGGACGGGCGCGGCTGTTCTGCTCATCGCCCTGCTGGTGTGGCGGCCCTGGGCAGGCGGACCGGCTGTGGATGATCTGCCCCCTGCCCATACCGCAGCGGGTACGCCGGGGGCGGAGGACACCGATTCCCCGTCCCGGGCCAGAACCCCTGCGCCCATCGACCTGACCTTCTCCCAGGACAAGAGCGAGGAGGAAAACGGCGCGGTGCTCCTGGCCCTGCTGGAGGACGACAGCGTAGACAGCGTCGCCGTCCCCGGCACAGTCGGCGTCCGGGTGGCGGAGCCCGTCACCCTCACCAAACCCCTGCGGATCGGCCCGGGGAACATGAACACCGTTTTCTCCCTGCCACTCACCGTGGCGGCGGGGGGACGGCTGGAGGTTGCGGGCAGCGTGGACTGCAATACCCTGCTGCGCTGTGTGGACGGCGGAACCGTCAGCGTGGAGAAGGGCGCCCAACTGGGCGGCGCCAACGTCTGGCTGGAGCGGGCGGACGACCTGGCCGCCGCCCCGGGCGCCAATGTGAACTACTGGGGCGAGAACTCCACCGACCCCGATCCCTTTGAGAAGACCCACCGCCTGACGCTGGACGAGGAGGCGCTGTTCGCCGGCGCCGTCCACGTGTCCGGCGAGGAGGAGTTTGCCGGGAACCTCCGGGGGACAAAGCCCATAATTATCGACGGGGAGGTCACCCTGAGCCAGTGGTATGAGGCCTATGTGCCCATTTTGGTGCCGGAGGGCTCGGTGCTGAGCGCCCCCTGCGACGAGGGCGGCGCCGACTGCACCCTGGACGTTGTCGGGCAGACGGTGGTGAACCGGGGAACCGTCCGGGGCCGGGTGAGCCTCATCGGGAACTATGAAGACGCGGGCAAGGTGTCCGTGCTGGTGAACTACGGACAGGTCGACGGGTGCCTGAACACCTATGAAGGGCCGTCCGCCGTCGTCAACCTGGGCGGGATCGCCTTTGCCGGTTCCGCCGTGGGCGCGCCCGAGGTGTGCGACGCCAACCTGATCAACCTGGGGCAGATCACCGCGGTCCCCGGCGGGGGCATGGAAATCCGCGGGAATTCCTTGGAGAACTGCGGCGCGTTCACCGTTCCCGGCGGGGCCGCAGTCAACCTGGCCGTCAACGTGAACAACCAGGGCGAACTCGCTGTGGAGCGGGGAGGGACGCTGGCTGTCACCCAGTACCTGCACAACGGGGAGGCCGGGGCGGTCCTGACGCGCTCCGGCGGCACGCTGGAGGTGCCGGGCCTGCTGGAGATTGAGGCGGGCCGGGTGTCCGTGGAAGCGGGCGGCGCGCTGGACAACAGCGGCGTGATCCAGTACGGGGCGGACACTCTGAAACTGGCGGAGGGCGCGTCCATCACCGGGGACGGCCACCGCATTCCCTTCAGCTTCTATGATCCGGCCGTCTCCACCGACGCGGTGCGCTTTGTGGAGAACGAGCGGGACCTGCGGCAGGCTCTGGTGAATCCCTCCGTTCAGGTGGTGGTGTGGCACGCCTCCCACGATGGAAACTGGATAGACCTCACCGGCGGCGACCTCACCGTGGATAAAGGCCTCGTCCTTCAAAACTTCGGCCCGCAGACCCAGGCTCTTCGGGGGGCGAACATCACCGTCACCGGGGAGAACGCCTTCGCGATTCTCAACACCCTGGACTTTGGCGGCGGCGCCCTGCGGGTGGAGCAAGGGGCCACGGCCCGGCTGGTGGGCCAGAACACCAATCTGGGCGGCCTGACCGCGGCGGACGGCGGCCTGATCTGCGCCACCCAGAGCGACGCCTATGTCCGGGACGGGCAGATGTCCGCCACCGGCGGCGGGCGGATCGTAAACGCCAGCGGCATGAATCTGACAAACTGCCGGGTGGATGTGGGCGAGGGTTCCCGCTTGTACAGCAGCGGCGGCATGGACCTGGCGGACTGCGCCGTGACCATTGACGGTGAGCTGGTATGCGCCGTCTGGCTGGAAATGCCCACGGGAAGCTTCGCCAACAACGGCCTGGCCAACCTGTCGGGAGGCTGTTATCTGGGCGGCACGACCACCAACAGCGGAACGATGCACCTCGCTGTCGGTGATCTTAACGGGGAGTTGGTAAACGTCCCCGGCGCCCAGATCCTGCTGCACGGCGGCGACGGGCTCAATCTCAGAGGTACGCTGGACAACCAGGGGGAGATCAAATCCCTGGACGGCGGCGAGATCCACGCCGTGGACGGCGGGCGGATCACCGGAAACCTCATTATGTTCGGCGAGTGAAGAAAGCCCTTCCCCGGCAAAGTCGGGGAAGGGCTTCTCTTATCTCACATCGGAAAACAGTTCGTCGATGACCCGTTCCATGCGCTGGCTCATGGGCTCATCCTCGGCGGTGATGGCGTATACCACCAGCCAGTCAAAACTGTTGCGCAGGTCCAGGGCGGGCATACCGCAGTCGTTGAGGATGGCGTTGAGCGTCCACCAGTGGTCCTCCAGCCGTTCCTGGGCGGATACGTAGTCCTCGTCCGTCTCATGATACTCTCCGTCCACCACATTTTCCGTCACCACATACAGCAGGAGCAGCAGCTTACGGGTTACGTCCTCTTTGTGCTGGCGGATGTTTTTCAAAGCGGTGGCGTTGGGCCAGTTGTGCTTGATAAGCTTTTGCACCACGGAATAGCCCTGCCTGTTCCGGCCCGAGGGCATATGCAGGGAAAAGTACAGCTGTGTAATGGATTCCATGGAATAATCCGGTTCCTTTATGCCGCCCCAGGCGGGGGCGGGGTGCACCAGCTGGTCCAAATACTTTTCAAAATAGAAATATGCCCGCATGTGCAGCGCTCCGAATTTGTCCAGACTGGCAATGTAGCATTCACGCAGCTCATCTTCGGTCTGCGCCCGTTGAAAAAGATTTTGCAGCTCGTGAGTGAGGTGGGCGGCGGCCGGTTCCGGCGGCCGGTCAAGCCTGGGTACCGGGGGAAGGGACGCGAACAGGTCCCGGGCCTGGGGGTAGGTCCGGCCCATGCGTAAAAACCAGGCGTACACCACATCCCGTCCCTCCCGGTAGTGGATGCCGTAGCCGGTGCACAGCCCCAGCAGCAGATTGGCATCCCGTTCGGACAGCCCCAGGGCAAACGCGATGCGGAAGATGTCCTCCCGGTTGACGGGCTGGTTCTGGCCGGACAGCCAGTTGCGCACCCGGCGGGCCACGGAGTCGGGATTTGCGCCGGGGTCGTCCGCCTGAAAGGCGGCGGCGACCCGCGCCTGGAGGTCGGGGGCGGGGTAGAGCTGCCGCAGAGTTTCTGCAAAGCTGCGGGTGCGGATTTTACCCTCTCGAAGGTATTCCGCCGCCATGGCGGGGGTCATTTCCCCAGAGCGGAGCTTGTCATATTCCTGTTGGGATTGCAGGGTCAGTTCCAAAGCGAGGCCTCCCACAACGTCATTTTTCTCAGTATACACCAAAGAAAGAGGGGTGTCCACTGCTTTCTATGCCGTCGGATGTGCCTGCCTTGCGGGCCGGAGGGGGAAAATCCGGCAAGGCGCCGCCCATATTGGGACAGCGCCTTGTTCCTCATCACCCCAGTGTTTCCCGTTCGCGTTTTTGTGCCCCGCCTCAAATCAGACGGCAGGCCGCTTTTGACGGAAAGGCGGTTTACCTGAGGCCCATGTCTTGATTGATATGGTTTTTCAGCGCGTCGAATGATTCCACGCTCAGGTCGTGCTCAATGAGGCAGGCGTCGTTCGCGGCTACGCTTTCGGACACGCCCAGGTGGACCAGCCACTTGGTGAGCAGCAGATGGCGCTCATAGATGCGCTGGGCGACCTCCAGGCCCGTGTCGGTGAGGGTGAGAAACCCGCCTTGGTCCATGATTACAAAGCCGCCCTCCCTAAGCAGGCTCATGGCCCGGCTGACGCTGGGTTTGGAAAACCCCAGGTGCTGGGCTATATCGATGGACCGCACCGGGCCCTTTTCCCCCAGCGCCAGAATGGCCTCCAGATAGTTTTCCGCTGATTCGTGAATGTTCAATGCGCTCACTCCCGATTGGATGAGGTTTTCAGGGTATATTTAACAATAATATATCACAAATTCCCAGGATTTGCAATAAAGAATTTCCAGCTGAAGACGGCGGTATTTTTGCCCGAAGGCTTGCCAACGCGGGAGAAAAACGGTAAAATGGCTTGGAATAAGGGACCGTTTCGGCCCACATGACGAGGAGATGGATACAAATGGTAAAGCTTTGGGATCAGGAGGTCATTGATTGGCGGATTGCCATGGAGCTGAACGGGGACTCCGCGCCCCTGACCCTGCGGGCGGCGGGGTCGGACCGCGCCCTGGTGATGGACCTGGGGAAGGACGCCACGGCGGAGACCGCCCGCCGGGGGGCAGCCAAGGCGGTGAAGGCCGTCCGGGAACTGGGGGCCCATTCCCTTCTGCTGGACGTGACCCCCATGAAGCAGGCATTGGGTGCGGAGGGCCTGGCCGCCGCGGTCCAGGGGGCGGAGCTGGCCTGCTACCGCCAGCCCGCCTGGAAGGAGCGGGAGGACACGCCCTTCGCCCTGTACGTCACCGGGACCGAGGGGCTGGACGCGGAGGCTGTTTTGCGGGAGACGGATATCCTGACCCGGGCCGTGTGCTTTGCCCGGGACCTCACCAACCGCCCGGGGAATCTGCTCACGCCGGAGCTCATGGCCCAGGCCGTGAAAGAGGCGGCGGAACCCTTGGGCGCGGAGGTTCAGATTCTGACCGAGACCGACACCCGCGCCCTGGGCATGGGCGCTTTCCATGCCGTGGGGGACAGCGCCGCCCATCCGCCCCGGCTCATCGTGCTGCGCTGGAAGGGGGGCGCCGCGGGAACCGCTCCCATCGCGCTGGTGGGCAAAGGAGTGTGCTTCGATACAGGGGGGTACAACCTCAAGACCACAGCCGGGCTCAAAACCATGCGGGCGGACATGGCGGGGGGCGCGGCGGTGTGCGCCGCAGTGCTGGCGCTGGCGGAAAACCGGGTGCCGGTGAACGTGACGGCGGTGGTCCCGGCGGTGGAGAACCGAATTTCGCCGGACAGTATGCTCCCCGGCGACGTGATCACCTCCATGTCCGGCAAAACCATCCAGATCAACAACACCGATGCGGAGGGAAGGCTTGTTCTGGCCGATGCCATCACCTATGCCATTGAGAAAGAACACGCCGCCAAGGTGGTGGATATCGCCACTTTGACCGGAGCCTGCGTCCAGGCGCTGGGCTTCACTGTGGCCGGACTGGTATCCAATGACGACGAGTTTTGCGGCGAGCTGCTGAACGCCGCCGGGAGGGCCGGGGAACAGTATTGGCGCTTTCCGGATTTCCCGGAGTACCGGAAGATGATCGACAGCCCGGTGGCCGACCTGTCCAACCAGTCCAGCGACGGCTGCGGCGCCATCACGGCCGGACTGTTTCTGGGGGCCTTTGCGCAGTCTGTGCCCTGGGTCCATATGGACATCGCGGGTACTGCCTGGGTGGACCGCCCCCGCCGGGAGTACCAGTGCGCCGGGGCTACCGGCGCGGGAGTGTCCACTCTGTATCAGCTGTGCGCGGGTATGGCCGGACGCTGAAACGCCATGAAAAGGGGGAGCCGCCGTGAAAATACTCATCATTGAGGACGACAGGCCCTTGTCGGACTCGCTCAAAGCGCTGCTGGAGGACCGGGGGTACCAGACTGAGACCGCCTACGACGGTGAGACAGGCGTGCAGTATGCCCTGCTGGGGGTGTACGACCTCATTATTCTGGATGTGATGCTCCCGGTGCTGGACGGCTGGCAGGCGGCCCGGAAGCTTCGGGCCCGGCACTGCGCGGCTCCGATTCTCATGCTTACCGCCCGCTCCGAGCTGGAGGACCGGGTGGAGGGGCTCAACGCCGGGGCGGACTACTATCTCACAAAACCTTTTGATACGCGGGAGCTGCTGGCCTGCGTGGGGGCCCTGCTCCGCCGACAGGGGGGGCAGGTGGACGAGCTGTCCTTTGGAAATACGGTGCTGGACCTGGACGCCTCCACCTTAGCCTGTGGAGAGAAGTGGGTCCGGCTGTCCGCCCGGGAGTTCGACGTGATGCGCTGTCTTATGCAGGCCCGCGGCCGCAATTTGCCCAAAGAGGTGATTTTGACCCGGGTGTGGGGGTACGATTCTAATGCGGTGGAAAACCATGTGGAGGTGTACGTGGGCTTTCTGCGGAAAAAGCTTGCCAGCATCGGTTCCAATGTGCGCATTGAGGCGGTCCGGCGGTTGGGGTATCACTTGGAGGCGGACGAAGCGCATGGTGAAATAACTTGAAAAGCGGCGCGGTAAAAATTAAAGGTCGCCGAAGCCCGTTGAAAGTCAGCGGCTTTGAACGCTAACCGCCGCTTGAGGCAGCGATTTGGCAGCAATCCCTCACGATGCTGTACATCCCACCAAATTTCTCTTCAGGGAGGGGGTGTGCTGCCCGTCTGCTGCATGAAAGGATTGCTAAAATCAATGCGTTATTCATGCTGCCCCTCAATCTGCAGCGCCTCATCCAATTGGTCATAAATCAGCAGCTGTGCCAGAAATACGATATACCACGCCCCAGTGACCGGCAGCAGAAACAGCGACCACGGTGCGAACAGCACCAGGACGGCAGCGTAGGCCAGCTGGAGCAGCCCCGTGCCCATGACCCGCCAAAAATGCTTGACGCAGAACAGCAGGCAGTTGCGCAGGCGGATGGCGGGGGACTGGTGGAACAGCACCAGCTGGGGCCAGTACAAGGAGCACAACACCAGCAGGACCAGCAGAGAAAACAGATATAATGCCACCGTGCCCAGGGTAGGCGGTGTTTCCGCCCACCAGAACAGCATGGCCATGAACGCGTACAGCCCGGCCATCAGGCCCAGGACCGCCCCGGGAAGCAGGCTTCCCCGCCAGTTCTGCCGCCAGGCGCGGTTCCATGCGTCTCTCCACGGCATGGGGTCGTCCCGCAGCCCCCGGAGGACGGCGTCGTACAGCCCCGCCAGAAACGGCCCCGCAATCATCCCTCCCAGAAGGGAGCAGGGGAGGAGCACCAGCACGCTGGATACCCCGATGGCATAGATGATCCCGGCGGCCAGGGGCAGGCATCCCGCCAGCGTCAGCAGATTCACCTTCCACCATTGGCCGAAGCGAATGCCAAGAAGCTGCTTATAGCGGTTGAAGCCTGTCTGGCGGACACTCTCGTCGTAGCTTGGATCTTCCCGAATAAACATTCCCATGATATGTTCTCCTCTACGGCATGGCGTAATGGCAATTGTCCAGGAATCGGGCCAGCAGCGTTCCGGCGTCGCCCCCGAACTCCTCCCGGCAGGCGAGCTCCACGCTGACGGCGTAATTTCTGTATGTTCCAAAGGCGGACGCCCCGTAGGCGTAGGGGTTCCCGTCGGAATCGAAGGTATAGGTGATGATGTGGAAGTCCTGGCCGTTGTATGTCTCCTCCGATGTTTCGTCCACAGCATACTGCGCCTTGGCCATCTCCTGCCACTGGGACAGGGTGTCCTGGGCCTCCTCCTCCGATTTATACCCGCTCAGGAGCAGATAGACCTGGGCGTCGTACAGGGTGGCCTCGTCCCCGTCCGCGTTGGTGTAGGGCTCGCCCTCTCCAATAGACCAGGCGGCGTAATACATCCCGCCGGCCGTCAGCGCCTCGTTGTTTTCCCTGGCGGTCATGCCCTCCGGTGTGTCCACGCCCATGACGCCGCCCACCGTGACCCAGTCCTCGCTCCAATCCGCGCCGTCCGCCGCCCGCTCCGGGGCGGGCGGCGCGCCGCAGCCCGCCAGCCCCAGGCACAAAACCGCGGCGAGAAGAAATAGCACCGTCCGTTTCATGAAACCGCCCCTTCCGTCAATTTCTCCCACAGCGCCGCGCAGCCCTCGGGGTGCGCGGCGGTTTTTTCTGTCCAGAAGCCCCTCCGGGCCAGATACAGCCCGGAGACCAGCTCACCGCTGTCCCCTGAAACCGTTTCTCCCAGCAGTGTGTAGGAATATTCCCCCAGCTCCAGCCCGGTCAGAACCGGGCATTGATTCCAGGAAAAGTACGTCCCCTCCGCCGTCCAAGGGCCCTCCTCCTGCTGAGTGCCGTCCAGGCGGCGCAGCACGTGATAGCTTGTTTGAAACGGCTCCGGGTCCTCCAGCAGGAAAAAGTAGCTCTCGCACTCCAGCAGGTCGGCCATGAGGGCCACCTCGCCGGATATGGCCATGCCGGGCTCCGCGCCTTGGGCGGACGTATACTGGTTGAGCCGCACCACCACCCGCCCGTCGCCGTTCAGGTCCTCTCCCAGGGCGGCGAAAGCGTTTTCGACGGCGGCGGCGGTGCCCTCCGGCAGGGCGTTCTCCCCCACGTAGGCGATCTGGTAGTCCGGCCGAATTTGCCCCACCCCCAGGGCCTGACAGACCAGATACGCTCCCAGGACCGCCAGCGCCAGGCCGGCGGCCAGGTGCCACTTGTGGTAATGCCACCAGTTTTTCCGCTTTTTCGCCGGGGTTAGGACGGCGGCCTCCCGGCGCCGCACATCCCGGTACTTCCACTTCAAATATTCGCTGGCCATGGTCATTCCCTCGTGGTGCCGCCGGGGGCGTAGCTCACCGGCAGGCACACCAGCGCCGGGGCGTTGGAGCGGTCCTTGGCAAGCAGAAGGTCCACCGCGGTCTCCGCCAGCTTTTGGGTGGGCTGGACAATGGTGGAGCAGTACAGCTCCTCCGCGCCAAAACGCCGGATGCCGTCGAAGCCGATGAGCTGCACGTCCTCCGGCACCCGGACACCCAGCTTTGCCAGCATCCCCCGCACCCGCCAGGCCAGCAGGTCGGTGGAGCAGAAGATCCCGTCTATGTCCAGCCGCCCCGCCGCCATATGTTCCTGGAAAAAGGCCCGGAACCGCCTGAAATCCTCCCCGTCGTTGAGCCGCAGGGCGTCATAGGGAATATTATGGGCCCGGCAGGCCATCTCGAAGCCGTCCCCCCGCTTGTCCGTCTCGCTGGGGCTGGCCGAGCCGGTGCGCAGGAAGGCCAGCCGGGTACAGCCCAGCTCTATGAGCTTTTCCGCCGCCATCCGGCCTCCGCCGTAGTTGTCCGCCGCCACGCAGGGGATGTCGGGGCCCAGACAGCGGTCGATGCTGACAAAGGGCAGCTCCCCGTCCAGCTCCAGGGGGTTGTAGGTCAGGCCGATGACGCCGTCCACCTTGTTCTGGCGCACCATGCCCACGCACTCCCGTTCCGCGTCCGGGTTGGAGGCGGTGACGTACAGCAGCATCCGGTGCTCCCGCCGCATGAGGGCGGCGCACAAATGCTGGGCCAGGGCGGCGAAGAAGGGGTGGTCCACCCCCGGGAGGATCACCGCCACATTGTAGGTCTTGCCCGAGCGCAGCCCCCGGGCGTACTGGTTCACCTGATAGCCCAGCCGTTTGGCGGCCTCCTCCACCTTGACCCGGTAGCGTTCCCCTACGGGCAGGCCGTTGAACACCTTGGACACCGTGCCCAGGGCCACTCCGGCCTCCTGGGCCACGTCTTTCATGGTGGGCGTTGTTCCTTTCATGGCGCTCCCTCCGGATGAAACATTTCATAGAGCGGGCCGTTTCGAGACCCATTCTCCTTTGCTGACCCTATCATAGCAGATGGGGAGGCCCCTTGTAAAGATGAATTTCACAAGTTTTTCATGAAACGATACATTTTTATGATTTGCACAAAATGAGGCGCATAGGCTTGTGCATTTCAAATAAAATTGGGCGAATGGCCCAATTTGCCTCAGAAAACCCTTGACATCCCCGCCTCACCGTACTACTATAAACCCATCCAGTAAATAACGTTTCACAAAATGGCGGGAAGAGTCTCCATCAGAGGCCGGACCGGCCTGTGCCGTGAAACATTATATGGAGAACAAGTTTCAAGGGAGAGTGAGCGCAAATGAGCAAAATCGCGTCCCCAAGCCAGACCGCGGCCCTCAGCCGTCCGGCCCGCAAGCCTCTGGGGCGGCGGCTGGCGGACAACTGGCAGATGTACGCCCTGCTGCTGATCCCCGTGGCGCTGACGGTGGTGTACAAGTACATCCCCATGTACGGCATCCAGATCGCCTTCCGGGACTTCGACCCCAACCTGGGCTTCCTGGAGAGCGAATGGGTGGGCCTGCAGTGGTTCGCCCGGTTCTTCAACGCCCCCACCTGTTTCCGGATGATTAAGAACACGGTGCTCATCAGCTTGTTCAGCCTGCTGTGGAGCTTCCCCATCCCCATCGTCCTGTCCCTGATCATCAACCAGGTGCGGTTCCACCGCTTCAAGCGGGTGGTGCAGACGGTGCTCTACGCCCCCCACTTCATCTCCACCATGATCATCTGCGGCATGATCCGCATCTTCCTCAGCCCCACCGGCGGCCTTTTGAACCTGCTGCTGGGCACCCAGATCGACTTCCTCACCCAGTCCTCCGCCTTCCGCACCATCTACATCGCCTCCGGCATCTGGCAGGACGCGGGCTGGGGCTGTATCATCTATCTGGCCACGCTGGCCAACGTGGACCCCGGCCTCTATGAGGCCGCCAAGGTGGACGGCGCGTCGGTGTTCCAGCGCATCCTGAACATCGACCTGCCCGAGCTGCTGCCCATGGCCATCCTGAACCTGATCATGGCGGCGGGCGGCCTGATGAACGTGGGCTTTGAGAAGGTGTGGCTGCTCCAGACCGACCTGAACAAGGCCACCTCCGACGTCATCGCCGTGTACGTGTACCAGCAGGGCATCGAGCAGGCCAAGTACAGCTACTCCACCGCCGTGGGATTGTTCAACACCGCCGTCAACATCATTTTGCTGCTGGTGGTCAACCGCATCGCGTCCAAGGCCTCGGACGTGGAATTTGTCTAAGGGGGGTGGGCTCATGAACAAACAGGCAAAGGGCGTTTCCGACCGCACCAGCGATATCATCCTGGTGGCCATCTGCGCCGTGGTGCTGCTCATCGTGGCCTATCCGCTGTATTACGTGGTGGTGGCCTCCTTCTCCAACCCCTACGACGTCTACGCGGGCAAGACCTTCCTGCTGCCCAGCGGCTTTACCCTGGAGGGCTATAAAGCGGTGTTCGCCGACCCCAAGATCATGCCGGGCTTCTTCAACTCCGTGAAGTACACCGTGGTCGGCACCATCTTCTCCGTGGTCATGCTGTACATCACCGCCTACCCCCTGGCCCAGAAGGATCTGCCGGGGCGCAAGTTCCTCAGCCTGTTCTTCGTATTCACCATGTACTTCGGCGGCGGCATGATCCCCACCTACCTGATCGTCAAGCAGACCGGCCTCATCGGCAATATGTGGTCGCTGTTCCTCCCCGGCGGCGTGGGGGTGGGCAATATGATCATCGTGCGCAACTACTTCCAGAACAGCATCCCCCACGACCTCATCGAGGCGTCCCACATCGACGGCGCGTCCAAATTCCGCACCTTCCTCAGCGTGGTGATCCCCCTGTCCATGCCCATTCTGGCGGTGCAGGCGGTGTTCGCCATGGTGGCCTACTGGAACGACTGGTTCACCGCCATGATCTACCTGGGCGGCAAGGGCCAGCCCCTGCCCCTGGTGCTGCGGGGCATCCTCATCAAGAGCGCCGCTTCCACCGAGCAGGCGGGCATGATCGAGGGGGGCTTCGCCGAGCTGAACAAGCTGAAGGAGATGATCAAGTTCAGCTCCATGATCGTGGCGGCCCTGCCCATGCTCATCGCCTACCCCTTCGTCCAGAAGTATTTTGAGAAGGGCTTCATGGCCGGCGCGGTCAAGGGCTGAGAAAGGAGCGCGTGAATATGAATGTGAAAAGATTAGTCTCCGGCGCTCTTTGCGCCGCCCTGCTGGCGGGGGCGCTGTCCGGCTGCGGCCTGGGCCGCGTGGGCAGCGTCAACAACGGCGAGGTCAATATGAACACCGACCAGACCGAGTTCCATGTGGTCAGCGGCATCTCCGCTCTGTCCTCCGGCTACGATAACAACCCCGTCCTCAACGAGATGGCCCGGGCGGCGGGGGTCAAGATCAACTGGGAGGTCATGAGCGACTCCCTGGGGGAGCAGGTGAACATCCGCATCACCGGCGGCGACCTGCCCGACGCCTTCCAGGCGGTGGGCTTCTCCAACTACGACCTGGCCCGGTACGGCCGGGGCGGCACCTTCCTGGACCTGACCCCCTACATCACCCCGGAGATCATGCCCAACCTGTCCAAAATTCTGGAGGAGAACCCCGCCATCAAAGCGGCCATCACCCAGGACGACGGCGGCATCTACGGCCTGCCCGCCGCCGAGATGATGGGCACCGGGGCCGTCGGCGCACAGGACGATATCTCCATCCACTCCATCCAGCAGTTCTCCATGATCAACAAGCGCTGGCTGGACGAGCTGAACCTCCCCGTGCCCGAGACGGTGGAGGAGCTGAAGACCGCCCTGCGGGCCTTCAAGGACAACGATATGTCCCACAAGGTCTACGGCAACGACCCCGGCACCACCATCCCCATGACCTTCGGCTTCGACCAGTGGTGCTGGGGGCAGAACATCTTCTACGCCCCCTTCGGCGTCACCAACTGGTCCGATGTGTGCATGGACCTGCGGCTCACCAAAGACAAACAGTGCGTGTTCGACTGCGTCAGCGACGAGTACCGTGACGCGGTGACCTACTACCACGACTGGTACGAGGAGGGCCTCATCGACCTGGAGGTGTTCAGCCAGACCGACACCCAGTACATCTCCAAGTGCACCCAGGGCTACGTGGGGGTGGCCACCTGGTGGGAGGTGGCGGAGCTCACCGGGGACTACGCGGAGGACTACGTCTATCTGCCCCCGCTGAAGGGCCCGGACGGCAAGTGCACCGTCACCCTGAAATCCGCGGGCAGCGCGGTGAACTCCGGCCAGCTGTCCATCACCGCCGACTGCAAAAGCCCCATCAACCTGCTGAAATTCTATGACCAGTGGTACACCGGGGAACATGTGATGCAGCTCCAATACGGCCCCATCGGCGTGTATTTTACCGAGAAGGGGGAGGACGGGCTGTGGAACTCCATCACCGACGAGGACGCCAAGGCCCGGTTCGGCAAGACCGCCGGGGAGCTGAAGGGCGCCAACGAGGTGGCCGGCCCCAAGCTCATCCTGTCCGACTACTACACCGACGTGTTCCACATGGAGGCCCGGGCCGTCCAGCGGCTGGAGGACCTGGAGAACTTCTGGTTCCATTATGTGGAGGACAAGACCATCTACCCCGTGGACTGCGTGTTCACCAGCGAGGAGCTGGACACCATCGACCTGTACCGCACCGACTTCGAGAACACCGTAAAGGAGCGGGAGGCCCTGTGGCTCCGGGACGGCGGCCCCGATGACGCGGAGTGGGAGGAGTACAAGGAGTACCTGTCCAAAAAGTGCGGCATGGATAAGCTGCTGGAGGCGTATCAGGGCGCCTATGAGCGCTACGCCGCGGCGGAATAAACACAAAAGGGGCGGCCTAAGCGCCGCCCCTTTTTCAAAAACCGTATTGCGATTTCCATAGTCTGAAACTATAATTATTTGGATTGAAACAGCTAAGGAGGCTGCCTGCCATGACCAGCGAAATTCTGCAAAAGGCCCGGAATTTTGAAGCCCAGTACGGGCCCCACATTCCGGACAGCGAGCGCCCCGCCTTCCACGCCACCCCCACCATCGGCTGGATGAACGACCCCAACGGCTTTTCCTTCTACCGGGGGGAGTGCCACCTGTTCTACCAGTACCACCCCTACTCCAATGAGTGGGGCCCCATGCACTGGGGGCACCTCAAGACAAAGGACTTTATCCGCTGGGAGCGGCTGCCCGCCGCCCTGGCCCCGGATGAGGAGTACGACGCCTCCGGCTGTTTTTCCGGCGGGGCGGCGGAACTGCCCGACGGGCGGCAGCTGCTGCTGTACACCGGCGTCCAGCGCCACCACAACGCCGAGGGCTTTCTGGAGGATGTGCAGACCCAGTGCGCGGCCGTCGGCGACGGGGTGAACTATGAGAAATACTCCCTCAACCCGGTGCTGGAGGGTAAGGACCTGCCCCAGGGGGGCAGCACCATCGACTTCCGGGACCCCAAGGTGTGGCGGGACAAGGACGGCACGTTTTACGCCGTCATCGGCAACCGCACAGAGGACGGCAGCGGGGCAATTCTGCTCTATCGGAGCACTGACGGGCTGGACTGGGCGTTTGTCCGCACACTGGACCGCTGCCACAACCAATATGGCCGGATGTGGGAGTGCCCCGACTTCTTTGCTCTGGATGGAAAGCAGCTCATCCTCACCAGCCCCCAGGACATGACCCCCATCGGTCTGGAGTTTCACGCGGGCAACGGTACCCTGTGCCTCATGGGGAGCTGCGACCCGGAAAAAGGTTTTGCCCGCGAGCGGGTGCAGGCCGTCGACTACGGGCTGGACTTCTATGCCCCTCAGACCCTGGAGGCCCCGGACGGGCGGCGCATCATGATCGCCTGGATGCAGAACTGGGACACGGTGGGGGGCAAGCCCTTCCACTGCCGCTGGTTCGGGCAGATGACCCTGCCGCGGGAGCTGTCTGTGGAGAACGGGCGGCTGTACCAGCGCCCGGTGCGGGAGCTGGCAGCTTACCGGCGCAATCCGGTAATTCACCACCACATTCTGGTCAGCGGGGAGACCAATCTGCCGGGCATTCAGGGCCGGGTGCTGGACATGACCGTCACCATCAGGCCCATGAGCCCCAATTCCTACCGCTGGTTCCGCCTGCATGTCGCCAAGGATGGGCGGCACGATACCATCATCCGCTACAAGCCGGATGAGAGCACCGTAAAGATCGACCGCTGCCGCAGCGGCCTGCCCCGGGACATCGTCAACACCCGCAGCTTTTTAGTGCGGCCCCAGGGGGGGGAGCTCCGGCTTCGGGTCATTTTGGACCGGTACAGCGTGGAGGTGTTCGTCAACGACGGCGAGGCGGCGGCCAGCGCGGTGATCTACACCCCCCAAGAGGCGGACGCCGTCACCTTCGAGGCGGACGGGCAGGCGCTGATCGATGTGGAGAAGTACGACCTGATTTTTGGGCAGGAGGACTGAGGTATGGCAGGCGGCGGGATTGACGCGGACGCCCCGTCGGCCATCTCCACGGGCCGCCTGATGTTCGGCCGGAATGCCCGGGCCATTTTGCTCTTTGTCAAAATCTTTGAAAACGGCCAAGGGCATCGCCGATAAAGGACAAGACTGAAAATATTATTGTGCAGTTGCAGTGCACCCTTGGCGCACTGCCCCGTTACAACAACTGCTCATAGATATTTTCCAGTTCCTTTGCATCCATCAGCACCGGCACGGGATAGAGCGGATTGGCCTCGCGGTCGGCATGGCGGGCCAGAGCGGGAATGTCCTCTCGGCATAATTCAGGGATGGACGACCCAATGCCGCATTGGGATTTGAGTTTCTCCAACCCGCCGAGGAAGCTCAGCGCCGCAGCCTGCCGGTCCGCGCCGGGGGCGGCAAGCCCGGCGGCTTGGGCCAGCTGGGCCAGCTGGGGATGGATATTCGCGCCGTAAGCCCGCAGCACAACAGGCAGGACTACGGCATTGGTGTACCCGTGGGCCACATCATATGCCCCGCCCAGAGAGTGGGCCACAGCGTGGACATAGCCCACATAGGACTTGGTGAAAGCGCATCCCGCCTGGAAAGAGGCGGTCAGCATGCTGCGCCGCGCCTCCAGGTCCGAACCGTCCCGGCAGGCCCGCTCCAAGTTGGCAAAAATCAGCTTCACCGCGGTCAGGGCATCCTTCCTGGTATCCGGAGTGGTGGACCGTCCGATGAATGCCTCCACTGCGTGGGTGAGGGCGTCCATCCCTGTGGATGCTGTAAGATGGGGCGGCAGAGTGGCGGTCAGCGACGGGTCCAATACTGCGTAATCGGGGATGAGGGAAAAGTCGCTGATGGCGTATTTGTCCCTGGTTTTCGCGTCGGTGATGACGGCGGCGATGGTGGCCTCACTCCCCGTCCCTGCGGTGGTGGGGACAGCGGCCAGCGGAGGAAGGGGCCGCCGCACTTTCAGCACCCCCTTTGATTTGGACAGGGGCCTGTTCGGGAGGACGGCCCGTACCCCCACCGCTTTAGCGCAGTCCAAACTGGAACCGCCTCCAACACCGACGATAGCTTGGCAGTTTCCCCGGCGATAGACGGCCAGGGCCTCCTCTACGGTATCTGTGGTGGGGTTGGGCACGGTTCCGCTGTAGACAAAGCAGGCAATGTCCGCTGCTTCCAGCGCCTCCAGAAGCTGCCGCGTCCCCGCCATTTTTGCCACGCTGGGGCTGGTTACCACCAGTGCCCTGCCGCAGCCCCGCGCCGACAGCAGGGCGGGCAGTTCCGCAACGCTGGACACGCATTCAGGCCTCCGGTAAGGCAGAAAAGGAATCGCCAGCCGGAAAGCGGCCTGGACTGTCCTGCATCCACATGCTTTCAACCTGTTCACGTCTGCTTCCTCCCCCGTATTTTAAACCAGTATATCCCATCTGCCTCCCCACCGCAAGGGAAAGTCCGGAATAGTTTTCCTCCGCCGCAGTTAAAAGACGCCGCTCCCCGTTGCGTCCTGTGGAAAAGGGTGGTATAATAGCCCAACATGGTTCGCGCGGCACGGCAAAACACCGCGCCAGGCGTGAGCCGGCGAGTCTTTCCACTACCGAGGAAATGAGTTGATTTGACTTGACCATTATCATTGCGGGCGGCGGCAAGGTGGGTTCCACTTTGGCGGAGCATCTGGCGGATGAGGGCCACAGCGTCACCATTGTAGACGTATCCGGCGACACCCTGGACCGCCTGTCCAATCAACTGGATGTGATGTGCCTGAAGGGAAACTGCGTCTCCCGAGATGTGCTGTTGGAGGCGGGGGCAAAGGAGACCGACGTGGTCATTGCCGCTACCGGTTCCGACGAGATCAACCTGCTGTGCTGCCACTGCGCCCACAACATCGGCGTTGCCCATACCGTGGCTCGAGTAAGGGGCACGGAATATGTCAACGAGCTGAACACCCTGAAAACTGATTTGGGCATCACCATGCTCATCAACCCCGAACTCACTGCGGCCGTGGAAATTTCCCGGCTTCTGCGCTTCCCTTCCGCCGCCAATATCGACGCGTTTGCCCGGGGCCGGGTGGAACTGGTGTCCTTTACCGTCCAGGAGGGAGACTTTCTGGCAGGGCGCACCCTGGCCTCCCTGTCGTCCAAAATCCAGGGCCTGCCCATGCTGTTGTGCGCTGTGGAGCGGGGGGAAGAGGTATTCATCCCCAACGGCGCGTCCCTTATCAGCACGGGGGACCGGGTGTCTGTGGCAGGGACGCCCAGCGGCATCAACCAGTTTTTCAAGCTGCTGGGCCGTCAGACCCACCGCATCCGGAACGTGTTCATCATCGGCGGCGGGCGCATCGCGTTCTACCTGCTGGTCCAGCTGGAGCGGCTGGGCATGAGCTGCAAGGTGGTGGAGAAGCGGGAGGCCCGGTGCCGGGAGCTGGCGGAGGAATTCCCCCACTCTCTCATTATCCACGGAGACGGCACGGACCCGGAACTGCTCACCGAAGAACGCATGGCCTCCAGCGACGCCTTTGTGGCGCTCAGTGACCGGGACGAGGACAACCTTATTATTTCCCTTTATGCCCATCAGGCGGGCGTATCCAAAGTGGTGGCCAAATCCAGCCGCCAAAACTACACCGCCATCGCCCGGTCTGCCGGAGTGGAATCGGTGGTCTCTCCCAAACTGGCCACGGCAGGATTGATTTTGCGGTTTATCCGGGGCCTTCAGAATTCCAAGGGCACGGTGATGAACGCTCTGTACCGTATCGCCGGAGGCAAGGCGGAGGCCATGGAGTTCATTGTGTCGTCCGCCACCCGAAACCTGAACGTGCCGCTGAAGGAACTGCGGCTGCGCAGGGGAGTTCTTATCGCCGTCATCGTCCGGGGAAACAAGGTCATCATCCCCGAGGGTTCCACCTGTCTGGAGCAGGGGGACGACGTCATCGTCATCGCACGGGACAGCGGTATTTTGGACCTCAACGACATCTATGCCGAGGGCGGCCTGGGCGCGGGGGGCTGAGCGGATGAATTTCAAACTGGTGCTGCGCATCACCGGCTTTACCCTGTTCATTGAGGCGGCGGCCATGCTGCTGCCAATGATGGTGGCCCTGTTCTATGGGGAGAGCCCCGTCCCATTCCTGTGCGCCATCCTGCTGAGTTTGGCGGCAGCGGCCGTGCCGGTGTTCTTTTTCAAACCCAAGCCCGACTTTTTCGCCCGGGAGGGCTTTTTCACCGTAGGCCTCATCTGGGTGCTGTTTGGGGTATTCGGAGCCCTGCCCTTTTGGTTTTCCGGACAGTTTGGACCCTACATTGACTGCTTTTTTGAGACAATCTCCGGCTTCACCACCACAGGGGCCACCATCCTCACCGCGATTGAAGGGCTGCCTATGGGGCTTTTGTTCTGGCGCTCCTTCACCCACTGGCTGGGGGGTATGGGGGTGCTCATACTCACTGCCGCTTTGCTGCCCTTTTTGGGCATCAGCTCCAATTTCCTCATCCGGGCGGAGAGTCCCGGACCGGTGAAGAGCAAGTTGGTGCCCCGGGCCTCCCAGTCCTCCAAGATCTTATATGCCATCTATCTGGCGCTGACGGTGCTGGAGGTGCTGCTGCTCCGCATGGCGGGGATGAATTGGTACGATGCCGTCACTCATTCCATGTCCACGGCGGGCACCGGCGGCTTTTCCCGCATGAACGCCTCGGTGGGTTCCTTCCACAGCCCCGCCATTGAGATCATCATCACGGTGTTCATGCTGCTGTTTTCCATCAACTTCTCCGTCTATTTTCTCGTCCTCACCGGCAAGGTCCGGCAGGCGCTGAAAAGTGACGAACTGCGGTTTTTCCTCATCATGGTGGCGGTTTCCACCGCGGCCATCGCCTGGAATATCCGGGATGTGTACGCTACGGCGGGGGACTGTGTCCGCTACGCCGCGTTTCAGGTGTCGTCCATTGTGTCCACCACAGGATTCTCCTCCGACAACTATGACTTATGGCCGGAATTTTCCAAAATGCTGCTGGTGGTGCTCACATTTGTTGGGGCCTGCGGCGGCTCCACCGGCGGAGGCATCAAATGCGGGCGGATTTTGATCCTTATCCGTTCCGCCGCCCGAGAGGTGCGCTCCATTATCCATCCCCGTGCGGTGTCGGTGGTTCGGCTGGACGGAGCCACTGTCAGCGAGAGCGCCATCCGGACTGCGCAATGCTACTTTATCGCCAACCTGTTTCTGGTGTTTGGCATGGCTATTGTAGTAGGGCTGGACAATTTTTCTTTCGGAACCACTTTGACGGCAGTGATCACCTGCATCAGCAACGTAGGCCCAGGCCTGGAACTGGTGGGCCCGGCGGGGAATTTCTCCGCCTTTTCGGTATTGAGCAAACTTGTGCTTTCCTTTGCCATGATTCTGGGACGGCTGGAGATGTTCCCCATCCTGGTGCTGTTCAGCGGCAGCGCATGGAAACGGTCTTGAAAAAGAAAGCTCTAAAACTGCCCAAAGCATCGCGCTGATATATCAGTTCTTTCACGCTTTGCCTTTCTCCCTGTGTTTCATCCTGTATCCCGCCGCCCCCACAAGATTACCTGCCAGTACGGAGGCCAGCGCAATGAGCACCAACGCTCCATCGGCCATGTTGGTGTAAAGCTTGGCCGTGAGGATGAATACCAGCGTAAACAGGACGCAGGATGCCGGATACAGCGGGCAGAAGCCGTGCCGCCGGCCCAAAGACAGCCCGGACATGACTCCACCCACCGGGAGCAGCAGCACACCGTACACCGTGCTGAGCACTGGCACATCTCTCGCGTCCAGGAAACGCAGGGCTGTGGGCAGAATCAGGCACAGCAGAAAGGCGAAGCCCACATAGGGCAGCGATTCTTTCCAGTGAAACAGAGATGGTCCAGGAGCCAGCCCCAGCTTCTCACGGATGGAGGCGACTTCCGCGTACCATCCCACCCAGCGGCCCAGCCAGACGAGGAAGTACAGCACGGCCAGCAGCCCCAGCCCCAGCAGCCAGGACACGGGCTCCCGCATCCCGAAACATACCCCCAGCACCGCCGACCACAGCCCGGCGGTGACAGCAAAGTGGAGCAAAGACTGGACCACCAGCGCACGCCCGCTGTCGGCGAAGGGCAGGGTGGCCACGCCTGCCGCCGCCCCCAGGGCAAAAAACAAGGCGAAGGTGACCGCCGCCGCCCAATGCAGCCCAACCCAATCTATCAGCGGTTTGCAGAGGGGGGGGGCGGAGTACCCGCCCTGGAACAGCGCTCCCCACCCGGCCGCCGCCAGTAACACCCCCGCGAATCCCCCGCTCAGGCCTCGGGGAATCCACTGCTCTCTCATCTTTTCCATAAAACGTCCCTCCTTCGCCCTGGAGCGTATATCCCACGCCCCTATAGGTCCAGCGCCTCTTTGATCTTCTTCACGTACCGGCGGGAAACCCAGCACACCGTTCCACCTTCCAAGGTCATTTTGATGGTGCCCGCAAGGGTCAGGTCCAACCCCGTCACCCGGTCCAGGTTGACGATCTCCGAGTTGGATACGCGGACAAACCTGGTGCCCGCCAGCTGCTTCTCCAATTCGTACAGCCGTCGGCGGACGGTAAAAACCCCTCTGCCTGTCTGGCACAGCACCCCTTTATCCTCGGCATAGAACCGGAGCACCATAGAGCGGGACACCCGCACCGCCTCCCGTTCCTGATAGACTGTAAAGGGCTGGGAAACTGTCTCTTCCCGAAGGCGTGCGGCCAGGGCCTCCACCTCCTCGGTGGGTCTGGGCGCACGCAAAACCACCATTGGCTCGTCCAGGCTTGGGTCCAGCTGTATTTCAACTTTCATAGCGGCCCTCCTCCCGTCAGTGATAGGATACCCGTCTTCGCGTCAAAAGTCCAGTAAATCAGGACAGGCGGTTATTTCGGTCGGATGAGCGGCGCGAGAAGATAGCCGCCATCTTTCATACCTTCGTTTTCCGTACTCCATCCCGCCTAAAGGGGGTAAAAATCCTAGGCGGGGGATAGGCGGCCGCTGATGGAAAAATTTTTGTTCAGGGGTTGCAATCTGCGGCAAAGCATGGTAAAATAACAATGTATGAAAGGTAGGGTAAGAGTGAGGCGAGGGCCTCACTCTTTCTTTTGGAAGTGCGGGACCGGCCGGTCCCGGCGCGACGGCGGCACTGGAAAGGAGCCTCATCATGGCAAAGGTAACCGATGTGGTGGCCGGGCTTGCCCTGCCCATTGTGGAACAGGCCGGGTGTACCCTGTGGGATGTGGAATACGTGAAGGAGGCCGGGGAATGGTTTCTCCGGGTCTATATCGACCGGGAAGGCGGCGTGGATATCAGCTGCTGCGAGTCCGTCTCCCGTCCGCTGTCCGACATATTGGACGAAACCGACCCCATTCAGGGCAGCTACACCTTTGAGGTGTCCTCCGCCGGATTGAACCGGGCGCTGAAAAAGCCCGCCCATTTTGCCCAGTGCATGGGCCAGAAGGTGGATCTGCGCCTCTACCGTCCGGCAGGCGGCGGGAAGGAACGAATCGGAGTCCTCACCGGCTACGAAGACGGAGCCGTCAGCGTGGACGGCGTCCGGTACGAGAAGAAAGACGTGGCCCAGGTCCGCCTCCACGTCGAGTTTTGAAGGAGCTAAACGACATGGCTAAGAAAAAAATTGCCGCAAAGAGCACGGAGCTGGACGCCAAGGAATTTTTCGCCGCCATCTCCGATATTGAAAAGGAAAAAGGAATTCCCAAGAGCTACATGCTGGAGAAGATCACCCAGGCCCTGGTGGCCGCCTACAAGAGGGACCACGAGGGAATCACCGATAACGTGGTGGTGGACGCCAACGAGGAATTGGAAACCGTGCGTATGTTCGTCAAAAAGGACGTGGTGGAGGCGGTGGACAATCCCCACACGGAGATCTCCCTGGAAGACGCGCAGAGAGCCCTTCCCCGCGCCCAGCTGGGGGACGTGCTGCGCATTGAAATCAAGCCCAAGAATTTCGGCCGCATTGCCGCCCAGACCGCCCGGCAGGTCATCATTCAAGGTATGCGCGAGGCGGAGCGTGGGATGATCTTCGACGAGTTCTCCGCCAAGGAACATGAAATTCTCACCGGTTCCGTCACCCGGGTGGACGAGCGCAACGGCTCGGTGGCCATCCGGCTCACCTCGGGCTCCGAGTTCACCGACGCATTTTTGTCCGCCGGAGAACAGGTCAAAGGCGAGGTCATCCGAGAGGGCGACCGGGTCCGGGTGTATGTGGTGGAGGTCCGCCGCTCCACCCGGGGGCCCCAGGTGCTCATCTCCCGCACTCATCCGGGACTGGTCAAGCGTCTGTTTGAACTGGAGGTGCCTGAAATTTACGACGGCACGGTGGAGGTCATGTCCATCGCCCGGGAGGCGGGCAGCCGCACCAAACTGGCCGTGTGGAGCGAGGACGAAAACGTGGACCCCATCGGCGCCTGTGTGGGCCCCCGGGGCCAGCGGGTGAACGCTGTGGTGGAGGAGCTGCGGGGCGAAAAGGTGGATATTATCAAGTACTCCGACGACCCCAGCCAGTATGTGGCCGCTGCCCTGGCCCCCGCCGACGTAATCAGCGTGGTGGAGTTGGAGGAAGGGAAGAGCTGCCGGGTTGTGGTGCCCGACGACCAGCTGTCCCTGGCCATCGGCAAGGAGGGGCAGAACGCCCGGCTGGCCGCCCGTTTGACGGGCTTCAAGATTGACATCCGTCCCGCCAGCGCCCCTGAGCCCCCCGAGGAGGGGGCCGCAGAGGCCCCGGAGGAGGCTGTGGAAGCGGATGAGGAAGATATTGAGGTAATCGAGTAAATAACGGCCCCTGCCGGAGCCCAGCGAAGCGGGTCCGGCGGGGAGAGGAGAAGCAAGGGAGCGAACATGCCAAAAAAAATACCCATGCGCCAATGTCTCGGCTGCCGGGAGATGAAGCCCAAGCCGGAGCTCATCCGGGTGGTGCGCTCCCCTGAGGGAGAGCTGTCCTTGGATTTCCGAGGGAAAAAGCCGGGCCGGGGGGCCTACCTGTGCCCCAATCCGGACTGCCTGACTCAGGCGAAAAAAAAGCGGGCCATTGAGCGGGCGCTGTCCTCCCCCATGCCCCCCGAGGTCTGGGAGGCCCTGGAGGCCCAGCTGAAAGCGGGTGACGGCGGTGACTGACAGTGCCCTATCCCTGCTGGGGCTGGCCCTGCGGGGAAACAATCTGGCCGTAGGGGAGGAACCGGTGGCCAACGCCTGTAGGGCCCACCGCGCCAAGCTGGTGCTCACTGCTGCGGACGCGGCCCGCAACAGTGTGGAACGGGCCGAGCGGTGGGCGCGGGCCGGAGGCGCTGCGTGGCTGCCGGCCCCCTGGGACAAAGAGGTCCTGGGGAGGGCTCTGGGCCGGGCCAGCTGTGCCATGGCGGCCCTCACCGACGCCGGATTGGCGGATGCGCTCATCCGAAAACTGCCGGATATTGACCCAATATACCATGAGATAGCCAAGGGCTGGGCGGCAGGCTTGCTGCGCCCCGAACGAAAGCGGCTATGAGAAAATAGAACGCGCGGGCTGGAACAAAAGGCCCGCTGTGCCTGAAACTTAGGAGGTGGCCTGATTTGAGCCTTGCGAAACTGAACGCCCGGGATGTGGCGAAAGACTTTGGAATGCAAGCCAAAGCTATTACTGCCATTTTGACCGAGCACACGAAAGAGACGGTGTCTCCCACCAAAATTTTGACGGACCGGGAGTTGTCCATCATCTTTGAGCATCTGACCCAAAAAAACCAGGTGGATTCCATTGAGTCCATTTATGCCGACGTGTATCACGAGCCCAAACAGGAGGCCGCCCCCAAGGTCCAGGAACAGGCTAAGCCCGTCCAAAAGGGCGATAAGGCCGCCCCTGCCGCCAAGGACCAGACCAAGAGCGCCGCTCCCGCCGCCGGGGGCCAGAAGGAACAGGGTAAGCCTTCCGCCCCCGCCAAGCCCGCCAGCCGCACTCCGGAGAAAAAAGTGGTGGACACCCGCAAGGGCGGCGGGCCCAATCTGGAGAAGTACGACCAGAGGCTGGAGGACCTGGCCCCCGACAAAGCCAACCGGATGCAGACCGGCAAGCAGAAGTTCCAGAACCGGAACAACAAAAACCGGGGCCAAAACTTCGGCAGCAAGCGCCGCCAGGAGGAGCAGGACCGGATGCGCCGCCTCCAGCTGGAGATCGCCAAGAAGACCCCGCTGACCGTCAAGATCCCCGACGAGATCGGCGTGGGCGAGCTGGCCTCCCGGATGAAAAAGACCGGGGCGGAGGTGGTCAAGTGCCTCATCCGCAACGGGGTGATGGCCTCTCTCAGCGACATCATCGACTACGACACCGCCGCTCTGGTGGCCATGGAGCTGGGCTGCAAGGTAGAAAAAGAGGTCATCGTCACCATTGAGGAGCGGCTCATCGACACCGCTGAGGACAAGGAGGAGGATCTGGTCCCCCGGGCCCCGGTGGTGGTGGTCATGGGCCACGTGGACCACGGCAAGACCTCCCTGCTGGACCATATCCGCAACGCCAACGTGGTGAGCGGCGAGGCCGGCGGCATCACCCAGCACATCGGCGCCTATCAGGTGGAGGTGAACGGCAAGCCCATCACTTTCCTGGACACGCCGGGCCACGAGGCCTTCACCGCCATGCGGGCCCGGGGCGCCATGATCACCGACGTGGCCATCCTGGTGGTGGCGGCGGACGACGGCATCATGCCCCAGACCATCGAGTCCATCAACCACGCCAAGGCGGCGGACATCCCTATCATTGTGGCTATCAATAAAATGGATAAGCCGGAGGCCAACCCGGAGCGCATCAAGCAGCAGCTCACCGAGCACGAGCTGGTGCCCGACGAGTGGGGCGGCGACACCGTCATCTGCCCCATCTCCGCCAAGACGGGCATGGGCATCGACAACCTGTTGGAGATGGTCACCCTCACCGCCGAGATGCGGGAGCTGAAGGCCAACCCCAACCGCACCGCCCACGGCGCGGTGATCGAGGCCCGGTTGGACAAGGGCCGCGGCCCGGTGGCCACCCTGCTGGTGCAGAACGGCACCCTGAAGCAGGGCGACGTGATCATCGCCGGCATGGCGGTGGGCCGGGTCCGGGCCATGACCGACTACAAGGGGAACAAGGTCACTGAGGCGGGTCCCTCCGTGCCGGTGGAGATCATCGGCATGGGCGAAGTGCCCGGGGCGGGCGACGACTTCCACGCCGTGGCCGATGAGCGCATGGCCCGGGAGCTGGTGGAGCAGCGCAAGGCGGAGATGAAGAACGCCACCACCGGCGCGGCCAAGCAGAAGGTGTCCCTGGAGGAGCTGTTCAGCCAGATCCAGGCGGGCGAGATGAAGGACCTGAACATCATCGTCAAGGCCGACGTCCAGGGCTCCGCCGAGGCTGTCAAGGCCAGTTTGGAGAAAATCTCCAACGAGGAGGTCCGGGTGCGGGTGATCCACTGCGCCGTGGGCGCCATCAACGAGTCCGACGTGATGCTGGCCGCCACCTCCAACGCCATTATCGTGGGCTTTAACGTCCGCCCGGACAAAAACGCCGCCGAGTCCGCCGCCCGGAACAAGGTGGATATGCGGATGTACCGGGTGATTTACGACTGCATCAACGAGATTGAGTCCGCCATGAAGGGCATGCTGGCCCCCAAATTCAAGGAGGTGGCCCTGGGCCAGGCCGAGGTGCGCCAGGTGTACAAGATCACCGGCGTGGGCTTCGTGGCCGGATGCTATGTCACCGAGGGCAAGGTGGCCCGGAACGCCCAGATTCGATTGGTGCGGGACGGCATCGTCATCCACGAGGGCGTGATGAACTCCCTCCAGCGGTTCAAGGACAGCGTGAAGGAGGTCGCCCGGGGCTACGAGTGCGGCATCGGGATTGAGAAGTACAGCGACATCAAGGAGGGCGACGTCATCGAGGCCTTCGTGATGGAACAAATAGAAGTATGATGCCGCACGAGTACCCCGCGCAGCGGGGCGCGCCGAATGGCGCGTAAAATCGGAGCCGTAGACGGAGATTTGCGCAGGCGGAATTCATTTCCGCCGAGCATTGTAAAATCAGGGGTCCCCGCAAAATCGGAGATTTTGTGGGGCGTGCGGCATCGGCATCGAGAAGTACAGAGATATCAAGGAGGGCGACATCATCGAGGCTTTCCAGATGGAGCAGATTGAGGTATAAGCTGTTTTGACAAGGAACCGCCTTTATGTTACAATAAACATATCCTACAGGAAAGGGGATCACCGTGATGGGAATGACGGATAAGCAGTTTCAAAGCTGGGTGCGTTTTCTGCTGGGTGACCTGAAGGACGTGGAGCGGGAAAGCGATCCACAGAAAAAGGCGGATAAACTGGCGGAAATTATGGCAAACCTACAGAAAACGTTAGAGGACTAAGATGATAGGGGCGGGCGGCTTCGCCCGCCCCCTTTTCGCGGGAAAAGAGCGCCTATGAGCTGTGTCCGCCTCATCGCGGCAGATAAGGAACTGCCCCTGCGGGACCAAAAAGAGTTTCGGGAGCAGACCAGTACCGTAAACGGCGAGACCTTTACCATCGGCTTTGAATGCGGGTTTTCCGTGGCCCCCCATACCTACTATCGGGACGCGGCGGACGGGCTGGGGCTGGAGATGAAGCCTTTCCAATACGAATTGGACTTCCAGGTCTGCCAGACCGACCTGGACCGTCTGCTGGCCTACCTGCGGGAGAACTTCGTCCCCGGTGAAACTGTGGAGCTGTGGTCCCTCTGGGTGGGAAGCGGGGCGGGCCGGGTCCGCCGCTACCGTGGGAAGCTGTCGGAATTCGATCTGGACACTTTGGGAATGCTGTATGAGCTCCAGCGGGAGCCGGACATCACCGGAGAATTCGACGACCTGTTCTGTCAGGTTTGTGTTACTGTGGAAATTTGACCGTCGGGGTTTTTTGAACCCCGGAAAGGAGCACGAAATGTCAAGCAACCGAATCGGACGCATCAACGAGGAGATTCAGCGGGAGCTGGCCTCCCTGATCCCCACGGTGAAGGACCCCCGAGTGGCCGGGGCGGGGATGATCTCCGTCACCGCCGTGGAGACCACCCAGGATTTGAAATACGCCAAAATTTTTGTCAGTGTGCTGGACAAGTCTGCCTCCGCCCAGGCGCTGAAGGGGCTGAAATCCGCCTCCGGCTACCTGCGCCGGGAGCTGGGCCGGGCGCTGAACCTGCGCAACACCCCGGAGCTGTCCTTCGTGCGGGACGACTCCATCGACAAGGGGGCCCACATCCTGGATATGCTCCGCGACCCGGAGGTGGTCAAGCCCGCCAACCCGGCCAATGAGCACATTCAATTGGATCCGTAGGGGCCGATGTCCTCGTCGGCCTTATCAGCGCCCCACTAAAATAGGACGGGGCCGGTGAGGACACCGGCCCCTACGGAAAGGAACCACCATGCCTACTACCATCACCGTTGCCCAAACGGCCGGATTTTTGAAGGCCCATGACAATTACCTCATCTTGACCCACAAGCGCCCCGACGGGGACACCATCGGCTGCGCGGCGGGGCTGTGCCGGGCCCTGCGCGGGCTGGGCAAGACCGCCCACGTCCTGCCCAGCCTGGACGCCACCACTCTGATGGCGGGCTATCTGGAGGGCCTTACCGCCCCCGAAGACTTCACCCCGGACACGGTGGTGAGCACCGACGTGGCCACGGAAAATTTGCTCCCCGACAATGCCCTGCCCTATAAGGGACGCATCGACCTGGCCATCGACCATCATCCCTCCCAGGAGTTTTTCGCCAAAAACACCTGCCTGGAGGCGGACAAGGCCGCCTGCGGGGAGATCATCTGGAAGATCTGCACCGAGCTGGGCGTGATGAACGCGGATATCGCCACGCCGCTGTACGTGGCGGTTTCCACCGACTGCGGCTGCTTCGTCTACGCCAACACCACCCCCCACACCCACCGGGTGGCGGCGGCGCTGATGGAGCAGGGCATCCCCTTCCAGGCGCTGAACAAAAAGCACTTCCGCACCAAGTCCATGCGGCGTCTGGAGCTGGAGGGCCTGATCCTTCAAAACATGCGGCTCTATCACGACGGCACAGTGGCCGTGGCCCCCGTCTCCCTGGATATGATGGCCCAGGCCGGGGCCACCATGGAGGATACCGACGACATCGCCGCCTTCCTGGGCCAGATCGAAGGGGTGCTCCACACCGCCACCATCCGGGAGCACGAGGGGGGCGAGTGCCGTATCTCGGTGCGCACCCGGGCCGACCTGCTCAACGCCACGAAGGTCTGCGCCCGGCTGGGGGGCGGCGGGCACAGGGCGGCCTCCGGGTGCACCGTCCGGGGGACGGTAGAGGACGCGGAGCGGGCCATCCTGCCCGCCATCGACGCGCAGCTGGCCCAGCCCAGTCAGGATTGAACTATGGCGAACGGTATCATTATCATTGATAAGCCCCAGGGCTGGACCTCCATGGACGTGTGCGCCAAGCTCCGGGGGATGTTCCACGAGAAGCGGGTGGGCCACGCCGGGACCCTGGACCCCATGGCCACCGGGGTGCTTCCCGTGTTTATCGGCCGGGCCACCCGGGCGGTGGAGTTCGCCGCTGATTCTGATAAGGAGTACATTGCCGGATTAAAACTGGGGGTTGTTACCAACACCCAGGACACCTCCGGGGAAGTGCTGGAGGAGCGGCCCGTAGAGGTGAACGGGGAGCAGCTTCACCGGGTGCTGGAGAGGTTCATCGGGGACATTGAGCAAATCCCACCTATGTATTCCGCCATCAAAATCAACGGCAAAAAGCTCTACGAGCTGGCCCGGAAGGGCCGGGAGGTGGCGCGCAAGCCCCGTGCTGTCACCATCCGCGCCCTGGAGCTGCTGGGCTGGCCGGACGCGGGAGGTGACTTCTCCCTGCGGGTGGTGTGCTCCAAGGGCACCTATGTGCGCACCCTGTGCCACGACATCGGACAGGCTTTGGGCTGCGGGGGCTGCATGAGCTCCCTCCGGCGTGTGAAGGCAGCGGGCTTTACCCTGGCTGACAGCGTTACATTAGAGGCGGTCCAGGCCGCCGTGGACTGCGGGGAGGGGGACTCCCTCCTGCTGCCGGTGGACGCCTTTTTCGCCGGTCTGCCCATGCTGGTGCTGAAAACCGCCGGGGCGGAGAAAAAGGTCCGCAACGGCGGGTTGCTGGCCGTCCGGGACGTCTCCGACGGGGAATACCGGGTGTACGGTGCGGACAAGACATTTTTGGCGCTGGGCCGGGCGGAGAGTGGGAAGCTCACCACGGTTAAGAGCTTCTTTGAGATATAGGGGTGTAATATCCGATGGAGAAACAACAAAAAGTAATCGCTCTAGGTTTTTTTGACGGGGTCCATATGGGCCACGGGGCCCTTCTGCGCACGGTGGCGGAGCGGGCCAAGGCGCTGAACGCCCTCCCCTGTGCCTTTACCTTTGACCGCAGCCCTGCCGCCGCCCTCACCGGTAAGGCGGTCCCTCTCCTCAGCGGAGTGGAGGACCGAGCCCGGCTCATGGAGGAGCTGTACGGTATTCAGGAGGTCATTGTGGCCCCTTTCGACGTGATGCGGCAGATGGACTGGCGGGATTTTGTGGAAGAGTATCTGCAAAAGGAACTGGGTGTGGTCCATGTGGTGGCGGGCCATGATTTCCACTTTGGCTACAGGGGGGAGGGCAATCCCCAGCGGCTGGCGGAGAAATGCGCCCAGATGGGCATGGGCTGCGACGTAATTCCCAAGGTGGAGATTGACGGAATCACCGTGTCGTCCACCTACATCCGCACCCTGGTGCAGGAGGGTAAGCTGGAGCGGGCCGGGTGGTTCCTGGGCCACCCATATACCATCTCCGGCCAAGTGGTCCATGGCAGTGAGCTGGGCCGCACCCTGGGCACCCCCACCGCCAACCTGTTGATTCCCCAGGGAATTATTGCCCCCGGCTTTGGGGTGTACGCCGGACGGGTCCGGCTCCCCAGCGGAGAGGTACGGCTGGCAGTGACCAACGTGGGCACCCGCCCCACGGTAAACACCGACCGGAACGCCGTCACAGTGGAACCTTGGATTTTGGACTACCAGGGGGACCTGTATGGCCGGAATATCCGGGTGGAACTCTACGTCCGCCTGCGGCCGGAGCGGAAGTTTCCCTCGGTCCAGGCCCTGCGGGAGGCCATTTTGGAAAATGCCCGGCAAACCCGGGACTATTTTGCAAAAACTTCGAGGTGACCCATTCATGCCCGCGACATTCATTAATATGCTCTTGGTTCTGCTGGGGGGCGCGGCGGGGCTGATGTTCAAAAACCTCATCAGCGACCGCCTCATGTCTATCCTTACCCACGCCCTGGGGTTGTGCGTGCTGTGCATCGGCATCAGCAGCGCCATCGGCACACAGAATATGCTGTGCGTCATTGTGTGCATGGTTACCGGCACGGTCATCGGCAACGCCGTCGACATTGAGCGCCGCCTGGAGGGCGCGGGAGATTTCCTCCGCACCAGGCTCATCAAGGGGGAAGGCGGCAGCCGTTTCACCGAGGGCTTTGTCAACGCCTCCCTGCTGTTCTGTGTGGGGGCCATGGCTATCACCGGCTCCATTGACGCGGGACTGAACCACAACTACACCACCATCGTTTCCAAGGGCGTCATTGACGGCGTGACCTCTATTTCTTTCGCCGCCACCATGGGCGTGGGGGTGATGTTCTCCGTTATCCCTCTGCTCATCTATCAAGGCGGCATCACTCTGTTGGCGGGATGGGTGGGGCCATACCTGCCCCCCGCCGTCATCACCGAGATGACCGCTGTGGGCGGGGCCCTCATCATCGCAATCTCGGTGAATATGCTGGAGCTGGGAAAGGAGAAGATCAAGGTGGGCAATATGCTGCCCGCCATATTCCTGCCTGTTTTGTACATACCGCTGGCAGAATGGCTGGAGCATTGGTTTTTAATAGCTGTGTCAGCGCCAATTTGAGCTTATAAGGACATACCCAATTGGATGAGGGCGGGAAAAACAAAGTCAGCCGCCTCCCTGTTTGAGAAGCATGTCCACAATCAGCTGTTTCCGGCGTTTCTGGCCTTTTGCTTGAGATACGTGATATCCACACCGTTCACAGCAACGATCTCCCGCAGCAAATAGGGCTCAAATTGCTCATATCCTTAGGTATCCGCTCAGGTATACCTGGTTTCCAAAACACCAGACCA
>CANOBV010000002.1 GCA_947564255.1 uncultured bacterium | reverse complement strand
CCAGCATGATGTCGGTGCCGCGCCCGGCCATGTTGGTGGCCACGGTGACCGCCCCGAATTTGCCCGCCTGGGCCACAATCTCCGCTTCCTTTTCGTGGTGC
The DNA here is from genome assembly GCA_947564255.1 of uncultured bacterium. GTDB lineage: Bacteria > Bacillota > Clostridia > Oscillospirales > Oscillospiraceae > Enterenecus. The sequence goes on along the minus strand of CANOBV010000002.1, from coordinate 39,983 downwards.
TTGGCGTTGAGGACGTTGTGTTTGACGCCCGCACGGGTGAGCAGCTTGCTCACCAGCTCGGATATCTCGATGGACACCGTGCCCACCAGCACCGGCTGGCCTTTGTCGTGGCAGGCCTTGATCTGCTCCACCACCGCTTTATACTTGCCCTCTTTGGTTTTGTATACCACGTCGGGCTGGTCCACACGGGCCAGGGGGCGGTTGGTGGGAATCTCCACAATGTCCAGGTTATAGATGGTGCCGAACTCCTCCTCCTCGGTCATGGCGGTGCCCGTCATGCCGGACAGCTTGTCGTAGAGGCGGAAGTAGTTCTGGAAGGTGATGGTGGCCAGGGTCTTGGACTCCCGGGCCACGGTGACGTGCTCCTTGGCCTCGATGGCCTGGTGCAGGCCCTCGTTATACCGGCGGCCGTACATGAGGCGGCCGGTGAACTCGTCCACGATGATGACCTCGCCGTCCTTCACCACGTAGTCGATGTCCCGCTTCATCACCCCCCGGGCCTTGACGGCCTGGTTGATGTGGTGGGACAGGGTGGTGTTCTCCGGGTCGGACAGGTTCTCGATGTTGAACGCCTGCTCCGCCTTTTTGATGCCCTGGGTGGTGAGGGTGGCGGTGCGGGCCTTCTCGTCCACGATATAGTCCGCGTCGTCCGAGGTGTCCTCCTCCTCCTTGGCGTCCACCGCCTTCACCCGCTTGCACTTCAGCCGGGACACAAAATTGTCCGCCAGCTGGTAGAGCTGGGTGGACTGCTCCCCCTGGCCGGAGATGATGAGGGGGGTGCGGGCCTCGTCGATGAGGATGGAGTCCACCTCGTCCACGATGGCGAACACGTGGCCCCGCTGGACCAGCTCGGAGGAGTAAATGGCCATATTGTCCCGCAGGTAGTCGAAACCGAACTCGTTGTTGGTGCCGTAGGTGATGTCGGCGGCGTATGCCCGCTGCTTCTCCGCCTTGTCCGTGCCGTGAACCACCAGCCCCACCGACAAACCCAGGTATTTATACACCTTGCCCATCCACTCGGAGTCGCGCTTGGCCAGGTAGTCGTTGACGGTGATGATATGCACGCCCTGGCCCGTCAGGCCGTTGAGGTAGGCGGGCAGGGTGGCCACCAGGGTCTTGCCCTCGCCGGTTTTCATCTCGGCGATGCGGCCCTGGTGGAGGATGATGCCGCCGATGAGCTGGACCCGGTAGGGGCGCATACCCAGCACCCGGTCGGCGGCCTCCCGGCAGGTGGCAAAGGCCTCGGGAAGGATGTCGTCCAGGGTTTCGCCGTTGGCTAAACGGGACTTGAACTCGTCGGTCTTGGCCCGCAGGTCGTGGTCGCTGAGGGCGCGGTACTCCTCCTCCAGAGCCTCGATTTTGTCCACGGTGGCGGTGAGCGCCTTCACCTCCCGCTGGGAGCGGGTGCCGAACAGTTTGGAAATCAGACCCATAGCGTTGCGTCCTTTCTCTTCCGTTGTATGAAAGCTGTTATTGTCACGCTCGGATTGGCCGCGCGGCTGTCCTCGCGCTTCTTCCCCAATTTGATTCGTTCCAGTATATCACAACCCCCAGGCAGAAAAAAGAGGAAATTGTAAATAATATGCGGGGTGGAAAACCCGCTTTTCTTGTGGTAGAATGTTAGAAACTCATTGAATAGAAAGAGGGTATCTTCCATGCCCCGTCCCGCCCAAGTGATTCGGCCCCCCATCGAGCCGGGCCGCCGCGTCGTCGCCGTCAGCGACGTCCACGGAAACCTGCCCTTCCTAAAGGCCCTTCTGGAGCAGGTTCAATTCACCCCCGCCGACGTGCTCGTTATCGTGGGCGACCTGCTGGAGAAGGGATATCAGAGCCTGGACACCCTGCGCCATGTGATGGAGCTGCGAAAGACCCACACCGTCTATACCCTGTGCGGCAACTGCGATTACATCGACCGGATGTTTTTGGAGGGGCGCCCCATTGAGACCGCCGCCTTTTCCCAGCGCTCCAACAGCCTGCTGGGCGCGGCGGACGCCGGGGTGGACCAGGAGCTGTGGCCGGTGCTGGAGTGCTGGGGGGGCCGCTCCGTCCTCATCCAGATGGGGGCGGAGGCCGGCCTGCCCATGCCCCGGGGGCCGGAGGACCTGCCCGCCCTGCGCGCCGCCCTTTTGGAGCGCTTCCCGGAGGAGACGGGCTTCCTGCTGTCCCTGCCCACCATCCTGGAGGCGGGGAACTTTCTCTTCGTCCACGGCGGCGTGCCCAGAGAGGACCGGCTGGAGGCGCTGGACGCCTACTCCTGCATGAAAAACGACGACTTCATGGGCCAGGGCCGCAGCTTCCGGAAGTGGGTGGTGGTGGGCCACTGGCCGGTGACCCTGTACGACCCCCACATCCAGCGCTCCGCCCCTCTCCTCGATTACGACCGCCATATCGCCTCCATCGACGGGGGCTGTGTGCTCAAGCTGGACGGCCAGCTCAACGCCCTCATCATTCCGGATATCGAAGGGGGCGAAATGGAGTGCGCCTGGTACGACGGCCTGGAACAGGTGACGGCGCTGGACCCCCAGGAGCCGTCGGAAAACCCGGTGAACATCCGCTGGTCGGACAGCGTGGTGGAGGTTCTGAGGGAGGACGGGGACTGCGTCCAGGTCCGCCACCCTCACTCGGGCCGGGAGCTGTGGCTGCCGCTGGATTTTGTCAGCGTCTGGCGGGACGGACGCACGCACACCGAGGACGCCACCGATTACCGCCTGCCTGTGGCGCCCGGGGACGCCCTGTCCCTGGTGCGCCGGACGCAGCGGGGCTGTCTGGTTAAAAAAGACGGCGCCACCGGCTGGTATTGCGGCAGGGTGGCGGGAAAGGCTTTTGCCTGATAAAAGGGAGGGCTATGCGGGTGCATAGTCTTCCCTTTTTTAAAGCAAATCAGCCGGACGGGGCGGTTTGACGCGGAAATGTCCTGCCGGTGGCGCGGACGGGCGGGCGGGCCCGGCCCAAAGCAGGAACCATCCGGCGCTATTGACACTAAAATGAAGAAAATGGTATAATTAAAATAGTCACATTCAGCGCCTGTCCTTGAGAGGGCGGCGGAGATCTTTCCGCCGCGCAGACTGGAAACTGCCCTTCTTTAATAAGAAGCGGAATGGAGATTGTAGCAATGAAAGAGACGGCGGACAAAAGGGAAAGGCGGAGAGGTGTTTCCCTGCTCCTCTCCATTGTGCTGATTTTTTGCATTTTCGGAACAATTGTATACATGGTGGCACAAAAAACCTCTCAAGAGATGGCTTCCGCGGCCATTCAGAGCCTGAGCGAGAGCCTGGACCTGATTCAGTGTACCATTGAGGCCATTTTGAACAGCGAAGCGGAGTTCCAGGCCCTGATCGCCCAGGAGACCGCCCGGGCGGAGGACCCGGAGGACTTTATCCTCTCCGCCTCTAGCAACCGGACCATCGTCAAGCTGTCGCTGATTCCGGCGGGCAGGACGCAGAGCATCTCCAACAACGGGGAGGTATTCACAGCGGAGGGGCTGGACTTCTCCGCGGGGGGAACCGTGAGGGGGATGCCGGTCTCCCGGTCCTATCTGAACTATATGGGCACTTGGTCCTACACCATAAAATGCCCCGTGGAGCGGGATGGACAGGAATTGGGGACGCTCTATATTGAGTATGTCTATGACTCCATCGACCGCGCCCTTCCCTCCGACGGGTTTTATAACAAGCAGGCGTCCTTGTATATTATGGACGCGGAAAGCCAGCGGTTTGTTCTCAAACCCAAGGGGATGGGCCAGCGGAATGCGGGCCATCTGAATCTGGACGACTTCTACCGGGCGAACAATATCCAGGACCCGGGAATCCGGGCGGAGGTGGAGCAATGCCTGGGCGAGGGGAGAAACCTCTTGTTTTACCATGATATCCGGTCGGTCAACGCGCTCAATTATATGTGGTCGGTCAACGGCGGGACGGTCTTCCTGGTGGGCTACGTGCCGGTGGAGGCCATTCAGCAGGAGGGCAGAACCGTCAACCAGAATATCGCGATTGTGGTAGCCGTTATGCTGGCCGCGTTTTTCCTGTGCGTCATCCTCTATTATTTCAACTGGAGGCAGCAGGAAAAGCTCCGCAGGGAGCGGGAGCAGGAACGCAGACTCCACAGCCGGCAGCTGTCGGAGGCCCTGCGGGCCGCCCAGGTTGCCAGCGAATCCAAGACCACCTTCCTGTCCAACATGTCCCACGACATCCGCACACCGATGAACGCCGTGCTGGGGTTTACCACCCTGCTGTCCAGGGACGCGGAGGACCCGGCCAAGGTACGGGAGTACACCAATAAAATCACGGCCTCCGGCCAGCACCTGCTCAGTTTGATCAACGACATCCTGGACGTGTCCAAAATCGAGAGCGGGAAAGTGGTGCTCACCTACGAGGAATTCACGCTGAACGATGTGGTCTCCTCCGTGGACGCCATCATCCAGCCCATGGCCAGGGCCAAGGGGCAGGAGTTCCACGTGGAGGTGACCGGGCTGCGGCACGAGTATCTGGTGGGGGATGAGACGCGGCTCAACCAGATTTTGATCAACCTGCTCTCCAACGCCGTGAAATACACGCCGGCGGGCGGCCACATCTGTCTGCGCATCATTGGGCTGAAGCAGCGCTCCAACCAGTACGAGCACATCCGCATTGAAGTGGAGGACGACGGCTACGGGATGACGCCGGAGTATCTGAAAACCATCTTCGACGCGTTTACCAGGGCGGAGAACAGCACCACGAACAAGGTGCAGGGCACGGGGCTGGGCATGGCCATCACCAAAAGCATTGTGGAGCTGATGGGCGGCACCATAGACGTGACCAGCGAGGTGGACAAAGGCTCTCTTTTCCGGGTGGAGCTGGAGCTGCGCATTCAGGAGGGCCAGGCGGACCGCCGGTTCTGGGAAGCCCACGGAATTTCCCGGATACTGGCGGTGGACGAAGACGCGCAGAGCAGGGAGACGGTGCGGACGCTGATGGAGGACACCGGCGTCCAGGTGGACGCCGCCGCCCGCGTGGAGCAGGCCCTGGAGCCGGTACGCGGCGGGGCGTTTCAGCTGGTCCTGCTGGGCTGGAGCGGACCGGGGTCGGACAGCCTCCGGGCGGTCGAAGCGCTGCGGGAGGCCCTCCCCGGCGGCACGCCGATTCTGCTGCTGGCGGAGCATGATGCGCAGGGCTTGGAGAAGGTTCGGGAAAGCGGCCCTATAGAGATGCTCACAAAACCCTTTTTTGTCTCCGCGCTCCGGGAAAAGGTGGTGCGGCTGTGGGCGGATGCGGACATGGCGGACAGCGCCAAGGCCGCGTATGCCGGCAGCCTGGAGGGACTGCGCTTTCTCGCCGCGGAGGACAATGAGATCAACGCCGAGATTCTGGCGGAGCTGCTGGAGCTGGAGGGGGCGTCCTGCGAAATTGTGGAAAACGGCCGCTTGGCGGTGGAACGCTTCCAGCGCTCGGAGCAGGGTGAATTTGACGCGGTTTTGATGGACGTGCAGATGCCGGTGATGAACGGCCATGACGCCGCGCGGGCCATCCGTGCCCTGCCCCGGGAGGACGCGGGGCGCATACCCATCATCGCCATGACGGCAAACGCGTTTGCCGAGGACGAAAAGGCCGCGCTGGATGCCGGCATGGACGCCCACGTACCCAAGCCGTTGGACGTGGAGCTGTTGAAAAAGGTGGTCAGACAATGTGTAGAGGGAAAGGAAAAGCGATGAATCGCCATAAAAACGGAGGAATCCGGAGATGGGCCGCGGTCTTTTTGGCCGGGACTATGCTTCTGCTGCCGGCGGCCTGTGCGGGCAGGAATGAAAACCAGAATCTTCTCCCCTCAAAAGAGGTTGACGGGCGTGTCGTCAATTTTTTCAGCCCCATGGAAAAGATCGACCCGGACGCGGAAAATGTCGCCAGAACCGCTTCCGACCTGACGGTGGCCATGGCGGAGGAGCGGCTGGGCGTGACCGTGGCGTACAGTACGTATACGGCGGAGAACTACCGGGACAAGACCTATGACGACGTGGCGCTGGACAGGGCCCGCAGCAATATGGACGATTTGTACCTGCTCAATCCGGACACCATTCTGACGCTGGGGGCCGAGGGAAAGCTGAGGGACTTGTCCGGGCTGGACAGCGCGAAAAACCTGCGGGAAATCATCAAGACCGCCAACACGGTGGACGGGAAGCTGGTGGCCATTCCCCAGGAGGTGGTGGCCTACGGCCTGTTTGTCAATGCGGACATGTTCAGGCAGTACGGCCTGGAACTGCCGGAGACGCCGGAGGAATTTTTGGAGTGCTGCCGCGTATTCAAGGAAAACGGGATTGAAACCCCGGTGGGGGCCAACCGCTGGTGGCTGGAGACCTTTGTCTTCGCCCAGGCCTACGCGGATTTATACAACGGGGGAAACACAGAGGCGGAAATCGCCGCGCTCAACAGTGGGGAGGCCAGATACAGCGACTATATGCGCCCCGGCTTTGAATTCCTGCAAAAGCTCATGGACCGCGGGTATATTGACGCGGAGAAAGCGGCCGTCAGCGAGGCCATTGAGGCGGAGGGCCCCGATTTTCTCGCCCAAAAGACCCCCATCGTCATGGCCTACTGGGGGGCGGCAAACAGTGAGACCGCCTATGGGAAGCCGGACTTTGACATGCAGGTCATCGGCTTTCCCAGCAGCCGGGGACAGATGCCGGTGATGCCCATGACCGGGTTCGCCGTGGGCGCCGACGCGGAACACGCGGAAGACGCCATGCGGGTGCTGGACGTTATCACCTCCGACGAGGCCCTGCAGCTCTACTCCCAGACCAACCGGGTCATCTCCCCGTCCAAAAATGTGTCGGTGGACTGCGTCCCGGCCCTGCGGCCCCTCAACGGCAGAATTGAGGAGGGCATATACGTGCTGGGCTCCAACGCGGGAATGAATGTGGAGCAGTGGGGCAATACGTGCCAGATTGTGCGGCAGCTTTTGGGAGGAGCCACAGTGGACGAGTGTATGGCGGCCTTCGACCGGCTTCAGGACGCGGCGCTGGGACTGTCCTGACCGGGGCGCGCCAGATAGGGAGACCGCCCCGCGCCGCGGGGCGGTTTTTCAGGAAGCTGCAGCGGAGAATAAAAATCTGAAAAAGTTTTTCCGGAACGCGCGATAAAACACGCTCCCCGCGCGTTCCTTGAGCGACAGGAGAAATGGATATGCTGGGAGTTCAGACAAGCGAAGAGGAGGCCGTCCGCCGGAACGGGGAACTGGAGCGGCTTCTGCTCCGGGTGGGACAGGGGGACCGGGACGCCTTTGCCCATCTGTACGGGCGGACCCGCGGGGCGGTGTATGCCCTGGCGCTCTCTGTGCTCCGCGACGCCCATGCCGCTCAGGACGCGGCGCAGGACACCTTTGTCCGGGTGTGGGAGAGCGCCCCGGCTTACCGGCCCCAGGGCTCGCCCATGGCATGGGTGCTAACCATCGCCCGGAACCTGGCCCGGTCCCGGCTGCGCCGGGATGGGAGGCTGGTGGAGATGGACGAAGAGGCGTGGAACGCCATCCCCGCCGGGGCTCCGGGCGTCTCTTTGGAGGACCGGCTGCTCCTCCAGGAGGCGCTGGCCGGACTTGAGGAGGAGGAGCGGAGCATCATTCTGCTCCACGCCGTGGCCGGGCTGAAGCACCGGGAGACCGCCCGGCTGCTGGAAAAACCGCTTTCCACCATCCTGTCCAAATATCACCGCGGGCTGGGCAAGCTGCGCAGTCTGATGAAAGGAGAGAGCGGCAGATGACTGACCGGGAATTGGAACAGCGTCTGGCCCAGGCTGTGCGCCGCGCGGCCCCGGACGACCTGGAAACAATCCTCTCCCGCTGCGGTGAGCAAAACGGGAGCGTGATGGAAATGAAACAGCAGAATATCGTGAGCATGGCCGCGCCAAAGCGGAATAGAGGCAGGACATGGCTGGCGGCCGCGTGTGCGGCGCTGGTGCTGCTGGGGGCCGGGGGCGGCTTTGGCTGGTATTACCAGAGCTGCGCCGTGGCCTCGGTGGTATCGCTGGATGTGAATCCCAGCATTGAACTGCGAGTCAATCGGGGCGGGCGGGTCATCTCATGCACCGCCCTCAACCAGGACGCCGCCGCGGTGCTGTTCTCCATGGACGGCGGGGCCGACCTGAAGGGCGCCAAGCTGGACGTGGCGGTGAACGCCGTTGTGGGCGCGCTGGTGAAGGCGGGGTACATGGACAGCGTGTCCTCCGCCATCCTCATCTCCGTGGAGGACAGCGACCAGAACCGGGCCGCCCGGCTCCGGCAGGAGCTGGTGGCCTCGGTGGACGGAGTGCTCCAGGTCCAGGCCCCGGGCACCTCCGTGTTCAGCCAGGTGCTCACCGGCGACGCCGGAATGTCCGCGCCGGAGTACGAGACGTTTGACAGCGGCATCTCCGCCGGAAAGGCCGCTCTGGTCCGCCGGGTGATGGAGATGAACGGCACCATCGCCGCCGACAGCACCGCCGCCTTTGAGCAGCTGGCCGCGCTGTCGGTGGAGGAGCTGGAGGACCTGCTGGAGACAGGAGAAACCCGCATCCCCATCGGCAAATCCGCCGCCGCTCTGGCTGTGGAAGAGTACGCGGGCACTTTGTCCCTCAACTCCACAACCACCGACGTGGACCCGGAGCTGGACGAGAATCCGCCCCACTATGAGGTGGAGCTGAAAACCGCGTGGGGTGAATTTGACTATACCGTGGACGCCTTCACCGGGCAGGTCCTTAGCGGGCCGAAAGACGTGCTGAACCCGGTTCCCGGCGGGAACGGGCCGGAGCCTGGAAACACGCCCGACCCGCGGCCCGCCCCCGCCGAAACGCAGCCTCCGGCGGCCGGCACCCAGCCCCCCGCCGCCCAGGACGTGGGACAGGACGCCGCCAAACAGGCCGCGCTGGACCACGCGGGGCTTGCGGAGAGCCAGGTCACGGGCTGGGAGATCGAGCGGGACTGGGACGACGGACGGCTGGAGTACGACATTGAGTTCTGGTGCGGCTCCACCGAGTACGACTACACCATTGACGGACACTCCTGCCAAGTGGTCAAGCACCAGCGGGAAAACCACGCCGGAAACCACCATGGCAGCGGGGACCCCTCCGCCGACATCGGCGCGGAAGCCGCGAAGGCCGCCGCCCTGGCCCACGCCGGGGTGTCCGAGAGCCGGACCACCAAGCTGGAGGTGGAGCGGGACTGGGACGACGGACGGCTGAAATATGAGGTGGAATTCGAGGTGGGCCGGATGGAGTACGAATACACCATTGACGGCGCCACCGGCGCGGTGCTGGAGTACGAGCAGGACCAGGATTGAGCCTGCGGCGGGATTTAGACAGAAAGCATATCGGCTGCGCATAACAACGGGGCGGACTCGAGAGAGTCCGCCCCGTTCCTGCTATTTCTCAAATTCCTTTGCCACCGCCGCCAGCAGTTCTCGGATGTGGAGGTGCTGGGGACAGGCCTTTTCACACTTGCCGCACTTGACGCAGTCGCCGGCCTTGCCTCCCTGTCTGGTGTGGACGTCGTTGTAATAGTAGTCCGCGTTCCGGTCATGGTACAGCTGCTTGGCGTTCATTACGGCGAACAGGTCGGGGATGGCGATTTCCTGGGGACAGCCCGCTTCCACGCAGTACCGGCAGGCGGTGCAGGGGATCAGGTTCTCCGCCCGGAGGATATCCCGCACCTTTTGGACGGCTTCCTGCTCCCGTCCGTTCAAGGGGCGGAAGTCCTTCATATAACTGAGATTGTCCTCCATCTGCCCCATGTCGCTCATGCCGGACAGCACCATCATGACGCCCTCAAATCCGGCGGCATAGCGGATGGCGTAACTGGCGGGGCTTCCGCCGCCCAGTTCCCGGAATACCTCCGCGGCCGGGGCGGGCAGCTTTACCAGATTGCCCCCTTTCACCGGCTCCATGACGACCACCGGCTTTCCGAATTTCCGGCACACCTCCCAGCACTGGCGGCCCTCCACCGACGGGTCGTCATAATCCATGTAATTGAACTGGATCTGCACAACCTCAATCTGGGGGTACTCGGTCAAAATCTGCTCCAGCACCGCCGCCCGGTCATGGAAGGAGATACCCATGTGGCGGAGCTTGCCCTCCTCCTTCAGCGCCAAGGCCGTTTCGTAGGCGCGGCACTGCTTATAAAAGCCGAAATTTCCCGAACTCTGGGCGTGCATCAGATAGAAATCGAAGTAGTCCACGCCGCAGGCGTCCAGCTGGCGCTGGAACAGGGGGCGTATGTCCGCCTCGGTCTGAAACAGCCCGCCCGACAGTTTGGTGGTGAGCACATACCGGTCCCGAGGGTAGCGGCTGGTGAGGCATTCCCGCAGGGCGGGCTCGCTTTTGCCGTCCAGGTAGCCGTGGGCGGTGTCAAAGTAATTAAAGCCGGCGCCCAGAAAAGCGTCCACCATTTGACAGGTCTGGGCGATGTCCACCTCCCCGTCCTTCATGGGCAGGCGCATGGCGCCGAAGCCGAAGTTCTTTTTGATCCGATCCATGGTCAGGCATCCTCCTTGTTTCAATTCAAAATCCCGTTTCAGCGCGTCCTCATATCTGCTGCTTGTTTACGGTTTGTTCACGCTTTTCCCGCGCAGATTTCAGGACCGGTTCAGCTTCGCGTGTTATAGTGGCGGCGGTTTGAGAGAAGTGAGAACCTGTATTCACAGCCGAAACCACCGGGATGGAGAAGGAATTTTCCCGTCGGGCGAGGCGGGATTTATGCCGAAAAATTGTGTTTATTTTAAAAATCACAACGAAGCATGATGGGAAAAGTCCCGCTCAGGCGGTGAGTTGAGGTTGTGAATACAGGTTCTAAGCGGTTTCTTTTGAATCAGGGGCCGCGTACGCGGCTCCGCGTTGACTATGGCGCGCTTGTGGAAAGGATGTGATAACAGTATGCCTCAATACCGGCACGAGTGGAAGCACGAAATCAATCTGGCGGACCACCTCGCGCTTCGGGCGCGGCTGAGGGCGGTATGCCGGACCGACGGCTACGCCGTGGGCGGGAACTATCAGGTCAGAAGCCTGTACTTCGACACCCCGTCGGACAAGGCTCTGCGGGAAAAGGTCGACGGGGTGAACTGCCGGGAGAAATTTCGTCTCCGCTATTACAATTTGGAACCTGCCCTCATCCACCTGGAGAAAAAGAGCAAGCGGGACGGGCTGGGGACCAAGGTCCAGGCGGAACTCACCGCCGCCGAGGCGCAGTCCATCGTGGATGGAGATCTGGCCTGGATGCCTGGCAGCGGCAGACCGCTGGTGCGGGAGCTGTACCACAAAATGCGGGTGCAGGGCCTCCGGCCCCGCACAATCGTGGACTACACCCGGGAGCCTTATGTCTATGCCCCCGGCAACGTCCGTGTGACGCTGGATTATAACATCCGCACGGGGCTGGGCCGTACCGATTTCTTGAATCCGGACTGCCCCACCATCCCGGCAGGTGAACCCGTTACCATTTTGGAAGTGAAGTGGGACGGTTTCCTGCCCGACATCATCCGGGACGCGGTGCGGCTGGAAGGGCGGCGGGCCGCCGCTTTCTCCAAATACGCACAGTGCCGGATTTATGGCGTCTGAGCCCGCCGTGGGCAGGCAAGGCGTCAATATATGAGCGAAAGGAAAAATATTGTCATGACATTCCAAGAGATTTTCAAGTCCAGCTTTTTGGAGAACGTCGCCAGCGTCAGCCTGCTGGACATGGCCCTGGCGCTGGTGCTGGCCTTCGGCATCGGCCTGTTCATCTTCCTGGTGTACAAAAAGACTTTCTCCGGCGTGATGTACTCCTCCAGCTTCGGTGTGACGCTGGTGGCCCTGACCATGATCACCACCATGGTAATCCTCGCCGTCACCAGCAATGTGGTGCTGTCCCTGGGCATGGTGGGCGCGCTGTCCATCGTCCGCTTCCGCACCGCCATCAAGGAACCGCTGGACATCGCGTTCCTGTTCTGGTCCATCGCCGTGGGTATTGTGCTGGCGGCGGGGATCATCCCTCTGGCCGTCATCGGCAGCGTGGTCATCGGCCTGATTTTGCTGATATTCGTCAACAAAAAGTCCCACGCCAACCCCTATATCGTGGTGCTCCAATGCGACGGCGGCCAGAGCGAGGACCGGGCCAGAGCGTTTCTGGAGCGCTGCGCCCAGCGGTGCGCCGTGAAAAGCAAGACCGTGCAGAAGGGATTGACCGAGCTGAATTTGGAAATCCGGCTCAGCAGTGACGACACCGGGTTCATCAACGCCCTGGCGGAAATTGAGGGCGTACACAGCGCCGTGCTGGTGAGCTATAACGGCGATTATATGGGGTAAGCCCATGGCGACGCACAAACATATTGACCGCATCTGTCTGGCCGCCGCCCTGCTGTCCCTGCTGCTCACGCTTTTGTTCATGAACGCTCAGGCATTGGGGCTCCGGGCCGCGCCCGGAATCATGGGGTACGAGGCAAAGCTGTTTGACGACTCCAGGGTACATACCATCGACATCGTTATGGACGACTGGGACAGCTTTATTGAGTCCTGTGAAAATGAGGAATACGCCCCCTGTTCGGTGGTCGTCGACAACGAGGCGTATAAAAATGTGGGGCTCCGGGCCAAAGGAAACACATCCCTGTCCAAGGTGTCCCAGATGGACAGCGGCCGCTACAGCTTCAAAATCGAGTTCGACCAGTATGACAGCGGCAAGACCTATTACGGGCTGGATAAGCTGTGCCTGAACAATGTCATCCAGGACAACACCTATATGAAGGACTACCTCACCTACCGCATGATGGCGGAGTTCGGCGTGAAGGCGCCGCTGTGCAGTTATGTCTATATCACCGTCAATGGAGAGGACTGGGGGCTGTATCTGGCGGTGGAGGGAATTGAGGACGCTTTTCTCCAGCGCAGCTACGGCAAAAACCATGGCGAGCTCTACAAGCCGGACAGCATGAGCTTTGGCGGGGGCCGGGGCAATGGGCGGGATTTTGACATGGATGATTTTATGGGCCATGACAGCGCATGGCAGGACAGCCCCCGGCCCGGCGGTATGCAGCCGCCGGAACAGCAGGGTACGCCGCCGGAGGGCTTTGAGTTTCCGGAACGGGGCGAAGAGGGCGGCTTCGGCGGGATGTTTGGCGGCATGGGCTCCGGCGACGTGAAACTGCAATATACGGACGACGACCCGGACAGCTATTCCAATATTTTCGGCAGCGCCAAAACCGACGTGTCCGAAGCGGACCAGACCCGGCTTATCCGGGCGCTGAAAGCCCTGGGTGAGGGTGATGCGGCAAGCGCTCTGGATATTGACCAGGTGCTGCGCTATTTTGTGGTCCACAACTTTGTGGTCAACGGAGACAGCTACACCGGGTCCATGGTGCACAATTATTACCTCTATGAGGAGGACGGGCGGCTGTCCATGCTTCCCTGGGATTACAATCTGGCCTTCGGCACCTTTCAGGGCAATGACGCCGGCGGCGCGGTAAACGACCCCATCGACACGCCCTTGTCGGTTACGGGAAACGGCGACCGGCCCATGGCGGACTGGATTTTTGCCGATGAGGCATATATCGCGCAGTACCATCAATACTTCGATTCGTTTTTGAGCACGGTAGATCCGGGCGCCATCATTGAGGAAACCCGCGCCCTCATTGCCCCTTATGTGGAACAGGACCCCACCAGGTTCTGCACCTGGAGCCAGTTTGAGGCCGGAGTGGAGGCGCTGAAAACCTTCTGCGCCCTGCGGATGGAAAGTGTCGCCGACCAGCTGGCAGGCGGCATCCCCTCCACGGCCGAAGGGCAGGCGGAGGACGGCTCCGCCCTTGTGGACGCCACCGGCCTCGCCCTGTCGGACATGGGGACGATGAACAACGGCGCGGACCCCGGCAAGGGCGGGTTTCAGCCGGGGCTGCCCGGCGGAAGCGCCGGCGCGGCTCATGGCGGTGAAAACGGCGCTCCCGCTTTTGGTCCGGCGGGCGGCGGAGAACGTCCGCCCCTCGGCGATTTGCCCGGTGAAAACGGCGTTCAGGCCGGAAGCCGGCTTCCGGCGCTGGGTGGCTCGGCGCTGGTCCTGCTGGCGGGGCTTGTGGCCGCGCTCAAATTCAACAGGCGCGGCAAGCTTCGGAGGCAAAGGCCGCCCGCTGCCTTGGCGCTTCAAAATCGGAAATAGATAAAGGGGTTGTATTTGGAGCTGACAATGATGACCACGCACACTCCCGCCAGCGCCAGATGGAAGAGGTTGTTCGCCGCCAGCGCCGCCGGGGCGTCCGACTCTCCCAGGCGGCGGAGCGCCTTGGGCGGGGGCAGCATCCAAACCAGCCCGAGCGGAACGAAAAACAGTCCGTACAGCGCCGACAGGTCCGCCGCCGCCACGCCCATCCAGTCGGTGGGCCGGAAGGAGAACATCTGCCCCAAAGCCTGGAGCATCTGGCCGAAATCGTTGAAGTAAAACACCACCATGCTGACCACAATGAAAAACATGGCGTACAGCCGGCACAGCGCCTTGGGCAGCTTGTCCAGCACCCGGCCCAGAACCAGCCTTTCCGCCAGGAGGAACAGGCCGTTGTACAGTCCCCACAGCAGGTAATTCCACTCGGCCCCGTGCCACAGGCCGGTGAGTCCCCATACGATGAGGATATTCACCACCCAACGGGTCCGGCTCACCCGGCTGCCCCCCAGCGGGATATAAATGTAGTCCCGGAACCAGCTGGCCATGGAGATGTGCCACCGGCGCCAGAAATCGGTGATGGACGCCGCCACGTAGGGATGGTCAAAGTTCTCCAGGAAGTGAAAACCGAAAATCCGCCCGAGGCCGATGGCCATGTCGCTGTAGCCGGAGAAATCAAAATAGATTTGAAGGGAGTAGGCCACCGCCGCCGCCCAGTACATGGCGGTGCCGTATACCGCCGGGTCGCCTTTGTAAATGACCTCCACCAAGGCGGCCGTACCGTTGGCCAGAATCACCTTTTTTGCCAGACCCTGGATGAACCGGCGCATGCCCGCCGCCGCGTCGTCCAGGGTCTCCCGGCGCTCCCGTATCTCGTGCTCCACCGTCTGATAGCGGACGATGGGACCCGCGATGAGCTGGGGGAAAAAGCTGACATACAGCAGCAGGTAGAAATAATTGCGCTGGACCGCCACCTTTCCCCAGTACAGGTCGATGACATAGGACAGAATCTGGAACGTGTAAAAGCTGATGCCGATGGGCAGCACAATGCCGGGCAGGGGCAGCCGCCCCCCCAGCAGCAGGTTCAGATTGGCCACCGCGAAATTCAGATACTTGAATACGAACAGGTTGCCGGCCAGAAGCACGACGGTGACGACGAACGCGGCCTTCCGCCGCCGGGGGGACTGCCCCCAGCGCTCCATCAGCAGTCCGCCGGCGTACGCCTCCAGCGTGGCCAGCAGCATGAGGACCAGCAGGCGGGGCTCCCCCCAGGCGTAGAACACCAGGGACGCCGCCAGCAGCACCCCATTGCGCCATATCCGGTTGTTCCAGGCAAAATAGAGCAGGAACACAATGGGAAAAAAGCCGTATATAAAGGGCGATGCGCTGAATACCATGGCTCAGCCCTCCAGCGTGAACTCGTCCATGCGGAAGTAAGTCATACAGCCGATGAGCAGCACCTTAGTGATGTCGTGCTCCTCCACATAGTCGGAAAATTGAAAATCCTTCCCCAAGTGGGGCTCGTAGTTGCGCAAGTCCACAGCGTAGGTGTTGTTGAAATGGGAGGCCAGCAGCTTGACCACCGCGTTGTCATAGGACTCGCCCAGAATCAGCAGGTTCTCCCGCTCGGGCCGGTTGGTGTCGAAACGCACCTCGCCCTCGTCCCAGCCGTAGAAGCCGCCGTAGGTCAGCTGGTCCGCGCCGCCGGACAGGAACTCTTTCTGGCTTCCGTAGTCGGCCGCGGGGTAGCCGTTGTCGGTGACCTCCATATCCGGGTAGTCAAACCGGTAGGCGTAAAATGTCTCGGAAAACGCGGAAGTCATGCCTGTGGACCGGGAGCCGTAGAGGGTGCCCACCTCCACCGGCCCGCCCTGGGGGGCCAGGGGGGGCTCGTCTACCTCCAGCAGCTTCACCAGTTCCGTGTAGCCCTGATATGCGCCGGCATAGTTCCAGTGGTGGTCGGTACGGAGATACCGGGCGCTGAAATCCTCAAAGCTGTCCACATGGAGGCAGGCCGTCCGGTCCTCCGGAAGGTCCAGCCGGTCAAAAAAATACTCCCGGGCGCCCATCCGCTCCCCGGTCTCGAAATCCAGGTCGATGTCCCGCTCCAGGTAGTAGACGTAGAAGTCCAGTTCCTGGTGGGCGGCGAAGTATTCATTGAAGTTCTCCGCCTTGGCGTCCAGGCTGGGCGCCACCTCCTCCAGGGTAAAGGGGGCATAGACAATATTGTCGTTGAACATCAGCGTGCCCGCGATGTTCACATACCGGTCCCGGCACTGGGACAGGATGGGGGCGGAAACGGCTTTGAGAAACCGGGACGACACCGTATTATACGTTTTCTTATAAGTCTCGGACAGCTGTACCTGGTCGGACAGGGCCTTGTCCACGCTGTCCTGGAAGGAGCCGTCCAGCCAGCTTTCCGCCGTGAGGGGCGCGATTTGTTCGGCGTAGCGCTGTTCCAGGTAATTGATCTCTTTGGGAAAGAATACCGTCCGTGCCAGTCCCGCCAGAAGCAGCAGGAGAATTCCACCCGCAAACACGGCGTTGATTGCCTTTTTCGCCATGATTTTCCGCCTTTCTTTAGTGAATGGGCCCGTATCCTCAACCGTTCCTCCGGCCGCGGATACAGGCCCTGTTCCATTTCTCCCGGCAATCCGTGGATACCGTCCCATCCCCGCCCCCGCAGGGGATGGGGGCGGCTTCAACAGTCCACGGTGATGTTATCCGTGCCGTGGGCCTCAAACTCGTCGATGTAGGCGTCGATGCGCTGGGTGAGCTCGTCATAATTGCTCTCGTCGATGGGTACGTCGTCCATGTCCCTCCGGGCCAGGTCCTCCGCCAATATCTCGAAAAACACGTTGTTTTCATACTCCATGATGGCCTCATGGATACCGCCCTCGGCAAAAGCCCGGGAGGGGATCACCTCTCCCTGGTAGGTTTCGGACAGACTGGGCATTCCCTCCTGCGCGGCCCGGGCGAACAGCAGGCTCTCCACCTCGTCGTAGTCTTTGAAGCGGTCCTCACCGCGGGTGGAGTTCAAAATCCAGTTGCCGATGTACACCATATCCAGCAGCCGGCGAAGCTGCTTGCGCGTCAGTTCCAGTTCCATGTGAAAGCCCTCCTTCGGCTGGTTGTCCGTCAGGCGGCGCGCGCCGCGCATACTCGTCTTTATATTATACAATTCCCGCTCCGCTTGTCAATGGGCATACTTGGCGCTTTCTCCTCAATCCGCCGGTCGGACAAAGCAGGCATACTTGCCCCTCCCGCCTCATATAGTCAGGCAGGTCAACATTTGACGGGGAGAACGGATTCAACCCGGCGCCGCGGGCCCGTTGAATCCGGGCGTCCCATATAACGGAGCGTGATTACATATGGACGAGTACCGAGGGGAAAACAAAATTGTGCTGCGGGGGCAGGCTGCGGGGGCGCCCGTCCCCTCCCACCGCAACCACGGGGTGGACTACTACGTCGTCCCCCTGCGGGTGCCCCGGCTGAGCGGGGTGGACGATGTGCTGAACATTGTGACGGCGGACCCGGACCCCAGCCTCTGGGCGCCGGAACAATGGGTGTGTGTCCAGGGAGAGGTGCGTTCTTACAACAACCGCTCCGGCCAGGGCAGTAAACTGGTTATCACGGTGCTCTCCCGTTCGGCCCAGCGCGAAACGCTGGAAGAGGGAGAAAACCGGCTGTCGCTGTCCGGGGTGCTGTGCCGCAAACCGGTGGCCCGGCGCACGCCCTTGGGGCGGGAGATCTGCGACCTGCTGCTGGCGGTGAACCGACCCTACGGCAGGGCGGATTATCTGCCCTGCATCGCCTGGGGCTCCCTGGCCGCCCACTGCGGCGGGCTGGACGTGGGAGACCGGCTTCGGCTGGAAGGGCGGCTCCAGAGCCGCCGGTATCACAAACTCATCGACGGGGAGCAGGTGGAGCGCACCGCCTTTGAGGTGTCTGTCATGAACCTGTTGCCCGAAGAAGATGAAGTTTAAAAATAGAGTCGACCAAAATGGGGCCCCCGCAAAGCCGCCCTTTGGCTTTGTGGGGAGAGGCGAAGCAAGGGAGCGAACGAAGTTTTCGCCGAAGGTGGAAACGCAGTTGAGCGGACTTTGCTTCAACGATACGCTTCCGGACAGACCTCCCTGATTTTGGCCCGGATGGAGCGCAGGTCGGCGAAGGTGTCCGGTTTTTTCGTCGGGTCCCGCAGCAGGGCGGCGGGGTGGTAGATGGCGGTGTAGAACACGCCGTCTTTCTCCACCCATTGGCCGTGCTCCTTGGTGATGCGGTACTTGGGGTCGATGAGCCGCAGGGCCGCGATGCGTCCCAGGCAGACCACGATCCGGGGATGGAGCAGCTCCATCTGGTCCCACAGGTAGCCGATGCAGGCGTCCTGCTCGGTGTTCAGCGGGTCCCGGTTCTTGGGTGGGCGGCACTTGACGATGTTGGTGATGTAAAAATTCTTCTCCCGGCTCAGGCCGATGAGGGACAGCATCTCGTCCAGCAGCTGGCCGCCCCGGCCCACAAAGGGCTCCCCCTGAAGGTCCTCGTTCTCCCCGGGGCCCTCGCCGATGAACATGACCCGGGCGTCCCGGGGGCCCTTGCCGAACACCACGTTGGTACGGGTGTCCGCCAGGGCGCACTTCTGGCAGGACATACAGCGGCGGTGTAATTCTTCCCAGTTTGTCATGAGTCCATCCCTCCTGTTGGCTTGTTTTAGGACATTGTACCACATTTTTCGCCAATAGGCTACGGCAAGTTTGGGAAATCTTCAGTTGACAGCGGGGAAAAATCAGTGTATGATTTCTTCAACAAGCGAAAGTGATAAAGGCATCGACGAAGACCGCCCCTCACGGCGTCCGACAGAGAACGCGGGCCACCGACTGAAAGCCCGCCCCGGAAAGACGAGATGGCGCAACGCTTCCGAGCCGACGGTTCGAACCCCCAAGGGCGGGGGCGTAGGGCCGTCCGTCCTCCCCACGTTACCGGGGCTCGAGAGAGGTCCCTTGCTGGAGGGGCAACGCGGGTGGTACCGCGGAATGATTTGTTATTCCGTCCCGGACTGTACTTTTGTACGGTCCGGGGCTTTTGTTTTTCCCCGCGGCCAAGAAAGCGAGCAATGAGGCAGAAAGGAATGAGAAGTTATGAAGTTCGTCACAGGCGAAAGCAAAAAACTGACCACCTATCAACAAATCGCGGAGGGCGGGCGGCATAACCCCGTCAACCTCCACGGCGCGGTCCACCTGCTGCGGGATATGGGCGGGCTGGTCTTTCTCACCCTGCGGCTGGCCCGTGGAAGCGTCCAGTGCGTGTGTCCCCCGGACATTTTGCCCGAGGGCTTGTGCGAGGAGTGTACCGTGGAGCTGTCCGGCGCTGTCCGGGAGGAGCCCCGGGCCCCCGGCGGGCTTGAGATCGCCGCGGAGGCCGTCACCGTGCTGTCCCGGTCCGCCGCCCCCACGCCTGTGTCCCTGGGCAAAAAAAAGCTGGACCTCCACCTGGACACCGAGCTTCCCCTGCGGCCCGCCGTGCTCCGCCATCCGAGGGAGCGGGCGGTGTTCAAAATTCAGGAGGGGCTGGCCCGGGCCTTCCGGGAGTACCTTACAGAACAGGGCTTCACCGAGGTCCACACCCCCAAGATCGTCCACGCGGGGGCGGAGGGCGGTTCCAACATTTTCAAGCTGGATTACTTCGGTAAAAAGGCCTATCTGGCCCAGTCCCCCCAGTTTTACAAGCAGACCATGGTGGGGGTGTTCGAGCGGGTCTTTGAGGTGGGCCCCGTGTTCCGGGCGGAAAAGCACGCCACCCCCCGGCACCTGAACGAGTACACCGGGCTGGACTTCGAGATGGGCTATATCGACTCTTTCTATGATGTGATCGAGATGGAGACGGGGTATCTCCGGCACGCTATGGAGCTGTTGTCCAAGGAGTACGCGGGAGAGCTGGAGCTGTTGGGGGTGGAGCTGCCCGGCGCGGACAAGATCCCCTGTCTGCGGTTCGACGACGCCAAACGGCTGGCGGCGGAACGGTACGGCTACAAAATCCGCGACCCCTACGATCTGGAGCCGGATGAGGAGGTCCACATCGGCCAGTACGCCAAGGAGGAGTTTGGAAGCGACTTTGTGTTTGTCACCCACTACCCCTCCAAAAAGCGGCCCTTCTACGCCATGGACGACCCCGAGGACCCCAGATACACCCTGTCCTTCGACCTGCTGTTCCGGGGGCTGGAGGTCACCACCGGCGGCCAGCGGGTCCACGACTACGCCCGGCAGGTGGCTAAAATGGAGGACCGGGGCATGGACCGGTTGGAGTTTGAGAGCTATCTCATGATTCACAAGCACGGCATGCCGCCCCACGGCGGCCTGGGCATCGGCCTGGAGCGGCTGACCATGCAGCTGTGCGGGCTGGACAACATCCGGTATGCCAGCTTGTTCCCCAGAGACCGGACGCGTATGGAACCCTAGCTTCCTTTTTTGGAAGAAAAAGGAAGCAAAAAGAACTTTAGATCGTTACCACCGTGCAGGCCGTCCGGCATATTGCGTGGACAACAAACCTTCAATAGATAAGGAGAGATTCTTATGAACATTGACACTGAGATGGTTGACTATATCGCCGAGCTGTCCCGGCTGGAGCTCCAGACCGGCGAAAAGCAGGCCATGACCGCTCAATTGGAGCAGATCATCGCCTATATAAACGTGCTGAACAAGCTGGACACCACCGGCGTGGAGCCCATGAGCCACGTGTTCCCGGTGAAAAACGTCCTGCGGGAGGACGAGGTGGTTCCGTCCCAGGACCGGGCCCAGCTGCTGGCGGGGTCGCCCGCAGAGGACAAAGAGGCGTTCTTAGTACCCAAAGCGGTGGAATGACCTGCTTTTTCTTGAAAGAAAAAGCAGGCAAAAAGAACTTTGATTCGCCACCAACACGGCGGATATCGGACAGTTTTTACACGACAACGAAAGTGATTTGAAGATGGGGAGAACAAAAATATGGTATTGAGAGAATTGACCGCCCTGGAACTGGGCGCGGCCATCAAAAAAGGTGAGGTATCTATTAAGGAGGCCGCCCAAGCGGCGCTGGACGCTGTGGCGGTTCAGGATCAGGCGCTGAACGCCTTTATCACCGTGACGGGGGAGCGGGCCCTGGACCGGGCGGAGAAACTCCAGGCCGGGGTCAAGGACGCCCAAAGCCCCCTCTATGGCGTGCCCATGGCCATAAAGGACAACATCTGCACCAAAGGGGTCAAGACCTCCTGCGCGTCCAAAATTTTGGGGGACTTCGCGCCCCCCTATGACGCCGCTGTGGTGGACAGGCTGGCAGAGGCCGGGGCCCTCTCCCTGGGCAAGCTGAACATGGACGAGTTCGCCATGGGGTCCACGTCGGAGACCTCCTTTTACGGCCCAGTGAAAAACCCCTGGGATTTGGACCGGGTCCCCGGCGGGTCCTCCGGCGGAGCCGCCGCCGCCGTGGCGGCGGGTATGAGCTGGTACGCCATCGGGTCCGACACCGGCGGGTCCATCCGTCAGCCCGCCTCCTACTGCGGCGTTACGGGCATGAAGCCCACCTATGGCGCCGTATCCCGGTACGGGCTCATCGCCTACGCCTCGTCGCTGGACCAGATCGGCCCCCTGTGCCGGGACGCGGCGGACTGCGCCGCCATCCTGGACGCGCTCCAGGGAAAGGACCCCAAGGACGGCACCAGCCTGGACGGGCAGTATGGGAACCTGCTCAGCGGCCTCACTGGAGATGTGCGGGGGATGAAGATCGGCCTGCCCGTGGACTGCTATGGAGACGGTCTGGACGGCGAGGTCAAAACCGCCGTGCTGGCGGTGGCGGACGTGCTGAAAGCCCGGGGGGCGGAGGTGGTGGAGTTGTCCTTCCCCGTGATGGAGTACGTGGTCCCCACCTACTATATCATTGCCGCCGCCGAGGCGTCCTCCAACCTGTCAAGGTTCGACGGGGTGAAATACGGCTGGCGGGCGCAGGAGTACGAGGGCTTGGCAGACCTCTACCGCAAGACCCGCACCCAGGGCTTCGGGGCCGAGGTGAAGCGGCGCATCCTGCTGGGCGCCTTCGTGCTGTCCTCCGGCTACTACGATGCCTACTATAAAAAGGCGCTCCAGGTCAAGGCCGTCATCAAAGAGGCCTTTGATAAAGCATTCCAACAGTGCGACCTGCTCCTCACCCCCGTGGCCCCCGCCACCGCCCCCAGGCTGGGGGAGAGCCTGTCCGACCCGCTGAAGATGTATCTCAGCGATGTCTACACCGTGTCGGTGAACCTGGCGGGCCTGCCGGGGCTGTCCATGCCCTGCGGGTTCGACGCCAAGGGCCTGCCCATCGGGGCCCAGCTCATCGGCCCTCATTTCGGCGAGGGCACACTGTTGAACGCCGCCCACGCGTTCCAGCTAGACACCGACTATCACAAACGCGCCCCGAAAGGAGGGGATTTGGCATGACCTGGGAAACTGTCATCGGCCTGGAGACCCATGTGGAGCTGGCCACCAAAACAAAAATCTTCTGCTCCTGCACCACCCAGTTCGGGGGCGATCCCAACACCCACTGCTGTCCGGTGTGCACCGGCATGCCGGGGACCCTGCCCGTATTGAACAAAAAGGTGCTGGAATTCGCCGTCAAGGCTGGGCTGGCGCTGAACTGCGATATCACCCGGTACAGCAAATTCGACCGGAAAAACTATTTCTATCCCGACCTGCCCAAGGCGTATCAGATCTCTCAGCTCTACCTCCCCATTGCCCGGAACGGGGCGGTGTCCATCCACACGGACGCCGGGGATAAGACTATCCGCATCCACGAGCTCCACATGGAGGAGGACGCGGGCAAGCTGGTCCACGACCCCTGGATCGACCAGACCAGGGCAGACTACAACCGCTGCGGGGTTCCGCTGATTGAGATTGTCACCGAGCCGGACTTCCGCACGGCGGACGAGGTGATCGCCTACCTGGAAAAGCTGAAGGAGACCCTCCAATACCTGGGCGTCTCCGACTGCAAGATGCAGGAGGGCTCCCTCCGCTGTGACGTGAACCTGTCCGTGCGGCCTGTGGGCGCGGAGGAGCTGGGCACCCGCACGGAGATGAAGAACCTGAACTCCTTCAAAGCCATCGTCCGGGCCATTGACTACGAGGCCAAGCGGCAGATCGAACTCATCGGGGAGGGCAGGCGGGTGGTCCAGGAGACCCGCCGCTGGGACGAGAACAAGGACGCCACCTACGCCATGCGCTCCAAGGAGAACGCCCAGGATTACCGCTACTTCCCCGAGCCGGACATCCCCCCCATTGAGCTGTCCCAGGCATATCTGGACGGCCTGCGCTCCGCTCAGCCCGAGCTGGCAGAAGAAAAGCGGGCGCGGTACCGGCGCGGCTACGGCCTGCCGGAGTACGACTGCCGGATGATCACCTCGGACAGCGCCCTGGCCCGGTTTTTTGAGGAGCTGGTGGAGCTGGGCGCGCCCCCCAAGCAGGGGGCCAACTGGATCATGGGGGAGGTACTGGGGGCCCTGTCCGCCCGGGCCCTGGAGCCCAGGGATATGAAGCTCACCGCGCCCACCCTGGCCCGGCTCATCGCCCTGGTGGGGGAGGGGAAGCTGAACCGCAACACCGCCGTCAAGGTGTTCGAGGCCATCTTCGACACCGACGTGGACGTGGATGCCTACGTGAAAGAGCATGGCCTGGAGCAGGTCAACGACGACGGCCTGGTGCGGGAAATCTGCGCCAGGGTGCTGGAGGCCAACCCCCAATCCGTGGCCGATTACCGGGGCGGCAAGGAGAAGGCCTTCGGCTTCCTGGTGGGCCAGGTCATGCGGGAGCTGAAAGGCAGGGCCAACCCCCAGAGCGTAAACGCCGTTTTGAGGGAACTGCTGGGCGGATGAATGGTTTTGCCTGGGGAGCGGTTTCCTCCGCAGAGCAGAATTTGCGCAGAACATTCTTGCGCGATTGAGAAAATCCCCTCTGCCCGGCCTCTGATATCTTGCTTTCTGGGAATGGAACCCTTTTGAAGTGAAGATTTTACTTTTTCCTTGTGTTTTTGTCTGTGCTGTTATATACTGCTGGGGATAATTCTGTAAAGAGAGAAGAGGGGAACCGCTATGCTTGAGACCATCGCCAGCGTCAACTCGGCGGTGAACAATGTCGTCTGGGGCTGGCCCGCGCTGATTCTGCTGGCCTTTGTGGGCGTGTTCATGACCTGCCGCACAAAATTTTTTCAGGTCAGCCACTTTGGCCACTGGGTAAAGGAGACCATCGGCGCCGTGTTCCGCAAGGACGTGTCCGGCCACACCCAGGACAAATCCATCTCCCAGTTTCAGGCCCTGTGTACCGCCTTGGCCGCTACCGTGGGCACCGGAAACATCGTGGGCGTGGCGGGAGCCATCATGGTGGGCGGCCCCGGCGCCGTGTTCTGGATGTGGCTCATCGCCTTTTTCGGTATGA
Source organism: uncultured bacterium (assembly GCA_947564255.1). Classification (GTDB taxonomy): domain Bacteria; phylum Bacillota; class Clostridia; order Oscillospirales; family Oscillospiraceae; genus Enterenecus. Next base: position 15,456 of record CANOBV010000002.1, on the reverse strand, counting down.
TGACCAGCTACGCCGAAAACGTGCTGGGCATCTTCTACCGCCGGAAAAACTCCGCCGGAGAGTGGTCCGGCGGGGCCATGTACTACCTCCGGGACGGTCTGGGGGCGAAAAAGGGCTGCAAGGCCATCGGCATGGCGCTGGCGGTGCTGTTCTCCGCGTTCTGCTTCCTGGCCTCCTTCGGCATCGGCAATATGACCCAGATCAACTCCATCTCCGGCAATATGCAGTCCGTATTCGGTGTGCCCACCTGGGTCACCGGCATCGTGATTGTGCTCCTGGCTGGTCTGGTGATCCTGGGCGGCTTGAAGCGTATCGCGTCCGTTACGGAAAAAATCGTGCCCTTCATGGTGATTCTGTATATCATCGGCTCCGTCGCCATTTTCTGCCTTAATATCTCCATGGTGGGCCCGGTGTTCGCCGCTATCTTCAGAGAGGCCTTCTCTATGGAGGCCGCCGCCGGCGGCGCGGCCGGCACCGTCATGAAGCTGGCCATTGAGCAGGGTATGAAACGGGGCGTGTTCTCCAATGAGGCCGGCCTGGGTTCCTCGGTCATGGCCAACTCCAGCTCCAACGTGAAGGAGCCGGCCCGCCAGGGCATGTGGGGCATTTTTGAGGTGTTCGCCGACACCATCATCGTGTGTACCCTCACCGCTTTCTCCGTGCTGTCCTCGGGCCTTGTGGACCTGGACACCGGCGTCACCGCCGCAGAGTACGCCGGAACAGCCCTCACCAAGGCCAATTTGGTGAGCACCGTGTTCTCCATGCACTTCGGCTTTGCCGGGGCGGCTTTTGTGGCCGTCTCGGTGATGCTCTTCGCCTTCTCCACCTGCCTGGGTTGGAGCCACTACGGGAGCAAGGCCTGTGAGTTTTTGTTCGGGGAGAAAATTACAAAGGTGTATCAGGTGATCTTCGTGCTGGCCACCTTCGGCGGCGCGGTGATGGGGGAGAACCTGGCCTGGGACATCGCTGACACCCTCAACGGTATGATGATGCTCCCCAACCTGGTGGGCGTGCTGGTGCTGTCCCCGGTGGTGGTGAAGGTCACCAAGAACTACGTGGACCGGAAGCTGAGAGGGCAGGCCGTGGAGCCCATGCTGTCCAATTTTGAGGATATCCAGCAGGAGGCCGCGGCGGCGGTAAAAGCCGGGGAACAATAAGCGCCCCATCCGATATCCGGCCTTGCTGCGGCGAAAGACCTCCCGCCGGGTTAATCAGGCGTTCCGCAAATTTGCCCTTGCATTTCACCGTATTAAAGTATATAATGTCTCCAATCAAAATCAGCGAGGTATCTCTATGATTCGTTCCGGCGCCCACAGCTTCACCTTTTCCTATGCCTGGACCCGATTTACCGTGTCCGGCTGTTTTGGCATGGAGAAACGCGGCGCGTGAGCAAGGGGCGACGGAACCGTCCCGCCTGAATTTGTATTTTTGGGAAGCTCATGGACCGCGCATACGCGGACCATGGGCTTTCTTTTATTTGAGAGGAGTTTTGTTATGGTAATCGTGATGAAGCCCGGCGTCAGCCAGGAGAACATTCAGACGCTGGTGGCCCAGCTGGAACGGGAGCACGGCGTCAAGGTGGGCGTCACAAACGGCGTGGGCTGCTCCATTTTGGGGCTGGTGGGGGACACCGCCCACATCGACATGGGCAAGCTCACCATGAACGACGACGTGGAGCGGGTCATGCGGGTCCAGGAGCCATACAAAAAGGCAAACCGCAAATTCCACCCGGAGGACACGGTGGTGAATGTGTCCGGAGTGCCCATCGGCGGCGGGGACAAGTTTACCGTCATCGCCGGACCCTGTTCGGTGGAGAGCGAGGAGCAGATCGTGGGGGTGGCCCGGGACGTAAAGGAAGCCGGGGCCGCCCTGCTGCGGGGGGGCGCCTTCAAGCCCCGCACATCCCCCTATTCCTTCCAGGGCATGGGCACCGACGGGCTGGAGCTGCTGCTGGAGGCCAAGGCGGACACCGGCCTGCCCATCGTGTCCGAGATTATGGCCCCCCGGTACTGTGAGCTGTTTGAGGAAAAAGTGGACCTGGTGCAGATCGGCGCCCGGAACATGCAGAACTTCGACCTGCTCAAGGAGGTAGGGCGGCTGTCCAAGCCGGTGCTCCTCAAGCGGGGGCTCAGCAACACCTACGAGGAGTGGATCATGTCGGCGGAATACATCATGGCCGCGGGCAATGAGAACGTGATCCTCTGCGAGCGGGGGGTGCGCACCTTCGAGACCTATACCCGCAATACCCTGGACCTGTCCGCCATCCCCGCCATCCGGAGAATGAGCCACCTGCCCATCGTGGTGGACCCCTCCCACGCTGCCGGGATGTACTGGATGGTGGAGCCCCTGGCCATGGCCGCCGTGGCGGTGGGGGCGGACGGCCTCATGGTGGAGGTCCACAACGACCCGCCCTGCGCCAAGTGCGACGGTGCCCAGTCCCTGACGCCGGAGAAGTTCCGGCACCTCATGGGGAAATTGAACCCGCTGGTGGAATTGATGGGGAAAACGTTAGCGTAAAGGGGCGGTTTTATGAAAACCCTCACCGTGGCCCTGCCGGGCCGGGAATACGACATTTTGATTGAGAGGGGCCTGCTCTCTCAGGCCGGGGAGCGCGTCCGGGCGGTCCTGCCCAAGGCCCGCAAGCTGGCGGTGGTCACTGATACCAACGTGGGTCCCCTCTACTACAACCGGGTGAAGGCCGGCCTGGAGGCCGCCGGGTTTGAGACGGCTGTCTTTGTCATCCCAGCCGGGGAGCAGAGCAAAAACCCCGGCCAGCTGGCCCGGCTCTGGGAGGACTTTATGGAGTTCGGCCTCACCCGCACCGACGGCGTCGTCGCCCTGGGGGGCGGCGTGGTGGGGGACCTGGCGGGCTTCGCCGCCGCCGCCATTCTCCGGGGGGTGGCCTTCGTCCAGCTCCCCACCACGCTGCTGGCCCAAGTGGACTCCTCCGTGGGGGGCAAGGTGGCCGTCGATTTGGACCACGGCAAAAACCTGGCCGGGGCCTTCCATCAGCCCAGGCTGGTGCTCATGGACCCGGATACGCTGGACACTCTGCCCCTCCCTGTGTTCATGGCGGGGATGGCGGAGGTGGTCAAATACGGCTGCATCTGGGACGGGGACTTCTTCGACTTCCTGGCCGCCCGCCCCTCCCGGGAACAGCTGACGGCGGATATCGAACACATTCTGTATACCTGCTGCGATATTAAACGGCAAGTGGTCATGGAGGACGAGCTGGACACCGGTCTGCGGATGATTTTGAACTTCGGCCACACCCTGGGCCACGCCTATGAGCTGGCGGGGCGCTACGAGCAGTGGAGCCACGGCCAGGCGGTGGCGGCGGGTATGTGCGCCGCCGCCAGGCTGGGGGTGTCGCTGGGGGTCACACCCCCGGAGGTCCCGGCCCAGATCGAACGCGCCTGCGCCGCCCTGGGCCTGCCCACCCGTATCTCCTGCTCCCAGGAGGACTACGCCGCCGCCATCGGCCTGGACAAAAAAGGGGCCGGGGCGGACATCACCCTCATCCTGCTGGACAAGATGGGCCGCGCCGTCCCCCGCAAAATGCCCCGGCAGGAGCTATTGAACCGATTGGAGGCCATACCATGAACGTCACAATCACTCCCGGCAGGCTGTCCGGGACCGTCACCCCGCCCCCCTCCAAATCCCAGGCCCACCGCCTGCTCATTGCCGCCGCCCTGGCCCACGGGGAGAGCGTCGTCTCCAATGTGGCCCTCTCCCAGGACATCCGGGCCACCATCCGGTGCCTGGAGGAGCTGGGCGCCCAGTTCCGGCGGGAGGGCTCCGGCATTGTGGTCCAGGGCATGGGGGCCAATGTCATGTCCCCCATGCGGCGCATGGCCTACCCCCGTTTGGACTGCGGGGAGAGCGGCTCCACCCTCCGCTTTCTGATTCCCATCGCCTTGGCCGTCCGGGGCGGCGGCATCTTCACCGGCCATGGGCGGCTGATGGAGCGTCCCCTGACCCCCTACTTCGACCTGTTCGACGAAAAGGGGATTTCTTACGAGCTGAAGGACGGCGTGCTCACCGTGGGCGGGATGCTCCCGCCGGGGGTCTATCAGCTCCCTGGAGACGTGTCCTCCCAGTTCTTCAGCGGCCTGCTCTTCGCCCTGCCCCTGCTGAACGGCCCCTCGGCCGTCGTCCCCACCACCCCCCTGGAGAGCGAGGGCTATATCCAGATGACCCTCCAGGCCATGGCCCAATTTGGGGTGGAGATGCCCGCCACCCTGTCCCTGCCCCCCCACTACCACCCCCAGGGGAACCAGACCTACCGGGCGGCGGACGCCGTGGTGGAGGCGGACTGGTCCCAGGCGGCGTTCTGGTACGCGGCCCAATTCCTGGGCAGTCCGGTGGAGGTGGCCGGGATGGACCCCCGCTCCGCTCAGGGAGACAGCATCATCCAGTCCCACCGGGAGGCCATGGGCATGAAGCTGGCTCCGGCGGGCGGCTTGGAACTGGACGTGTCCAACTGCCCTGACCTGGTCCCTCCCCTGGCTGTGATGGCGGCGCTCCGGGCGGGGGAGACCACCCGGCTGGTCAACGCCGCCCGCCTGCGCCTCAAGGAGAGCGACCGGCTGGCCTCCGTGACGGCGGTGCTGTCCGCCCTGGGGGCGGACATTGAGGAGGGTCCCGATTCCCTCACCATCCGTGGCAAGGAAATGCTGGCGGGAGGGGTCACGGTGGACAGCTTTAACGACCACCGCATCGCCATGATGGCGGCCATCGCCGCTGCCCGCTGTATAAATCCCGTGACAATCAACGCGGCAGAGTGCGTGGCCAAGTCCTACCCCAGCTTTTGGGAGGAGTATGAGCGGCTGGGGGGGAAAATCGAGAAAAGCGAGTGATATTTTTATGGATACCATTAAATTGATTATCCCCACGGAGGAATATCTGGACCAGGCCCGGACCTACCGGCAGGAAATGCTGGACGCGGGCAGTTCTATGGACGGCTGCGGCCCCCTGCGGTTCAACGAGAGCGCGGAGCAGTGGCTGGCCGACGTGCGCTCCTATACCGACCCCGCTACGGTCCCGGAGGGCAAGGTCCAGGCCACCCAGTTCCTGGGCGTCCGGGAGTCCGACGGCAGGGTGGTGGGTATGCTTCAGGTGCGGCACACTTTCAACGAGTACCTGGAGAAGTACGCGGGCCACATCGGCTACTCCGTCCGCCCCTCGGAGCGCCGGAAGGGCTATGCCAGGGAGATGCTCCGGCTGGCCCTGCCCTTTTGTAAAAGCATCGGACTTGACAAGGTGCTCATCGCCTGTGAGCCGGACAACCCGGCCAGCCGCCGCACGATTTTAGCCAACGGCGGCGTGTATGAGTCTACCGTCCATGAGCCGGGGAAGAACATCGACCTGGAGCGGTACTGGATCACACTGTGAGTTTGGGAAGCCCCGCTCCCTCCGGGGGCGGGGCTTCCCGGAAAAGAGGTCTTAACCCATGAGATATTCCATTTTCGGCGAGTCCCACGGCCCCGCCGTCGGCGTGGTGCTGGAGGGCGCGCCCGCCGGGCTGGAGCTGGACCTGGAGGCCGTCCGCTTTGACCTCAGCCGCCGGGCGCCGGGGAAAAGCCCCCTGTCCACCGCCCGGAAGGAGGCGGACGAGCCCCGCATTCTCTCCGGACTGTTTGAAGGCCGGACCACCGGGGCCCCCCTGTGTGCCGTCATTGAAAATACGGACACCCGCTCCGGGGACTACGCCAAAACCAAGGACCTGGCCCGGCCCGGCCACGCCGACTACGCCGCCCACGTGCGCTACCAGGGGTTCAACGACTACCGGGGGGGCGGGCACTTCTCCGGGCGGCTCACCGCGCCCCTGGTGTTCGCCGGGGGAGTGGCCAAGCAGATTTTGGCCCAGAGGGGCGTGTATGTGGGGGCCCACATCTCCACCATCTACGGCGTCAACGACGACGTTCTGGAGGACTGGGACAGCCTGAAGGCTGTGGCCGCCAAGGACTTCCCCGTTCTGGACGATGAAAAAGGGGCGGAGATGCGTCAGGCTATTCTGGAGGCCAAAAACGATTTGGACTCGGTGGGGGGCTCCATTGAGTGCGGGGTGTTCGGCCTGCCCGCCGGGTTGGGGGCTCCGGACTTCGGCCGAAACGCCGAGGGCATTTTCGCCCAGTACCTGTTCGCCGTCCCGGCGGTGAAGGCGGTGGCCTTCGGGGCGGGAGCGGCTTTCGCCCTCATGCGGGGCTCGGAGGCTAACGACCCGCTGTATGTGGACGGGGACGGCTCCGTCAAGGCGGAGCAGAACTGCGCCGGAGGGATCAACGGGGGCATCACCAACGGCATGCCCCTGGTGTTTGAGGTGACTATGCGCCCCACCCCCTCCATCGCCCGGCAGCAGTTCACCGTGGATATGGCCAGGCACGAGAACGCCGTGCTAGAGCTCACCGGGCGGCATGACCCATGCGTGGTCCACCGGGCGGTGCCCGTCATCGAGGCCGCTGCGGCCTTAGCGGCCTGTGAAATGATGGGAATCTAACCGCATTTTCCCCCGTTGGGGCGGAAAACGGGCAAATTTCAATACAATGAGGAATTATTATGGATTTGAAAACATTGCGTCAATCTGACGAGAACGTCATGATCTTCCCCGGCGCGGCGGTGATGGGGGACGTGACCCTGGGCCCGGACTGCTCCGTGTGGTTCAACGCCGTCCTCCGGGGGGACGGCAAGCCCATCGTCCTGGGCCGGGGATGCAACGTCCAGGACTGCTGTGTGCTCCACTCGGAAAAGGCCCCCACGGTGCTGGGAGACTGGGTGTCCGTGGGCCACGGGGCAGTGGTCCACGGCGCGTCGGTGGGGGACAACACCATCGTGGGCATGGGAGCTACCCTGCTGGACTTCGCCAGAATCGGAAAAAACTGCATGGTAGGCGCGGGGTCCGTGGTGACAAGCAGGCTGGACGCCCCCGACGGCTGTCTGGTGCTGGGCAATCCGGCAAAGGTGATCCGCCCCCTGACGGAGGAGGAGATCGCCGGACTGCGGGCAAACGCGGAGCACTACGCCCAGCTGAAGGAGATGTACCGCTGATGGACGAGCTTCAAACGCTGCGCCAAGATATCGACGCCATCGACCGGGAGCTGATCGGGCTGTTTCGCCGGCGCATGGACGTGACCCGCCGGGTGGGGGAGTACAAGCGGGAGCGGGGCATTCCCGTGCTGGACCAGGAGCGGGAGCGCCAGGTGCTTCGAAACAAAGGGGAACTGGCCGGAGAGGAGCTTCGCTCCGCCGCCGTCACTCTGTACCAGACCATCATGGCCCTGTCCCGGAGGCAGCAGCGGGACTTGATGGGGAAGGGCCTGGACAACCCCGGCGTCCGCCGCTGGCGGGAAGCCCAAGACGCCCGGCGCCTCCCCGTGGAGGCCCCCCGGGTGGTGTACCAGGGGGTGCCGGGGGCGTACAGCGAGCAGGCCGCGCTGAACTTTTTCGGCCCCTGTGTAGACAGCGCGGGGCTGGAGCAGTTTGAGGACTGCTTTCTGGCCCTGCGGGAGGGGCGGGCGGACTATGCCGTCCTGCCCATCGAGAACAGCTCCACCGGGGCCATCCGGCAGATCTACGACCTGCTGACCCAGTATGAGTGCTATATGGTGGGTGAGACCACGGTGAAGGTGGAGCACTGCCTCATGGCCCTGCCGGGGGCGACTCTGGACACCATCACCCACGTCTACTCCCACGAGCAGGGGCTGTTCCAGTGCGAGCGCTACCTCAACGCCCACCCCAGCTGGAAGCAGGTGCCCCAGGCGGACACCGCTGGCTCCGCCCGGATGGTGGCGGACAGCGGCGACCTGACAAAAGCCGCCGTCTGCTCGGCCCGGGCGGCGGAGCTGTACGGGCTCCAGATTCTGGCCCACGGCGTCAACCACAACACCCACAATACCACCCGCTTCGTGGTGGTGTCCCCCCGGCTGGAGCTGCGCCCCGGCGCGGACAAGATCAGCACCCTCTTCGTCCTGCCCCACGAGGCGGGGTCGCTGCACGAGGTGCTGACGGTGTTTGCCGTCCACGGGCTGAACATGGTGAAGCTGGAGTCCCGGCCCCTGCCTGAGCGGAGCTGGCAGTATATGTTTTTCCTGGAGTTCACCGGGGCTCCCGGCGATCCCGCCGTCAACGACGCCCTCCACGAGCTGGCCCAGACCACCGGGGAGTTCCGGGTATTGGGATGGTTTCGGTCCAACCTGGACTAGCGGAGGCGGAAAGGAGGCGCATCCCATGGGCAGAAACATTGTTCTCATCGGCATGATGGGCTGCGGGAAGACCACCGTGGGCGGGCTGCTGACCCGGCGGCTGGGGCTGGAGCTGGCCGACACCGACGCGCTCATTGAGGAGCGAACGGGCCGTACCATCCCCGACATTTTTGCCGCTGACGGAGAAGCCCGGTTTCGGGCGCTGGAGCTGGAGCTGTGCCGGGAGCTGTCCGGTTGGGAGGGACTGGTCATCGCCTGCGGCGGGGGCCTGCCCACCAAGGAGGAGGCCATCGCCGCGCTGAAGGAGAGCGGCCTGGTGTTCTGGCTGGACCGGGACCCGGGGGAGACCTACGACAGCCTGGACGTATCCGGCCGTCCCCTGGCCCAGGCGGGCCGGGCCGATTTCATCCGGCGGTATCGGGACAGGGCTCCTGTCTACAGGCGCTGGGCGGACCACACCGTCCGCGCCCAAAACCCCCAGGTCGCCGCCGCCCTGATCCAAGCCATCGTTACGGAGGAAAACGAAGTATGAAATTTCTCATCATCAACGGCCCCAACCTGAACCTGCTGGGCAAACGGGAGCCGGGCATTTACGGGGACCAGAGCTACCAGGCCCTGTGCGCCCTCATCCGGGACCACGCCGCCGCCCATGGGTCCACGGCGGACTGCTTCCAGTCCAACCACGAGGGGGCCATCATCGACGAAATCCACGCCGCCGACGGGATGTACGACGCCATCATCATCAATCCGGGGGCCTACACCCATTACAGCTACGCCATTCTGGACGCCCTCAAGGCGGTGGATGTGCCCGCCTACGAGGTGCACATCAGCCACATCGACCAACGGGAGCCCTTCCGGGCGGTGTCCGTCACCGCACCCGCCTGCGTGGGCCAGCTCTACGGCCACGGTTTCGACGGCTACCTGATGGCCATGGACTACTTTTTGGAGGGCGGAACATGAGATTACAGATCATCGGCGACCCGGTGCTCCACTCCAAATCTCCCGCCATCCACGGGGCCATGCTGAAAGCGCTGGGGCTGGACATCCCCTACACCCCCCAGGTAGTCCGCCGGGGGGAGCTGCCCCAGTACCTGGCCTGGGCCAGGGAAAACGGCGTCACCGGCTTCAATGCCACCATGCCCCACAAGGAGGATTTGCTCCCCCTGCTGGATGAGCTAGACCCCGCCGCCCGTACCGTGGGGGCGGTGAACACCGTCTGCCTCCGGGAGGGGAAGTGGGTGGGCTTCAACACCGACGGGGCCGGGGCTGTGGCGGCCCTGGAGGGCGCGGGGCTAAACCCGGCGGGCCTCACCGTCGCCCTGCTGGGGGCGGGGGGCGCCGCCAAGGCGGCGGCGCTGGCCCTGTCCGCCGCCGGAGCGGAGCAGGTGTTCGTCTGCAATCGCACGCCGGACCGGGCGCGGGCCCTGTGCGCCCGGGACCCCCTGGGGCGGCTGGCTCCGGAGGGCTTTGATGGGGAGACCCTGCGCCGGTGCGCGGCGCGGTCCCGGCTGCTGGTCAACTGCACCAACCTGGGGATGGCGGGCTGTCCCAATCAGTTTGAGGACTTCTCCTTCCTGGACGCCCTGCCCCGGGGCGCGGCGGTGTTCGACGCCATCTACCACCCGGCCCGGACGGAACTGCTGGCCCAGGCGGAACACCGGGGCCTGAGCACCCTCAACGGCCTGCCCATGCTGGTGAACCAGGCGGTGCTGGCCCTGGAGCACTTCCTGGACCGGCCCCTGGACCGCCCCGCCATGGCGGCGGTGGCGGCGGCCGCCCTAAATCAGATGTGAGGTGATATAAAATGTTAAAACCCCAACGCCTTCGCCCCGGCGACAAGGTGGCCATCGTGTCCCTGTCCCGCGGAATGCTGGGGGAGGCGCAGTTTATCCACAAATACCATCTGGCAAAGGAACGGCTGGAGCGGGACTACGGCCTTCAGGTCGTGGCCATGCCCAACGCCCTGAAGGGCGGGGATTACCTGTACCGCCACCCGGAGGCCCGGGCCCAGGATCTGATGGACGCTTTCCGGGACCCTGAGATCAAAGCGGTGTTCAACGCCAGCGGCGGGGACGACACCGTCCGCCTGCTGCCCTATATCGACTTTGACGTGCTGCGGAACAACCCCAAAATCTTCACCGGCTTCTCCGACACCACCGTCAACCACTTCATGATGTACAAGGCGGGGCTGGCGTCCTACTACGGCGGGGCGGTGATGACCAACTGGGCGGAGTACGGCTCCATCAACGAGTATACGGCCCAGGCCTTTGACAAAACCCTGTTCCACCCCCAGGACACCTGGACCATCCCCGCCAGCGGGTTTTGCAGCTACGACCCCGACAAGGTGTGGTGGGACGAGGCCAACATGGGCCAGACCATCCCCCGGTTCCCCTGCGGGGGCTATGAGATTTTGCAGGAGGCAGGTAAGGCGTCCGGCCGCTTGCTGGGTGGCTGCGTGGATGTATTCGAGATGCTGTTCGGCACCCCCCTGTGGCCCGGCCCCGAGGAGTGGCGGGGCAAGCTGCTGCTGTTGGAGACCAGCGAGGACGACATCGGGCCGGACTGGCTGACCTGGCTTCTCCGGGGCCTACTGGCCCAGGGGGTGCTCCACGCCGTCAACGGCATCGTGGTGGGCCGGCCCGCTTTTGCCGACAAGCTGGAGCCCTACAAAGAGGTGCTGCGCAAGGTGGTGGGCTTCGAGGCGGGTCTGCCCAACCTACCCATCCTGTACAACGTGAATGTGGGCCACGCCTACCCCATCGGCCTGTTCCCCCTGGGGCTGGAGTACGAGATCGACTGCGGGGCCAAGACCCTGACCCTGCTGGAGCCCGCTACCCTGTGATAAAGGAGGCCCCTTTATGGAGCTGCTGGCCAACGCCAAAATCAATCTGACCCTGGACATTCTCCGCCGCCGGGAGGACGGCTATCACGATTTGCAGATGGTGATGCAGTCCGTCACCCTGGCGGACGAGCTTACCGTCGTTCCCGCCCAGGGGGAGGAGGGAACGGCGCTGTCCGACCTCCACTTCCTGCCCACCGGGGGCAAAAACCTGGCCCAGATGGCCGCCGCCGCCTTCCGCTCCGCCACCGGCCGGGGGGGTGAGGTGGACGTGTCCATCCGCAAGCACATCCCGGTGTGCGCCGGGCTGGCGGGGGGCAGCGCCGACGCCGCCGCTGTTCTCCGGGCCATGAACGCCCTCACCGGGGCGGGGCTGTCTCCCCTGGAACTGGCGAAAATCGGGGAGCGGGTGGGCTCCGACGTGCCCTTCTGCGCGCTGGGGGGCACCGCCCTGGCGGAGGGCCGGGGTGAAGTCCTCACCCCGCTGGCCTCTCTGCCTCCCTGTCATATCGTTGTCTGCAAGCCCCCCTTCTCCATCTCCACCCCCCAGCTGTTTTCCCGGGTGAATGTGCGGAAGATCGTCCGCCGCCCGGACACCGCCGGGGTTATCGCGGCTCTAGGGGCTGGAGACCTCACCGGGGTGGCCCGGCGGATGTACAATGTGTTTGAGGATGTGCTGGAGCCCCGGCGGCTGGCGGAGATCAATGAGATCAAGTCGGTCCTCATCGACTGCGGGGCGCTGGGGGCCTCCATGTCGGGCAGCGGACCGTCGGTATTCGGGCTGTTTGACAGCCCGGCCAAGGCCGGGGACGCCCGAGACGCCCTCCTGGAAAACTACCGGGATGTATTTTTGTGCCGGCCCGTATAAAACAAAAAAACACCGTCCATACTGTACCTACAAACGTACATAGGACGGTGTTTTTTATGAACATTACCCCTTCTTCCAAGCTGCGCATTTGGGAGGCGGCTTTGCTGCTGGCCTTTGGAATCACCCTCACCGCGGGCGTGTGGGCCAACGCCAGCGAGGCGGCCTTGGCCGACCGGGTGCTGCGCCTCCATGTGGTGGCCGGCTCCGACTCGGAGGCAGACCAGGCCAGAAAGCTGTTGGTGCGGGACGCGGTTTTGGCCGAGGCCTCCCACCTCCTGGAGGGCGTCGGCGACCGGCAGGCGGCGGAAGCCGCCCTGGCTCCGCATTTGGACGAGCTGGCCCAGGCGGGAGCGGACGCCCTGGCCCGGACGGGAAACCGTGACCCGGTGCGCGTTACTCTGGACGACCAGTGGTTCCCCACCAAGGAATACGAGGGCTTCTCCCTCCCCGCCGGACAGTATCGGGCCCTGCGGGTGACCATTGGGGAGGGGAAGGGCCGAAACTGGTGGTGCGTAGTGTTCCCCCCCCTGTGCATGACCTCGGTGGCGGAGCAGAGTGTGGAAACGGCGGCGCAGGGTGTGCTCAGTGAGGACCAGGTGGCGCTGATTACCGGGCAGGACGGGGGATACGTGCTGAAATTCCGGCTGATCGAATGGTGGCAGGAGCTGGTCGGCGGCGGGCAGGCGTAAAACAGCGGAGGGGTTATCCCTCCGCTGTTTAAAATAAGCGCGCCTGTCAGGCCTTTTTCCCGGCGCTTTTTTTCCGCTTGGGCAGGCGCTGGTACACCTTGGCCTCTTTTTTCAGCCGCGCCGCCAGGGCCGGGGTGAACACCCCGGGCAGGGCCCGCCATTTCCAGTTGGTGCCCAGGGTGGAGGGGATGTTCATCCGGGCCTCGCTGCCCAGGCCCAGCAGGTCCTGGGCCTGCATCACCGCCAGGTCGGCGGGGGACGCCCAGGCCCCCCGCATCATCCCCCAATGGTAGCCCTCCCGGCTGTTCAGCCGCAGGTAGGCTTTGGCGAAGGACACGTCCTTCTTGGGGGCGGTGGCCATCCAGCCCAGAATGGTGTCGTTGTCGTGGGTGCCGGTGTAGGCTACGCAGTGGGCGGGATAGCGGTGGGGCAGATAGTCGCTGCCGTTGTCCCGGCTGTCAAAGGCGAACTCCAGAATTTTCATGCCGGGATAGCCCGTCTCCCGCAGCAGCTTCCGCACCGAGTCGGTGAGAAAACCCAGGTCCTCGGCGATGATATCCCGCTTTCCCAGCTTTTTGTTCACGACCTTAAAAAAGTCCAGGCCGGGACCGGGGCGCCAGCGGCCGTTTTTAGCGGTGGTCTCTCCATAAGGAATGGCGTAGTAGGAGTCGAACCCCCGGAAGTGGTCGATGCGCAGCATGTCGTAAATGGTGAACTGGAAAGCGATCCGCTTCAGCCACCAGCGGTAGCCGTCCTCCTTCATCCGCTTCCAGTTGAACAGGGGATTGCCCCACAGCTGGCCGTCCTCGGAAAAGCCGTCGGGGGGACAGCCCGCCACCTCTGTGGGCAGGCCGTTCTCGTCCAGCTGAAACTGGTCCGGGCTGGCCCACACGTCGGCGCTGTCGCCGGACACATAGATGGGCAGGTCGCCGATGATATACACGTTCCGGTCATTGGCGTAGGTTTTGAGGGCGTTCCACTGCCGGAAGAACAGGAACTGCACCGCTTTCCAGAAATCCACCTGGCGCGCCAGCTCCTTTTTGGCGGCGGAGAGCGCCTCGGGACGGCGCAGGCGGATATGTTCGGGCCAGGTGAACCAGCAGGCCCCGCCGTGCTTGTCTTTCAGCGCCATGAACAGGGCGTAGTCCTCCAGCCACTCCGACTCTTCGCAAAACGCCCCGTATTCGGCGGGCGGCGCGGCCAGCAGCCGGTCCGCCGCCTTTCTCAGCACCGGGTAGCGGGTTTCGTACATCAAGCCGTAGTCCACGTACTGAGGGTCTTCCCCCCAGTTGAGGTCCCGGTATTCCGACCGTTTCAAAAGGCCCTCGGCGGCCAGGTCGTCCAAGTCGATGAAATAGGGATTGCCCGCGTAGGAGGAGAAGGATTGATAGGGAGAGTCGCCGTAGCTGGTGGGGCAGATGGGCAGGATCTGCCAATAGGTCTGTCCGCCTGCGGACAGAAAGTCGGCGAACTGGCGGGCGGCAGACCCCAGCGTGCCGATGCCGTAGGGGGAGGACAGGGAGGAGATCGGCATCAGAATGCCGGAACATCTCATAAAAAGTCCACCTTTCATTGGGGACCGCCGCCCCGCGCGGGGCGGCGGTCCTTGTGTCAATATGCCGGAGTTCGAGGCGGGGCCACGCTCTCGCCGGGAATAAGCTGGAAGGGCACCACGGCGTGGACCGGGGCTTGACTACGCCGGAGGTTGTCCAGCAGCAGGTCCACGCCCTGGAGGGCCAGCTGCTGGGTATCCTGCCGGATGGTGGTGAGCCGGGGGATGAAGTAGTCCGCCAGAGCAATACCGTCATAGCCCATGACGGAGATATCCTCGGGAACCCGTTTCCCCATATCCTGCAGGGCCCGGATGGCGCCCATGGCCATCACGTCACTGACGGAAAAAATCGCCGTCAGTTCCGGGCACCGCTCCAGAAGACGCTGGGTGGCGGTATAGCCGTCGTGGAGGGAGTAGCGGCAGGGCTCGCACTGGCGCTCCCCGTCAAAGGGGAGGCCCAGCTCCTCGCAGGCCTGAGCACAGCCCAGAAAACGGCTGTACCCGATCTGGAAGCAGGACCAGTTGCCACCCAGCATGCCGATGTGGCGGTGGCCCTGGGCGGCCAGGAAATGGACCGCCTGCCGGGAGGCCTCTCTGTCGTCGGTGGTGATGGAGGAGAGGTTGTCAAAGCCCAGGTCCCCGGCAATGTTGGTCAGCAGCACACAGGGGATGCGGATATCGTGAAAGCCGGAGTGGAACAGCTCCCGGTCTCCGCCCAGGAACAGAATGCCCAAGGGCTTGCGCTCCCGGCACAGCTGGACGGCGTAGGCCACCTCGTTGGCGTCCTCATCCAGGTAATAGACGGCGGCGTCCCGCCCCGCGTCCTGTAAGAGCTGCTGGCACCGCTCCACCAGGTCGGCGAAGAGCATGTTCATAGTGCCTTTGACGATGATGGCGATGGAGGCGCTGGTCTGCTGCTTCAGGTGGCGGGCGTTGGTGTTGGGCTGAAAGCCCTGTTCGGCCACCACCGCCAACACCTTCCGCCGGGTCTCTTCGGATACGTCGGGGTGGTCGTTGAGTACCCGGGACACGGTGGTCACGCCCACCCCGGACAGCCGGGCGATATCCTTGATGGTCATGGGCGTTCCTCCTTTTCAGCCGTTTATTTTACCTCTTTTTCGCCTTTTTCGCAAGCCCAAATTGGGCGCCGAGCCTTTTGCGGGATTTCGCGCCGCGGCGTCAGCCCTTGACGGCGCCCGCCGCCACGCCTTTGATGATGTGCTTCTGGCAGGTGAGATAGAAGATGATAACGGGGATGATGGACAGCAGGATCAGGGCCATGGTGGCGCCCAGGTCCACGGTGCCGT
>CANOBV010000001.1 GCA_947564255.1 uncultured bacterium | reverse complement strand
TCGGCGTTGGCGATGTTGTCCAAAATCGCCGCCTGCTTGGTCCAGAGGTACCCCATCGACTTCTCCATCAAAAGCATGGAGTTGCTTGACAAAAAATCCATACCTGCTCCTCCTGAATCCGGCGTCCGGCGACTATGCCTGCTGCGGGCGCACATCATGAATTCTATGTACCAATTACTGGAAAAATGCAAAAATTGGGGCCTGTCCGGTGTCGAAAAAGCGCCTGAACCTCCGGTTTCCCATTCATCGGGACATTGAAGCGGCGGCACCGGCGCCTGCCTGCTGTAATAGCTGCAATACTTTCATACTCTACAGCACGGCGGTATTTTATTATAGCACGGCGCGCCGGAAAGCGCAATAGGTTTTTTCTCTGTAGATATGAAAGAGAGGCTGGGAAAAGCTACCGGAATTTGGCGTTTTCACCGGATTCACCTCTTTTGCGCTTCCATTTTATGGGTTCTTGAGCAGAAGGACGAGGAGGCGGACCCTCAGGTCCGTCTCCTTCCGCATCATTTTATGAATTTGGCCAGCAGCCGCATCACATCCCCCACGTCAATCGGTTTGGCAATGTGCGCGTTCATGCCGCAGTCAAAACTGCGTTTCACGTCCTCAGCAAAGGCGTCCGCCGTCATGGCAATGATGGGCAGGTCCCGGTCGGGGCGGTCCAGCGTTCGGATGACCTGGGTGGCCTCATATCCCCCCATCACAGGCATTCTCACGTCCATAAGAATGGCGTCATAATACCCCGCCGGAGATTTTTGAAACATTTCCACGCAGAGCTGGCCATTCTCCGCCCAATCCAGAACCAGCCCTTCGGCGCTGAGCAGCTCGTTGGCTATCTCCCAGTTGAGCTCATTGTCCTCCGCCAGAAGAATTCGCTTCCCCGTGAGGTCCCGGCATCGTTCACAGACCGTCTCCTCCTCTTCCACCTCCGGCAGGTCCGCAAACTGCCGCAGGGAGTTGAACAGCGTGGATTTAAACAGCGGCTTGGAGATAAACCCGGTGACTCCCGCCTCTCTGGCCTTCCCCTCAATCTCGCCCCAATCATAGGCGGAGATGAGCAAAATAGGCACTTTGTCCCCCAATTCCTGCCGGATGCGGTGGGCGGTGGCAATGCCGTCCATGCCCGGCAGCTTCCAGTCCAGCAGGATAATCTGGTACTCGTCCCCCCGCCGGTGGCGCTTTACCACCATCTCCACAGCGCTCTCCCCATCCAGGGTCCATTCGGCGTTGACACCGATGGAGTTCAGCGCGGACACTGTGGATTCACACAGCTGCCGGTCGTCGTCCACCACCAACATATTCCAGTTGGGAAGGATCATGTCCTCCTCCATCACCAGAGCCTTTTCCATATCCAGCGTCACATTAAACTCGGTGCCGCCGCCCTGCCTGCTGTTCATCTCAATGCTGCCGCCCATGGCGTCCACCACAATGTACTTGGTGATGGCCATGCCCAGGCCGGTGCCCTCGGTGCGGTGGACCCGGGCGCTGTCCTCCCTGGCAAAGGAGTCGAAAATGTGTTTCTGGAACTCCTCGGACATACCGATACCGTTGTCCTTCACCTGGATGTGGATGCGCACATAGTCCTCACCCTTGGGCGAGGCCTCCTCGTAAAGGGCCATATGGATCTCCCCGCCCTCCGGGGTGAATTTGATGGCGTTGGACAGCAGATTGAGCAGCACCTGGTTGAGGCGCACGCTGTCGCACAGCACATTCTCCGTGGAGATGTCGTGGATGAACACATCGAACAGCTGACGCTTGGCCTTCACCTGGGGCTGGCAGATGGACACGATGCTGTCCACCACCTCCCGCAGGGACACCTGGTCCACATTCAGCGTCATCTTTCCGCTCTCGATTTTGGACATGTCCAGCACGTCGTTGATGAGGCCCAGCAGGTGCTTGCTGGACAGGGTGATTTTCTTCAGGCAGTTTTTCACCTGCTGGGGGCTGTCCAGGTTGGCCGTGGCGATGGCGGTCATGCCCACGATGGCGTTCATCGGCGTGCGGATATCGTGAGACATGTTGGACAAAAACTCGCTCTTTGCCCGGTTGGCGTGTTCCGCCTCCTTTCGGGCGGCCTCAGCCGACTGGCGGGCCTCCTCCACCTGCCGCAGCTGCTGGCGGGTGAGCCCGAAGTACTTATAGAACACCAGCAGCAGGGCCCCCAGGATAACCACCCCGCTGAGCACAGTCAGCGCTCCCCACTCCCGGCTGAAGCCATTGACGATGGAATCCATAGCCCCATAGGGCATGAATGTGATAAGATACCACTCAGAGTAGGGCAGGCGGGTTGAATAGAGGTGGTACCGCTCCCCTTCCATGGTGAATTCGTTGGAGTAGTCCTTCCCTTCGGCCATGGCGGTGGTGAGCGCCTCAATATATTCCTCCGGAGTCAACCCATTTACGTCCTCATACATGACTTTGACCCGCTCGAAATAATTATTGCGGTACGCGTCGGCAGCGCGGATGACGAAGGAGCCGTCCTTGCGGATAATATAGGAGTAGGCCCGCTCACGGTTCTCCTCCAACGAGAGGTTGTCGCTGATGTAGGACACAGGCAGGCCGGCCACCAGAGCCGCGCAGTTGTGTTCCGCCGTGGGCGGGTGGGGGGAAGGCATCCCAAGCAGAATCACCTTTTCCCCCCGGGCGTTGGTCCCGATGGCCACCTTCTGCTGGTCGGCGCGCAGGGAGTTCAGAAAAGGCTCCGGGTCTGTGACCGTGAGCTGGGAGCCGTAGAGCATTTCCAGGGTGCCGTCGCTGGCGTAGAAGCCCAAGTAGCTGAAGTCCCGGGCCTTGGCCTGGGCGATGAGTTCCTCCTGAAGCGCCCGGTCGGTGTGGACCGCGTCGGAGGGGATGGTGCCCGTCAGCGTCCGCAGCTGGTTCATCTGCAGCGCAATGATGCTCTCAAAATGGATGGAGGTCTGCTGGCTCATATTGTACATGTACAGTGTGCCCACTTTGTTAATGGTGAGGGCACTCTGATTGCTCATGTGGACGGCGAAAATGGAAAACACACACACGCACAGCAGCGCCACCCCGATCAAGCTGGTGGTGAGAAACCGGGTGGTTTTGTTCTTCATCCCCCCGCACCTTCTTGATATGCCTGGATGGCCTGTCGGGTGCGCTCATAGTCCGTTTTCACCCGGGCCACCAACTCCTCTTCACCGGGCTGGGGGGGCTTGCCCTCCCGCAGGGCCTCGGTGAGCTCCTCGCTGGAGGCCAGCAAAGTATTGAACGCCAGATTCGCGCACACGCCCTTGATGGTGTGGGCGGCCCGAAACGCCTCATCCCGGTCCCCCGCCGCCAGAGAGTCCAGCAGCAGCTGGTAGCTGCCGTCGTTCAAAAATTTCAGCACAAATTTCTGCACCAGCTTTTCACTGCGCAGGCGGCCCATCACCTCATCGTAGTCGCCGCCCATGGCGGTGTAGCATTCCTTCAGCGTCATTTGCTCTCCTCCTCATGTTGTGCCTGACCGGCCTCGTCCTCCCCATCAATGGGAGACACCGCCGAAATATCCTCGCCCACCGGGGCGTGTTCTTTCTCGTAATAACTGTAGTGGCCTTTGCCGCTGTTTTTCACCACATAAAGAGCCTGGTCGGCGCACCGGAACAGGGTATCGTAATCCACCCCCACCGTTTCGGCGCTGGCCACGCCCATGCTGACCGATATTTTGAAATCCTCGTAGCTCCCCCCCGCCAGGCGCTTATAAACGCCGTCGATGGTGGACTCCAAATCAGTTTTATACTCCAGGAAGATGAGGAACTCGTCCCCTCCCACCCGGGCGGCAATGTCGCCGCCCCGGATGCTGTGGCGCATCCGGTCCGCGATGAATTTCAGCACCTGGTCCCCAAACATATGGCCGTAGGTGTCGTTGGCGGATTTGAAGTAGTCCAGGTCCAGAATGGCCAGGGCATAGCGGCCGGACGGCCGGTCCTCCAGCCGCTCCATAATCCGCTTTTTGGCGTAGGCGTGGTTGAGCAGCCCCGTGAGCCCGTCGTGGGACGCCTGCTGTTCCAGATGCTCCAGCTGCAGGCGGGAGGAGTGGATATCCAGCGCCTTGCCGATGCAGCCGGTATACCGCGGGGGCTCCTCGGAGGACCAGGAGGCGCGGGCAATAATCCGGTGCCACTTCTCCTCGCCGTCCAAAAAAAGCTTGCAGTCGCTCTGAACCACCGGATTGCCCGGAGTGGTGGAGCGCAGGGCGCCCGCGATGCTGTCCCGGTCCTCCGGGGCAATGATGGCCTGGGCCGCCTCATCCTGATAGGGGTCCATCACAATCTCCGGCAGGCCCAGCTTTTCCGACCCCCAGGTGCTCAGCACCAGGGACGGCGGGGTGACGGTGTACTCAAACTGGATCTCCTGGGTGAGGGAGGCGAAGAAGCTGTACTTCATCCGTTCATGCTCCAGCAGCTCCAGGGTGCGCTCAGAGGCAGTGAGCTCCTCATGCTTGTGCAGCTCCCGGGCCACGTTCTGCATCTCCCGGCGGTTGCGGCTCTCAATGCTGTCGTCGCTCAGCCCCGCCGGGATGTCGTCGGCGCTGTCCCGCAGGCATTCCATAATTAAAGGATTGAAGGTGCCGCATTCGCCGTTGAGAATCATGGACACCGCCTGCTCGTGGGTATAGGCGGGCTTGTAAACCCGCTGGGAGGTGAGCGCATCGTATACATCGGCCAGCGCTACGATCTGGGCGGAAATGGGAATCTCGTCCCCCTTCAGCCCGTCGGGATACCCCCGTCCGTCCCACCGCTCGTGATGCCAGCGGCAAATCTGGTAAGCGGCCTTCACCAGCGGTTCGTTCTGGTAAAAGGGCAGGGCCTCCAGCATATCCGCGCCCACCATGGAATGGGTTTTCATAATGGCAAACTCTTCGTTGGTAAGGCGGCCCGGCTTGTTGAGCACCTCCTCGGGGATGGCGATCTTACCGATATCATGCAGGGCGGACGCCGTACCGATGACGGAGATGTCGGTCTGGCTCAGGTGGTATCTGTCCGTCTTTTGAACAAGCACCTTCAGCAGCGTCTCGGTCAGTGTATGTACATGGCGCACATGCATACCGCTCTCGCCGTTGCGGAACTCCACGATATGGCTGAGTATGTCGATCATCAGACTGCTGCGGTGTTCCTTCTCGAAGATCTGCTCGGCCACCATGGCGGTCAGCTTCTTCTGCTTGGCGTACAGCAGGATGGTGTTCACCACCCGCCGGTGGACGATGAGGGCGTCAAACGGCCGGGAGATAAAGTCGGTGATGCCCAGCTCGAAGGCCCGCTCGATGTGGCTGGACCCCCGTTCCGCCGAGATCATGATCACTGGGATGTCCTCGATCCAGTGGTATTTGTTCATCATGTTCAGCACGCCGAATCCGTCCATCTCCGGCATGACAATATCCAGCAGCACCAGGGAGACCTCAGGGCCGTGCTTTTGCAGCATGGCCACGCCCTCTTTGCCGTTCTCCGCCTCAATGATGTCAAATTCGTTGCCCAGCATATCCGCCAGGATGGCACGGTTCATCTCCGAGTCGTCCACAATGAGTATTGTCTGTCTGTCCGCAATCCGCTCCAAGGTATCCATCCCCTTTTTCCGAGTATGGCCGCCGGCCCATTTTCTACGCCCCGCCGCGCCCCGCCGGCAGACCGGCGGGCACAGCCCGGGTACAATACCATAGTATAACACAATCCCCCAGGGAAAGACAAGCCGCAATTTCCAATTTGAGGGTCTGTCTTTAGAGAAAATTCTACCGTTTCTCTTTACATTTCCCTCCAATGGGTATACAATGAAATTAGAAAAACTAGACAATACAGAACATGGGATTGAGGTGCTTTTTGATGAAATTGACCTTTTTCGGCGCGGCCAAGGCAGTCACGGGCAGCTGTCACTGCGTGGAGGCCAACGGACACAAGGTACTGATCGACTGCGGGCTCCAGCAGGGCCGGGACGAGCGGGACAACCGGGAGCTGGATTTCTCCCCAAACTACATCGACGACGTGGTGGTCACCCACGCCCACATCGACCACTCCGGCCGCATTCCCCTGCTGGTGAAGGAGGGCTTCGCGGGCAACATCTACTGCACCCGGCTGACGGCCCAGCTGCTGTCCATCATGCTCCGGGACTCCGCCCAGATCCAGGAAAACGACGCGGCTTATGAAAACCAGAAGGGCAAGCGGGCGGGCAAGCCCCCTGTGGAACCTCTGTACACCCTGGTGGACGTGGAAAAGACTCTGCGCCATATCGTCACCTGCGAATACGGCCAGGAGCTGGACATCTCCGACGGCATCAAGGTCCGCTTTGTGGACGCCGGCCACCTGCTGGGCTCCGCCTGTGTGGAAATGTGGCTCACCGAGCACAACACCACCAGGAAAATCGTCTTTTCCGGCGACATCGGCAACCGCAAGCAGCCTATCATCCGCTCCCCCCAGCCCATCGCCGAGGCGGACTACGTGGTCACTGAGAGCACCTACGGCGACCGCCTCCACAATGCGAAGGAAAAGCCCAATTACGCCGACGACCTGGCCCGGGTCATTGACGAAACCCTGGCCAAGGGCGGAAACCTGGTGATTCCCTCCTTCGCCGTGGGACGCACCCAGGAGCTTTTGTACTTCATCCGGGAGATCAAGGAACAGGGGCTGGTGGACTGCGACCCGGACTTCCAGGTGTATGTGGACTCCCCCCTGGCGGGGGCGGCCACCGAGATATTCTCCGGCGACCTCACCGGCTACCTGGACGAGGAGGCCGTGGAGCACCTGCGGGGCGGGGCGCTGTTCCGCTTCCCCGGCCTGAACATCACCGAGAGCACCGAGGAGTCCCGTGAGCTGAACCTGGACCCCCGGCCCAAGGTCATCATCTCCGCCTCCGGCATGTGCGACGCGGGCCGCATCCGCCACCACCTGAAGCACAACCTGTGGCGGCCGGAGTCCACAGTGCTGTTTGTGGGCTATCAGGCGGAGGGCTCCTTGGGGCGGCGCATTCTGGACGGGGCGGACCACGTGAAGCTTTTCGGCGAGGAGATCGCCGTCCGGGCACGGGTCGTCCGCTTCCACGGCCTCAGCTCCCACGCCGACCGGGATGGGCTGGTGCGGTGGATCAGCATGTACACCCCCAAGCCCCAGCAGGTGTTCGTGGTCCACGGCGAGGCCCGGTCGGCGGAGAACTACGCTCAGACCCTCACCGAGATGGGCTTCACCGCCCACGCGCCCAACTACGAAGAGGTCTACGACCTGCTGGAAAACCGTATGGTCGCCCCGGGCATTGCCCTGGAGCCCAAGGCCGCCCCGGTGGACCCGGGATCTCCCGCCTACCGCTATCTGGAGGACATGGGCAAGCGGCTCATGGCCGTTATCGCCAACAACAAGGGCGGGCCCAACAAGGACCTGCGCAAGTTCGCCGAACAGCTGCTGGCGCTCATCTCCAAGTGGGACAGATAGGGATTTGTTTCTTTGCGAGGGGCACGCGCCTCCGGCGGGGGCCACAGCCCCCACCGGGGAGGTGGACCGACCCATTCATGGTTTGTCGACGGGAAAACGGCTGGGCGCCGACGCGCCCAGCCGTTTTGTTCACTCCGCTTTATGGCCTTGCGCAATAATAACATCTACAACTCTTTGCGCCAGGGCCTGACACTGCCCCTTCTCGGGGGCCTCCACCATCACCCGGACCAGGGGTTCCGTACCCGACTCCCGGACCAGAATACGGCCCGTGTCCCCCAATTCATCGGCCACGGCCTGCACCGCGGCCTGGACAGCCGGGTCGTCCTGGGCGGCTTTTTTGTCCTTCACCCGCACGTTGATAAGCACCTGGGGGTAGATGGTCACCGGGGCCGCCAGACGGCTCAGAGCCTCCTTCTTGGCCATCATCACCTCCATGATTTTCAGCGAGGTGAGGATGCCGTCCCCCGTCCGGGCGTATTTGGAGAAGATGATGTGGCCCGACTGCTCGCCCCCCAGCCGGTGGCCCCCCCGGACCATCTCCTCGTACACGTATTTATCCCCCACGGCGGTCTTGGCGTAGCCCACCCCCGCCTTGTCCAGGGCCTTGTAGAGGCCGAAGTTGGACATGACGGTGGTGACCACCGTGTTGGTGAGCAGCTTGCCCCGCTCCTTCATATACGCCCCGTACAGGTACATGATCTGGTCGCCGTCCACCAGCTCCCCGTTCTCGTCCACCGCCAGGCAGCGGTCGGCGTCGCCGTCGAAGGCGAAGCCCGCGTCGCAGCCGTGCTCCTTCACATACCGCTTCAACCCCTCGATGTGGGTGGAGCCCGCGTCCAGGTTGATGTTCAGCCCGTCGGGCCGGTCGTTGATCACGTGGACGTCCGCCCCCAGGGAGCGGAACACGTTGGGGGCGATGGACCAGGCGGAACCGTTGGCGCAGTCCAGGGCGATGCGCTTGCCCCGGAAGGAGTACACCGCCAGGGAGATCAGGTAGCCCATGTACCGGTTGCGCCCGGCGGTGTGGTCCACGATGCTGCCCACCCCCTCTCCGGTGGCGAAGGGCAGCTTTGAGAAGGTCTGGCCGTCCACGGAGAGGGTCCCGTCCAGATAGTCCTCCACCAGCCGGATGGTGGACTCGTCCATCTTCTCCCCCTCCCGGTTGAGCAGCTTGATGCCGTTGTCGTAGTAGGGATTGTGGGAGGCGGAGATCATCACGCCGCAGTCGAAACCGTCGGTGCGGGTGACGTAGGACACGGAGGGGGTGGTGGTGACGTGGAGCAGGTACACGTCCGCCCCGGAGGCGGCCATGCCTGCGCTGATGGCGTACTCCAGCATGTAGCTGGACCGCCGTGTGTCCTTGCCCACCACGATACGGGCCCGGTGGTTTCCCCGGCCGTAGTACCAGCCCAAAAACCGGCCCACCTCATAGGCGTGGTCGCCGGTGAGCTCCACGTTGGCCTCCCCCCGGAAGCCGTCTGTTCCGAAATATTTACCCATGGCTCACTTCTCCTTTTTGACAATGACGCCGCCCGTCTTATAGATGCTGTCCGCCGGGACCGCGCCCCGGACGCAGGACAGGGGGTAGACGTTGGTGCGGGGGCCGACCACCGTGCCCGGGTTGAGCACGCTGTTGCAGCCCACCTCCACGAAGTCGCCCAAAACCGCGCCGAACTTCTTCCGGCCCGTTTCGATGTTCTCGCCCTCGTTTTTCACGACGACCAAAGTTTTGTCGGACTTCACGTTGGAGGTGATAGACCCCGCCCCCATGTGGCTTTTATAGCCCAGGATGGAATCGCCTACATAGTTATAGTGGGGAACCTGGACGTTGTCGAACAGAATCACATTTTTCAGCTCCACCGAATTGCCCACCACGCAGTCGGCCCCCACCAGGGCGGAGCCCCGGATGAAGGCGCAGTGGCGCACCTCGGTGCGGGGCCCGATGACGCAGGGCGCGCCCAAAAAGGCGGAGTGGGCAATCTTGGCCGTCTGGTGGACCCACACATGGCGTCCCATCTCCTCATACTCGTCGTCCAGAGCAAGGCCAATGCTCAGAATCAGGTCGTGGATGCCGTCCAGGGCCTGCCAGGGGTATTCGAATCGGGCCAGATAGTCCCCGGCCAGGGTGTGGCTCAGGTCAAACAGCCCGGTTGTGTTCAAATTCATGGATAAAACCTCCTTATTTCTTGCCTTTGCGGCCCTTCCAATATCGATAGAGCATAACACAGAGGCTGGCAATCCAGACGGCGGCCAAGGTAATATTGACCCCTACCGTCCCCGTCCTGCCCGATATGGCGTCGCTGGCCAGCCGCACCGCCCAGATCATTACCGCAGTTACCCAGATCACAAGCGTTAATAGATCAATCGGTTTCAATTTCACACGGACCACCTCATGCGTCCCCGCACTCCACTTCGCGGTTTTTGAAATACCAGATCAGGTTCCAGACAGCGATAGCGGTGCAGACGATGGGTAAAACAACCCGCAGCCAGCTCACCCGCTCCACCGGCCAGTCGGGCAGCCAGCTCAGCGCGCACAGCGCAAACAGGACGGCGCGAATCAAATCGGTCGTGCTTTTCTTCATTTCCTTCGTCATCTCGATCACCTCATTTTACTTCTGGGACGCGCTTTACCAATACTCCAGACACAATCCCAATCAGCACCCCGGCCACCGTCCCGGAAATCCACAGCACCGGCAGATACCACGCCAGCCGCGAGGTCTCCAGCAGGGCCATGGCCACCAGAATCTGCCCCGCGTTGTGGGCCACCCCTCCGGCTACGCTGACGCCGACGGAGGAGAATTTTCCCGTCCTTTTCAGCAGACCCATGAGGGACAGGCTCAGCGCTGCCCCGGCCACGCTGTAGGCCAGCGCCGCCCCGTTGCCGAACAGCAGCGTGACCAAAACGACGCGCACCAGGGAGATGACGCAGGCGTCCTTCCAGCTCAAGCGGTACAGGGCAAACACAATGGCCAGATTAGGCAAACCCAGCTTCACCCCCGGCACGCCCAGCGGCGGCAGCAGGGACTCCAGCCAGGACAGCGCCAGGGCCAGGGCGGTCAACAGCCCGTATCGGGCCACCTTTGACGCTTTCATACTGACCCCCCTAACCCGCCGTACCGTCAATATCGTTTCCCGGCCCGCCCTCAATGGACACCACCAGCCGGTGGGGCAGGCAGACGATAGACTCCCCCTCGTACCGAATGGCCCCGTGGTTGACGCAGATCTGGTCGGGGCAGTTCGCCTCCGCCACCCGAGCCGCGCCGCTTTCGATGACCAGGAGGTTGGTGAACTCCCCCCCCTCCCCCAGCAGAATTTGGGTGTCCTCGTCCAAGGGCAGCTCCATCACCGTCTGCCCGTCCATCTGGACGGACACATATCCTCCGTCCTGCCGGGTGGCGTACAGGAATACCGCCAGCGCCCCGCCCAGGAGCATCAGGGCGGCAATCAGTATAGCATCGTTTCGATGGGTTTTCAACCACTCCACAAAATTCCTCCAAAACCGCAACAGAGGGAGGGCCATACGGCCGCTCCCCCATCTGCGCCCCGTCCGGCGGAACACGCTCCGCCGGACGGGGCTTTTCTTTGTTTAGCCGTTTACAACTTCCGCTTTGGTGATATTCAAGGCGACAAGGCACCCGGCCTTACACACCTCGATGCACTTGCCGCAGCCGTCGCACTTGGCGTAGTCGATGCTCGCCAGGTTGTCGGTGACGGTGATGGCCCCGGTGTGGCAGTTCTTCTCGCACAGCTTGCAGCCGATGCAGCCCGCGGAGCAGCTCTTGCGGGTGCCCGCGCCCTTCTGGCGGCTGTTGCAGTCCACCACCATGTGGGCGTCGGCGGGACGGATGGCGATGACGCCGTTGGGGCAGGTCTTGGCGCACAGGCCGCAGCCGATGCACACGCAGGCGTCCACCCGGGCCAGCCCGCCGTTGATGTGGATGGCCCCCACGGGGCACACCTGGGCGCAGTCCCCCAGGCCGATGCAGCCGTAGACGCACTTGCCCGTGCCGCCGAACAGCAGCTTGGCGGCGGCGCAGCTCTCCAGACCCTTGTAGTCCATCTTCACCGAGGTGGCCTCGCAGGTGCCGGAGCAGCGCACCTCGGCCACCTGCTTGGCCACGTCCCCGGCCTCACGGCCCAGCACCTTGCCGATGTTTCCAGCGGCGGTAGCCCCGCCGGGGACGCACAGGCTGACGGCCAAGTCGGGGTCCTCCACCAGGGCGGCGGCGTACCCGTCGCATCCGGCGAAGCCGCAGGCGCCGCAGTTGGCGCCGGGCAGGCACTCCCGGACCATAGGGATGCGCTCGTCCACCTCCACGGCCATGAACTTAGAGGCGATGGTCAGCATCACCGCGCACAGCAGGCCGATGACGCCGACGACAGCGACAGCAATTCCGATTTCCATAGTCGCTCCCTCCTTAACCCAGCAGGTTTTCCACGATGCCCGCGAAGCCCATGAAGGACACGGACACGATGGCCGCGGAGATCAGGGTGATGGGCATCCCCTTGAAGCACTCGGGGCACTTGCACTTGTCCACCCGGCTGCGCACGCCGGAGAACAGCACCATGGCCAGCAGGAAGCCCAGGCCGGAGCCCAGGGAGTTGAACATGGCCTGGACGAAGCCGCCGCCGAAGCCGCCGGTGGCGGTCATGTAGTTGTCCACGTTGCTGATGCACACGCCCAGCACCGCGCAGTTGGTGGTGATCAGGGGCAGGTATACGCCCAGGGAGGCGTGGAGGGCGGGGATGTACTTCTTGAGGATGATCTCCACCAGCTGCACCAGGGCGGCGATGACCAGGATGAACACGATGGTCTGGAGATAGCCCAGCCCGTTGGGGTTGAGCACGAAGAACTGGATGGGGTAGGTGACGGCGGTGGCCAGCAGCATCACGAAGATGACGGCCACGCTCATCCCGGCGGCCTGGTCCAGCTTCTTGGACACCCCCAGGAAGGGGCAGATGCCCAGGAATTGGGCCAGCACGTAGTTGTTCACCAGGATGGCCGCCATGACGATGGCAATGAGTTCTTTCATTTCGCGGCAGCCTCCCTCTTCTCAGCGCAGTTCTGCCCGTTGCACGCGGCGGCGCTGGGGCAGCCCTCACAGCTGAAGTCCTTTTTCTTGATGGCCTTGCCGTTGCTGGCCTTGTTGATGATGGCGATGAGAATGCCGAAGATGGCGAAGCCGCCGGGGGCCATGGTCATGATGGAGATGTTGTTGTCTTTAAGCACGGGGACGGGGATGCCGAACCAGGTGCCCGCGCCGAAGATCTCCCGGATGGAGGCCATGGCCAGCATGGCCAGGGTGTAGCCCACGCCCATGCCGATGGCGTCCAGGGCAGAGTCCAGCGCGCCGTTTTTGTTGGCGAACATCTCCGCCCGGCCCAGGATGATGCAGTTGACTACGATGAGGGGCAGGTACAGGCCCAAGGCGTCGTCCAGGCTCTTGGCGTAGGCCTTGACGATCATCTGCACCAGGGTGACGAAGGAGGCGATGACCACGATATAGCAGGGGATGCGCACCTTGTCGGAGATGACCTTGCGCAGCAGAGAGATCATCACGTTGGAGCACAGCAGCACAAAGGTGACCGCCGCGCCCATGCCGATGGCGTTGGACGCCTGGGTGGTGACCGCCAGGAAGGGGCAGGTGCCCAGAATCAGCACCAGGATGGGGTTCTCCTTGATGATGCCGTTGGTCAGGATTTTCAGCTTGTTGTTTTTCATATCCATGTGCCTCCCTTCCTCAGCCCTTCACCTGCTCGAACGCGGTGAACGCGTCGGCGATGGCGGCTTTGTAGTAGTTGGAGGAGAAGGTCGCGCCGGAGATGGTGTCGGCGGCGGCGGCCCCGGCGGCGTCCAGCCCGGGGAATTGGCCGTAGAAATTCTCGTCGCTGGTGATCTTGGAGCCCAGGCCGGCGGTCTCCTTATGGCTGAGCACCTTCACGCCGGTGATCCTGCCGTCCATGTCAATGCCCACGGCCATTTTCAGGGTGTTCTTGCCGCCGTAGCCCTGGGTGGTGATGGAGAAGGTAAAGCCCGCGCCGTTGCTGGCCTGGAAGACCCCGGTGATGGAGTCGGGCACGCCGGCGATCTCCACCTGCTCGAAGCTGTCCGCGCTGGGCAGGACCTCCAGCCGGGCCTCCTCGTTGGCTTTGGCCTCGGCGGCGGCGATGATGGGGGCGGTGGCCTTGTTGGTCAGGGCCAGCAGGCCGCTCATAATGACGCAGATCAGAACCAGCACCAGGATGGGGGCCCCGAAATCGGTCATCGCGTTGGATTTTGCTTTCGTCATGCCTGCACACCTCCAAACGGCTTGGTACGGGTCCAGTCACAGATGTAGGGATTCAGGATGTTCATCAGCAGGATGGAGAAGGACACGCCCTCGGGGTAGTTGCCCCACACCCGGATGAGCACGGTGATGAGGCCGCAGCCCACGCCGAAGATGAGCTTCCCGGCGTGGGTGGGGGGTGAGGTGGTGTAGTCGGTGGCCATGAAGAACGCGCCGATGAACAATCCGCCCGCCATGACCTGGTACAGGGGCTGCTGGCCCAGCAGGGCGGTGAGCACCAGCACGGTGCCGATGAAGGCCGCGGGGGTGTGCCAGGTAATCACCCGGCGGTAGATGAGGTACAGCCCGCCCAGCAGCAGAGCCAGGCAGGAGGTCTCGCCCAGGGAACCGCCCCGGGCGCCGATGAACATCTGGAGCAGGGAGGGCAGCTCGCCCTCGCCGCTGGCGATGATGGCCAGGGGAGTGGCGGCAGTGACGGCGTCCGCCGGGGCGTTGGAGAAGGCGGCGGGGAGCCAGTTGGTCATGGCCCCGGAGAAGGCCACCAGCATAATCACACGGGCGGTGATGGCGGGGTTGGCGAAGTTCTGGCCGATGCCGCCGAAGAACTGCTTCACCACGATGATGGCCACGAAGGAGCCGAACATGGCCTGCCAGAGGGGGATGGACGCGGGCAGGTTCAGGGCCAGGATGAGGCCGGTGACGGCGGCGGACAGGTCGGTGACGGTGACGGGCTTGTTGGTGATTTTCTCAAAGGCCCACTCGCAGCCCATGGCCACCGCCACGCACACCACCTCCACCAGCAGGGCCCGGACGCCGAAGAACACGATGGACGCGATGACGGCGGGGAACAGGGCGATGAGCACGTCCCGCATGATGGTTTGGGTGGTGTCCTTGGCGTAGATGTGGGGGTTGACGGAAACGATCATGTTGTTCATTTAGACCGCCTCCTTTTCTTTTTCCTTGGCCGCTTTCTTCTCGGCGGCGGCCTTCTGCTCGGCGTTGTACTGGTTCAGCATGGCCTTGGCCAGCTTGTTCACCTGAACCAGGGGCCGGCGGGCGGGGCAGCTGAAGGAACAGCAGCCGCACTCCATGCACAAATTCACCTTCAGGGCCTTGAGGGTCTCAGGCTCCTTGTTGTTATAGGCGCTCTCGATGGCGGCGGGCATCAGGTTGAAGGGGCAGTGGGCCACGCACCGGCCGCAGCGGATGCAGGCGGAGGGCACCGGGTCCTCGGCGTCCTTGGCGTCGAAGGCCAGGATGGCGTTGGTGTTCTTCATCACCGGGGCCTCCAGGCTGGGGACGGATGTGCCCATCATGGGGCCGCCGTAGAGCACCTTTTTGGGCTCGCACTTGAGGCCGGCGAAGTCCAGCACGTTCTGGATGGGGGTGCCCACGGGGACGATGACGTTCTGGGGGTTGGCGATGGCGGAGCCGTCCACGGTGACCACCTTTTCCACCAGAGGCATGCCGGTCTTAATGTACTTGGCGATGACGGCCAGGGTGGTGCAGTTGATGACGATGGCCCCCACGTCGATGGGCAGCTTGCCCTCGGGGACGATTTCGCCGGTGGTGTTGTAGATGAGCACCTTCTCGCCGCCCTGGGGGTACAGGGCGGGCAGCGCCGCCACCTCGAAGCCGGGCACGCCCTTGCCCGCCTCCTCCATGATCTTCACACACTGGGGCTTGTTGTCCTCAATGCCGATGACGATGCGGTCGGCGGTGTAGTACTTCTGGAGCAGCTGGGCGCCGTAGATCACATCGTCGGCGCTGTCGATCATGGTCCGGGTGTCGGAGGTGATGTAGGGCTCGCACTCCGCGCCGTTGATGATGATGGCGTGCACCCGGTCCGGGTCCACGTTGAGCTTGACGGACGTGGGGAAGCCCGCGCCGCCCAGGCCCACGCAGCCGCACTGGCGCACCGCCTCCACAAAGCTGTCCTTGTCGGTGACCACGGGGGGCTTGACGCCCTCCCACACGGTCTGCTGGCCGTCGGTCTCGATGACCACGACGGTGTCAAACCGGCCGTTGGAACTGACAATCTCATCCAGGCGCTTCACCTTGCCGGACACGCCGGAGTAGATGGGGGCGGACATGAAGCCCCCGGCCTCGGCGATCATCTGGCCCACCTTCACCTCGTCCCCCGGCTTGACCACGGGCTTGGCCGGGGCGCCGATGTTCATGGACATGGGCACCGTGATCACCGGAGGCACCGGCAGGCGCACGGGGACGCGGTCCACCGTGTTTTTCCTGTGGGGCGCATGGATGCCATGCAATTTGCCACTGAACACAATGTCTCCTCCTCTGGGTTATTTCTAATTTCCCGCTCCGCCGCCGGGCAGGCCCAGGCACGGGCGGACAGACGGCGTTCCCGCCTGAACGCGGAAAGACGGGCTTCGCCAAATCATGTAGAAACATTATACCACGTCCCCGTTCAAACGCAAGGGAAAATGTGCTGAAATCTGCACAAATATTGCCAAAATCTTAACAAAGCCATTTGCCCTTGAATTCCTACTGAATTTGTGCTATTTTAATACGGATGAAAGGAGGGAACCCCCATGAAAATTTCCACAAAAGGGCGGTATGCCCTCCGGCTGATGGTGGATATCGCCCAGCACGTCCAGGCCGGCCCGGTGTCCCTGCGGGACGCCGCCCGGCGGCAGCAGCTCAGCGACAAATACCTGGAGCAGATCGTCACCCCCCTGGCAAGGGCGGGGCTGGTGCGTTCCGTGCGCGGGGCCGGAGGGGGCTACCTCCTCACCCGGAAGCCGGAGGAGTATACCGTGGGCGACATCCTCCGCCCCCTGGAGGGGGATCTGGCCCCGGTGGAGTGCGCCACCGACGGCGGCTACTGCGAACACAGCTGCGACTGCGTCACAGTGGAGCTGTGGCAGGACATACACAGGGCGGTGTCGGCGGTGGTGGACCACACCACCCTGGCCGACCTGGTGGAGCGGCAGAACCGGCGGCAGAACACCAGTGAACCGTCGGCCTGTCCGTAAAGCTTGTAAAAGGTCAAGGGCCTACCTTTTTTCAAGAAAAAGAATGATTTTAACCATGAGAGGAACGGCTGTATGGAAATCAACGGCGCGCAAGTACAGGAGACTTATTATTATAAGGACATGGGCCTGTCTGAGGCCACCATGAAGGCCCTGGACAAGAAGGGCTTCACCCAGGCCACCCCCATCCAGGGCGGGGCCATCCCCTACTTTATGGACTGGAAGGACGTGGTGGCCAAGGCCCCCACCGGCACCGGCAAGACCTTCGCCTTCGGCATCCCCATGGTGGAGCATGTGGACCCGGATTCCAGCGACGTTCAGGCCCTGATCCTGGCCCCCACCCGGGAGCTGGCCATCCAGATCCGGGACGAGCTGCGGGACCTGTGCACTTTCCGGGAGGGGGTGCGCACCGTGTGCCTCTACGGCGGCCAGCCCATCGAGAAGCAGATCACCCAGCTCAAGGCCAAGCCCCAGATCGTGGTGGCCACCCCGGGGCGGCTGATGGACCACATGAAGCGCCGCACCGTCAAGCTGGACAAGGTCCAGACCGTGGTGCTGGACGAGGCGGACCGAATGCTGGACATGGGCTTCATCCAGGACGTGACCCGGATTTTGGACAAGATGCCCCATCGCCGCAACTTGGGGTTATTTTCCGCCACAATATCACGGGAAGTTATGGACATCTCCTGGGTGTACCAGCGGGACCCGGCGGAGATCACCGTCCGTCCGGTGGAGGAAAACCGCCCGGACATCCAGCAGTACGCCATCGAGCTCATGGGCCGGGAGCAGAAGCTGGACACCATGGTGGCCCTGGTGCAGAATGGGGGCTATGACCGGGCCATCGCCTTCTGCAACACCAAAAACATGACCGACCGGCTGGCGGGGCTGCTGAAAATGCGGGGCATCTCCTGCGAGGCCATCCACGGCGACATCCCCCAGCGGGAGCGGGAGCGCACCCTGCAAAAATTCAAGGACGGCAGGCTCCGGGTGCTGGTGGCCACCGACGTGGCCGCCCGGGGGCTGGACATCGACGACGTGGACGCGGTGTTCAACTACGACGTGCCCGACGAGCAGGAGTACTATATCCACCGCATCGGCCGGACGGGGCGGGCGAAAAAGCATGGCGTGTCCTACACGCTGATGGCCTCGGTGACGGAGTCGGTGAAAATGCGGGACATCGCCCGAAACACCAAGGCGGAGATCCAGCTTTTGAAGTACGACAAGGACGGCTGCCTCATGCTGGTGGAGGGGACGGCCTGACGGAATTTGGGACAGGGCGGACGGCAGACCGTCCGCCCCTTTTGTTTGGAGGAATTTTGATGAACATCCATGTATTGGCCGTGGGCGACGTGGTGGGAGATTCCGGGGTGGATTTTCTCTCCCGGCACCTGCCCGCTCTGCGCAAGCTCCACGACGTCCATTTCACCGTGGTGTGCGGGGAAAACGCCGCCTGCAACGGCCTGCTCCCGGCCCAGGCGGACGCCATCTTTGCCGCCGGGGCGGACGTGATAACAATGGGCAATCACACATGGGATAAACAACAAATCGTTAAGTATATGGAGGGCAATCCCTATATCATCCGCCCCGCCAACTACACCGCCCGGGCCCCCGGCCGGGGCTGGGGCATCTTCGACGGTCCACGGGGGCTGCGCATCCGGGTGGTGGACCTCATCGGCCGGGTGGCCATGGACACCAACTTTGACAACCCCTTCACCAGGATTGACGCGATCTTAAAGCGGGACGCCGCCGACCTGACTCTGGTGGACTTTCACGCCGAGGCCACCAGCGAGAAGGGGGCCATGGCCTGGCATCTGGACGGCCGGGCCCAGGCCCTCTGGGGCACCCACACCCACGTGCCCACCGCCGACTGCCAGGTGCTCCCCCAGGGCCTGGGCTTCGTCACCGACCTGGGCATGACCGGCCCCAGCCAGTCGGTCATCGGGATCAAACCGGAGCAGGCCATCAACCGCTTCCTGGGCGGCCTGCCCCGCCGGTTTGAACCCGCCCCTGGCCCCTGCAAGCTGAACGCGGTGCTGTTCGAGCTCGACGCCGCCGCCAGGCGGTGCGTCTCCGTGGAGCGGGTGGACGTATCATGATGAAACTGCTTCACGCCGCAGATTTTCACCTGGACTCCCCCCTGTCCGGCCTGCCCCCGGAGCAAAGCGCCCAGCGCCGCCGGGAGCTGCGGGAGATCCCGGCCCGTCTGGCCGCGCTGGCAAAGAGCGAAGGGGCGGACCTGGTCCTTCTCTCCGGAGACCTGTTGGATGGGAGCCGGATATACCCCGAAACTGTCCGGGCGCTGACCCAGGCCCTGGAGGAGATGGCGGTCCCGGTGTTCATCGCCCCGGGCAACCACGACTATTTCCACGAAAAATCGCCCTATGCCGCCGCCTGCTGGCCTGACAATGTACATATCTTTACACAGCCCGAATTACAGGCGTTTGAGCTCCCACAGCTCAATTGCACTGTACACGGCTGCGCCTTTACAGCCCCCCACCGAGAGGACGACCCGCTTCTGGGCTTTACCGCCCCCGACGACGGGAAGATCCACCTGCTGTGCCTCCACGGGGAGGTAAGTTCTGCGGGGAACTACGCCCCCATCGACCCCAAATCCCTGGAGGACAGCGGGGTGAGCTACGCCGCCCTGGGGCACATCCACGCCGCCGGGAGCGGAAAAGCGGGAAAAACCCTCTGGGCCTACCCCGGCTGTCCCGAGGGCCGGGGCTTTGACGAGCTGGGGCCCAGGGGGGCCCTCATCGTCTCCTTTGACGAGCCCGCCCAGCTGGCTGTCACCTCTCCCGACGGCCCCCCCATGGCCTGCGTCGGCCTGGGCATCCAGTCGGCGGCCGCAAAATTCATCCCCATCTGCCGGCGGCAGTACCGCGTCGAGTCTGTGGAGGTGAATTCCTTTACAGAAGCCATGCCTCAAGAAGAAAGTCCGGACCTGGTCCGTTTCCTGCTCACCGGGGAGAGCCGCATTGTCCCGGACCTGGCTTCCCTCACCGCCCAGGCGGCTCCTCATTTCTTCCACGTGGAGCTCCGGGACCAGACCACCCTGCCCCAGGACCTGTGGGCCCGGGCCGGGGAGGATTCGTTGACCGGCCTGTTCCTTCGGGAGATGCGGTCCCGCTTGGAGGGGGCGGAGGAAAGCGAGCGAGATAAACTCCTGCTGGCGGCCCGGTTCGGGCTGGCGGCGCTGGAGGCAGGGGAGGACATCCGGCCATGAAAATCAAAAAGCTCACCGCCACCTTTGGGGCGCTGGAAAACGCCGTCCTGGAGCCCGGCCCCGGCCTCACCGTCGTCTCCGCCCCCAACGAGGGGGGCAAATCCACCTGGGCGGGCTTCTGGCGGGCTATGCTCTACGGCATTGACACCCGGGAGCGGGACAAAACCGGATTCCTGGCGGACAAAACCCGCTATCTCCCCTGGTCCGGCGCTCCCATGTCCGGGGAGGCTCAGCTGGAGTGGGAGGGCCGGGACATCACCCTGCGCCGCTCCCCCACGAAAAGCAGTCCTTTCGGCGGCTTCGAGGCAGTGTACACCGCCACCGGCGACCCTGTTCCCGGCCTCACCGCCGCCAACGCCGGGGAACAGCTCACCGGGGTGGGCAGAGAGGTGTACCTGCGCTCCGCCTTTGTGGGACAGGGGGGCGCGGCCATCGGGGCGAGCAAGGAGCTGGAGGCCCGCATCGCCGCCCTGGCCACCTCCGGCGAGGAGGATGTGGCCCATTCCTCTGTGGAGCGCACCCTGAAGGACTGGCGCAACCGCCGCCGGGCCAACCGGGCCGTGGGCCTCATCCCTCAGCTGGAGGAGGAACGGGCCCAGGTGGACGCTTCCCTCCGGGAAATGGAGGACACCCGCCGCCGGAGGGCCAAAGCGGAACAGGAGCTGGAGCGTCTCCAGGAGAAGCAGCGCCAGCTTCAATCTGATTTGGAGGTCTGGTCGCGGATTGAGAAGCACGACCTGAACCGCCGTTACGGTGAGGCATACCGGGAGTGGGAGGAGGCCCAAGCGGCCCTCCCGGAGGAGAAGCCCCACCCCATTTTCGGCACCATGACCGGGGAGGAGGCCTGGGCCCTGGCCCAGGAGAAACAACATAAGCGGGAGGCCGCATTGGAAGAAAACCGCCGCCGGGAGGCCCGGCGGACTGAGGCGGAAAATCAGCGCCGGCGCGGGCGGATGGAGACGTTGTTGGGCGTCTCTTTGGGGACCACAACGCTGCTGATGCTTGCCGCTCAACTGCTGGGCGGCAACTGGCTGATCGCTTTGTTCGCTGGTGCGGCAGCGCTGGCCTGGGTCATTTGCCTGTTACACGGGCAAAAGTTGGTGCGCTGCGCAAAGGAAACCCTTGCCGTCCCGCCCGTTCCCGTCCCCGAAAGGGCGGACTGGCTGAACCAGGCGGCGCAGTACCGGGAGTCCCTGGCCGGAGCGGCCCAGGCCAAGGCGGCGGAGGAGTCCGCCCGCCGCCGGGTGGAGGATTTAGCCGCCCAGGGGGGGCGGCTGTTCGACACGCTGGAAATGCTCTATCCCCCAGCCCGGTCCAAGGCGGACACCGCCGCCCAACTCAGCGCGGCGGAGCGGGAACTGGCCCGGGTGCGGGGCGAGCTGGCCCGGGCGGAGGGGGCGCTGGCCCATATGGGAGGTCCCGAACGGCTGGAGGACCGCAAAGGCGAGCTGGACAAACAGCTTTCCCAGCGTTTGGAGGAATACGACGCGCTGACCACCGCCTTGGAGGCCCTGTCCGAGGCCAACGACCAGCTGCGCCAACGGTTCTCCCCCGCGCTGAACCAAAAGGCCGGGGAGCTGTTTGCCGCCCTCACCGGGGGGCGGTGGGACCGGCTCGCCCTGGCCCGGGATTTCTCCGCCCAAGCGTCGGCGGCGGGGGAGGCCCTGCCCCGGTCTGTCCTGTCCCTGTCCGCAGGGACGGCGGACCAGCTCTATCTGGCCGTCCGGCTGGCGGTGTGCGCGCTCACCGTACCGGGCGCGCCCATTTTGCTGGACGACGCCCTCACCGCTTTCGACGACGGGCGAATGGAGCTGGCCCTGTCTCTCCTGAAGGAGCTGGGGGAGGAGCGGCAGATTCTGCTGTTCTCCTGCCACCGCCGGGAGTCGGATTGGGCGCGGGCCCACGGCGTATCCACCGTCACGCGGCTCCCATACACCTGCGAAACCCCATAAAAGCAGACCGGCCAACAGCGTTGGCCGGTCTGCTTTTATTCTCAGCCGGTCGGGCCGTCCATGGTCCCGCCTCCGGCAGTTTTTATTTCTTCTTTTTCTTGAAAAAATCCTTCACGGGGGTGGCCGGAGCGGGCGTACTCTCCCCCATGGCCTGGGCGTAGGCCAACAGCACGTCCCGCTGCTGGCTGGTCAGGTTGGTGGGCACCTGGATCTGGACGGTGACGTACTGGTCGCCCCGCCCCCGGCCGTTGACGCTGGGCGCGCCCTTTCCCCGCAGGCGGAACACTGTGCCCGGCTGGGTCCCGGCGGGCAGGTTATACTTCACCTTGCCGTCGATGGTCTCTATATCCAGCTCCGCTCCCAACGCCGCCTGGGTAAAGCTCACCTGGCGCTGGGTATACAGGTCGTTGCCGTCCCGCTCAAACCGGGAATCCGGAAGCACGGCCACATTGACCAGCAGGTCTCCGGCGGGGCCGCCGTTGGCGCCGCTGTTGCCCTGCCCCCGCATGGAGATGGTCTGCCCGTCGTAAATACCGGCGGGCACCCTGACCTTGATTTTCCGCTGGCGGCGGACCTCTCCGCTGCCCCTGCAGCCGGTACAGGGCTGATGAATGAGCTTGCCTGTGCCCCGGCATTTGGAACAGGGCGCGGTGGTGGAAAACGCGAAGCCGCCGCCGCCGCGCTGAATGCGCACTTGCCCTGTCCCGCGGCAGTCCGGGCACACCTCGGCGGTGGTGCCGGGGGCACAGCCTGTGCCGTGGCAGGAATCACAGCTCTCCATCCGGGGCACATTCAGCTCCTTTTCGCACCCGCTCATCGCCTCGGCAAAGGAGATTGTAATGCTGGCCCGTATGGAGGCCCCCC
The DNA here is from genome assembly GCA_947564255.1 of uncultured bacterium. Lineage (GTDB taxonomy): Bacteria > Bacillota > Clostridia > Oscillospirales > Oscillospiraceae > Enterenecus. Next base: position 53,425 of record CANOBV010000001.1, on the reverse strand, counting down.
GCTTGGGGGCGTTGGGGTCGGCCTGACGCTGTCCACCGAAGCCGCCGCCGAAGAAGGAACCGAAAATATCCCCCAGGTCGATGTCTCCCATATCGAAACCGCCGAAGCCGCCCGCCCCAAAATTGGGGTCCACCCCGGCGTGGCCGAACTGGTCGTACTTGGCCCGCTTGTCCTTGTCGGACAGCACCTCATACGCCTCGTTGACCTCTTTAAACTTGGCCTCCGCCTCCGCGTTGCCCGGGTTCATGTCCGGGTGGTACTGCTTGGCCAGCTTGCGGTAAGCTCTTTTCAGCTCGTCGTCGGACGCGGTCTTGCCCACGCCCAATACCTCATAGTAATCTCTCTTTTGATCTGCCATATATGGAATCACCTCTTGACACGGGAACGGCGGGGCAGTGTGCCCCGCTGTCGCCCGTTTTTAGGTTCATTACTTCTGGTCGTCATCCATGACCTCGAAATCAGCGTCCACCACGTTGTCATTGCCGCCGCCCTGGGGCTGGCCGCCGGAGAAGCCCGCGCCGCCCATGTCGGGGCTGGGGCCGGCCTGGCCGCCCGCCTGACTGTACAGCTTCTCGCTGACGGCGTAGAAGGCCTTGGTCAGCTCCTCGGTGGCGTTCTTGATGGCCTGGGTGTCGGAGCCCTTCATGGTCTCCTTCAGCTTCTCCAGGGCGCTCTGAACGCCGGCCTTGTCGCTGGAGTCCAGCTTGTCGCCCATCTCCTCCAGGGTCTTCTCCGTCTGGTACACCATCTGGTCGGCCTGGTTGCGGGTGTCCACCTCGTCCTTGCGCTTGGCGTCCTCGGCGGCGAACTGCTCCGCCTCCCGCACGGCCTTGTCCACGTCCTCCTTGGACATGTTGGTGGAGGAGGTGATGGTGATGTGCTGCTCGGTGCCGGTGCCCAGGTCCTTGGCGGACACGTTGACGATGCCGTTGGCGTCGATGTCGAAGGTGACCTCGATCTGAGGCACGCCCCGGCGGGCGGGGGCGATGCCGTCCAGGTGGAACCGGCCCAGGGTCTTGTTGTACTGGGCCATCTCCCGCTCGCCCTGGAGCACGTGGACCTCCACGCTGGTCTGGTTGTCGGCGGCGGTGGTGAAGGTCTGGGACTTCTTGGCGGGGATGGTGGTGTTGCGGTCGATGAGCTTGGTCATGACGCCGCCCATGGTCTCGATGCCCAGGGACAGGGGGGTCACGTCCAGCAGCAGCAGGCCCTTGGTGTCGCCGGTGAACACGCCGCCCTGAAGGGCCGCGCCCATGGCCACGCACTCGTCGGGGTTGATGCCCTTGAAGCCCTCTTTGCCGGTGAGCTTCTTCACCATGTCCTGGACGGCGGGGATACGGCTGGAGCCGCCCACCATCAGCACCTTCTGGATGTCACTGCCGGACAGGCCCGCGTCGCTCATGGCCTGGCGCACGGGGCCTGCGGTGGCCTCCACCAGATGGGAGGTGAGCTGGTCGAACTTGGCGCGGCTGAGGGTCAAATCCAGATGCTTGGGGCCGGTGGCGTCGGCGGTAATATAGGGCAAGTTGATGGTGGTGGTAGTCACGCCGGACAGCTCGATTTTGGCCTTCTCGGCGGCCTCCTTCAGCCGCTGCATGGCCACCTTGTCGCCGGTGAGGTCGATGCCCTCGGCCTTCTTGAACTCGGCGGCCATCCAGTCCATGACGCACTTGTCGAAGTCGTCGCCGCCCAGGCGGTTGTTGCCGGCGGTGGCCAGCACCTCGATCACGCCGTCGCCCACTTCCAGCACGGACACGTCGAAGGTGCCGCCGCCCAGGTCGTACACCATGATCTTCTGGTCGGACTCCTTGTCCACGCCGTAGGCCAGGGCGGCGGCGGTGGGCTCGTTGATGATGCGCTTGACCTCCATGCCGGCGATCTTGCCCGCGTCCTTGGTGGCCTGGCGCTGGGCGTCGGTGAAGTAGGCGGGGACGGTGATGACGGCCTCGGTGACGGTCTGGCCCAGGTATGCTTCGGCGTCGGCCTTCAGCTTCTGGAGGATCATGGCGCTGATCTCCTGGGGGGTGTATTTCTTGCCGTCGATGGGCACCCGGTAGTCGGAGCCCATCTCCCGTTTGATGGAGGCGATGGTGCGGTCGGGGTTGGTGATGGCCTGGCGCTTGGCCACCTGGCCCACCATGCGCTCGCCGTCCTTGGAGAAGGCGACCACGGACGGGGTGGTGCGGTTGCCCTCTGCGTTGGGGATGACCACGGCCTCGCCGCCCTCCATGACGGACACACAGCTGTTGGTTGTGCCTAAATCGATACCAATGATTTTACTCATGACTTTTTCCTCCAAATTATATATATGATACAAAATGTGAAGCGGCATTCTTGAGAAAGGACTGATTAAATCGGCAAGAGCAATTCGCGAAAAATATCTACGAAGCGCCGAAGCCGCATTTAATCAGCGCTCCCTGTAATAGCGGTTCCGGCATTCGCTGCACTGGCTTTGGTCCCGCTGATCGTCAGTAACCCGACCGGAATCATCAAATTCATCCAGCGGCTTTGCTTCGCCACAATGCGGACACTCTTTGAGGAGCCTGCCGTCTCTCCCTCCCGCGATGTTGGTAACACGTATTTTTTTATCCGAACCGGGTTCAGCATAATATCCATTCACCGAACCGCCGGAAATGGTAAAATTTCCGCGCTCCAGATGGGATTCGCCCAACACCGACGTGTCCAGGCATGTTCCATCCTCATATTCCAATCGAACGTTTTTCCGTGTCTTACGCCATCCCTTGCCTCTGTCCGTCAAATGAATCGGAAACTCAGCACTCATGTCAGGATGCTCCTTTCCTTTGAAATCAGCCCTGTCAGTTCGCGACCTTGACCATAGAGAACCGGATAACCTTGTCCCCGCAGATGAACCCCTGCTGGAAGACCTCCACGATGGTGCTCTCGCCTGACTCCGGGTCGTCGCAGTGCATCACGGCGTTGTGGCGGTTGGGGTCGAAGGTCTCGCCCAGGGCGGGAATCACCTCCACCCCCAGGGTGGTCAGGGCGTCCTGGAGACCCTTCATGGTCATCTCCACGCCCTTTTTGTAGGCCTCGTCGGCGGTCTCCTGCTTCAGGGCCCGCTCCAGGTTGTCGTACACGGGGAGGAAGGCCGCCACGGTCTGGGCCTTGGCTTCCGACCAGGCGTTTTCCTTCTCCTTGGCGGTGCGCTTGCGGTAGTTGTCGTACTCCGCCGCCAGACGCAGGTATTTGTCCGCCGCCTCGGCCAGCAGCTGGCCCTTGTCCTTCTGGGACTCTTTTTTTGTCTTTCCAAAAAAACCTTTTGCCTTGGGTCCCGGCACTTCCGGGTCGCCGGCGGTTTCGGCGGTCTCCGGGGCCTCCTCAGTTTCGGGAGCCGCTGCGGTCTCCTCTGCGGCCCCCTGTCCGGCGGTCTCGTCCAGCTCTTCCTCGGGGACGGGATTCTCGTTCATCTTGTCTTTAGCCATTGGCGTTTATTCCTCCTTTTCCGGGGCGCTGGGGGGCAGTTCCGGCTGACCGAACAGCTTGGACAGCCCGTCCGCCACACAGGACAGCTTGGCGGCCACCTTGGCGTAGTCCATCCGGGTGGGGCCCACCACGCCGATAACCCCTTTCATACCGTCTCCGATGTCGTAGCTTGCCAGCACCACACTGGTGTCCTTCAGCTCGTCGGCCACGTTTTCAGGGCCGATCAAAATTTTTGTGTCGTCCCCCTCCAGCGCGGGCAGAGCCAGGGCCTGGGCCAGGGAGCGGTCCTCGGACAAGTAGCTCATCAGCTTCTGGGCCTTGCCCACGTCCTGATACTCGGGGTGGTCCAGAATGTGGCTGGCTCCGGCGGTGTACACAGCGCTGCTCTCCAGCGAGTCCAGCACCTCCATGGCGAAAGACACCACCAGGGAGATGAGTCCGTAGGAGCTGCCCGCCGCGTGCTCCGCCACCCGCATCAGCTCCGGGGTGAGCTGGTCCAGCGTCTTGCCCACGAACGCGGTGTTCAAAAGGGTGGTGAGCAGCTGCAATTGGGGCTCGGACAGCTCGGCGGGGAGGCGGAACAGCTTGTTTTTCACCACGCTGCTGTCCGTCATCACCACGGCGATGAAGGAGGCGGTATCCACCAGAATCAGGTCGAACCGCTTGATGGTGAGCCGCCGCGCCCCCTCGGTGAGGGCGAACGCGGGGTAGTTGGTGAGCTGGGACACCATGCGCCCCGCCTGGTCGATGACCTTGTCCAGCTCCCGCATTTTCAAATGAAGGGCCTCGTTGATCTGCTTCGTTTCCTCCAGGCTCAGCCGCTGCTCCTCCATCAGCTCGTTGACATACAGCCGGTAGCCTTTGGGCGAGGGGACCCGTCCGGCGGAGGTGTGGGGCTGTTCCAGATAGCCCTGCTCCGTCAGGTCGGCCAGCTCGTTGCGGATGGTGGCGGAGGACACCTTCAGCCCCGCCAGCTGTGCCAGCGCCTTGGAGCCCACCGGCTCCGCCGTCTGGATATAGCTTTCCACCACGGCCCGCAGAATTTTCTTTTTTCGCTCGGACAGCTCCAATACCCTGCCTCCCCTCCAGAGATTTAGCACTCGTTCTTCCTGAGTGCTAAAGATAATCTACCACCACCCCCCTGAATTGTCAATAGCTCAGTTGTAAATTAAATGTGAATCTGATAAAACGCGGTATCAATGCCAAAAACCCGCCCCGTTTTCGCACACCGCCCCCCGGACTGCTGGCCGGCTTTGCCTGTTTCCGTGCAAAGATAAAAAAGGGCTTTCTTTTCCCGGCTGTTCGTAGTATCATAGCTGTTGTATCGGCATTTTCGCCCATCCTTTGTAAATTGCGGCACGTCCGGCGTGCTTGATTGGAGGACATAATGATAAACGCATTGGCTCTAGCCGTCTCGTCCGCCCCGGAGGAGAGCGCCCCGCTGACTTTCCAGGGGGCCTGGGATGCGGTGGTGTCCGGCCTATCCTGGTTTTTCGGCAACCTGTCCCCCGCTTTCGCCTGGTTCATCCCGGCGCTGGCGGTATGCGTCGCCTTTTTCGTCTACTACTGGCTGTGCCTGCGGCCCCGGCCCCACAGCCTGGAGTGGATCGCCATGGCGGAGGAGCGCTCCAGGCGCACCCGCATGACCCTCACCCTGCCCTGCCACCCCATGGAGAAAAGGGACATCCTGCCCGTGCTGCTGCTGACGGCGGTATACGCCTTCACCGCCTTTTTCCAGCTGGGGGACCTCCACGCCCCCCAGAATCCGGTGAAATTCCAGCAGGGGGAAAGTGTGGAATTCTCCTACGACCAGCCGGCAGCGGTGGATAAGCTGTCCTACTTTACCTCTCTGGGCACCGGGTACTACACCCTGGAGTGGGAGGCGGAGGACGGGAGCTGGCGGAGCGTGAAGCTGGACCAGCCCTACAATTCCCTGTTCAAATGGAAGGTGCTGGACCTGACCAAGGTGAATGAAAACGGGGAGGAGGCCAAGGAGGGGGAGGCCCCCGTGGGGGTGATTCTGGCCTCCAAATTCCGGCTCACCGCCGCCAGCGCCCCCCGGGAGGAGGGCCTGTGGCTGGCGGAACTGGCGCTGTGGTCCGGGGAGCAGGTTTATCATGAGGGTTCAGCCCAAGAGCAGCGCACCCCGGTGGCCAAGCCCGCCCCGGACCGGGTGGACGAGCAGGGAGCCGCCCTGTTCGATGAATACGGGCTGTGGGAATCCAAATCCACCTATATGAACTCGTCCTATTTCGACGAGATCTACCACCCCCGCACCGCCCTGGAGCATTTAAACAACGTCTATCCCTACGAGGTGTCCCACCCGCCGCTGGGCAAGCTGATCCTATCCATCGGCGTCATGGTCTTCGGCATGGTGCCCTTCGGCTGGCGGTTTATGGGGACCCTGTTCGGGGTGCTGATGGTTCCGGTGCTGTATATCTTCCTGAAAAACCTGTTCGGCAAAACCCCGGCCGCCCTGTGCGGCACGGCCCTGTTTACCTTCGACTTCATGCACCTGGTCCAGACCCGCATCGCCACCATCGACACCTACGGCGTGTTCTTCATCCTGGTGTCCTACTACTTCATGTACCGCTACCTGGCGGTGCCGGCGGGGAAAAAACTGCGCTGGCATATCCTGCCCCTGTTCCTCAGCGGCCTGTTCTGGGGCGTCGGCTGCGCCTCCAAGTGGACGGTGGTATACGCCGGGGCGGGGCTGGCCCTTCTCTGGCTGCTGGGCATGATTTTCAAGGCTGGGGACTGGCGGGAGGCCGAACACCAGGCCCGCCGTCAATCCGCCCCCCCGGAGGTCAAGGAAGACGTGGCTCAGGCCATGTTCCTGGAGAAGGAAGTCCCCTGGGAGCGGCCCCAGGTGCCCTCTTTCACAGTCCATGTGGTGGGCATTACCCTGCTGTCCGTGCTGTTTTTCGTCCTCATTCCGGTGTGTATCTACACCATATCCTACTTCCCTTACGCCGTGGCCCGGGGAAATACCGCCGGCTTCGGCGGTCTGGTCCAGCAGTGCCTGTCCTGGCCCTTCACCGAGCTCCCCAAGCACCTGTCCGCCATGGCCCAGCCGGGAGCGGATGGGGGAAAACAAAGCTTCTTCGACGTGATTGGCAGCACCGCCCATCCGGTGGACATCATGCTCAAGAACCAGCACTTCATGCTCACCTACCATCAGGGCGTCCATACCCCCCACCCCTACGAATCCTATTGGTATCAGTGGATTTTCGACGGCCGTCCCATTCTGTACTACCGGGATCTGGATGTGCCCGGCATGAAAAGTCTGTTCGCCTCCTTCAACAACCCCCTGGTGTCCTGGGCGGGGCTGCTGTCCTTCTTCGCCGTGGCAGTCCAGACGGTGCGGCGCAAGTGCGGCAAGGGCTTGTTCATCCTCATCGCCGTCCTGTCTCAGTTTGTCCCCTGGCTGCCCATCGGCCGCATTCTGTTCGCTTACCACTACTTCCCCACAGTCCTGTTTTTGTGCTTCGCCATCACCTATCTCATGGACGACATGGTATCCCGCAAGCAAAAGGGATACCGTCTGGCCGTCTACGGTTTCACCGGGTACGCCGCGGCGCTGTACGCCGTGTTCTACCCGGAACTCATCGGCCTTTACGTCCCCACCTGGTACAGCCAATATTTCCTGCGCTGGTTTCCCAGCTGGCCGCTGTAGACACAAGCTCCATATCCCTCGCTTCCGGCCTTGCCGAAAGCTCCCTCATTCCGCTGTGTCTACAGTTCCAAATCGAACCCGCTTCGCTGGGCTTCGATTTGGGTCAAGGGCCGTTTTGCACAAGCTCCATATCCCTCGCTTCCGGCCTTGCCGAGAGAGGGGGCGGAGGTCTGGGAGGGTGGTGCATCATATATGCGCCTCCTGATATAGGGTCTCTTCTGATGAACCTGTAGGCGGACTGGCCCGTCTTGCGGCTTTCCTCTCGATGGTCCCCTCCCTGGGCCAGGCACCCGGACCGAGACGGTCAACGGCGTTTGCCGTTCATGTTGATTATAAGGTGATAAAATATGTATCTCTGCGACACGCACAGCCACACCAAAATTTCCCCCGACAGCGGCGCGGAGCTGCTGGACACCGCCCACGCCGCCATAGCCGCCGGGCTGGCGGAGTTCTGCGTCACCGACCACCACGACCTGCTGGACTACGCCGGCATCCCGGCGGGGCCCTTTGACTGGGCCTCCGCCAAGGAACAGTACCGCGCCGCCAAAGCTCAGCTGGGGGGCAGGCTCACCCTCCGCCTGGGGATTGAACTGGGCTCAGCCCCCTACGACCCCCAAACCGCCCGGGAGGTCCTGGCTCAGGGCGGAGAAGAGATGGATTTCGTGCTGGGTTCCCTCCACAACTGGATTGGCATGGAGGGAAACCGGGACCTATATTTTTCCAGCTTCCACAGAAACACGGCCTTGGCCCGCAAGGTGATGGAGAGCACCCTGGACCACACCTGGACTCTGGTGACAAAGTGTGCCGACTGCTACGACAGCCTGGCCCACATCGTCTACCCCCTGCGGTATATCCGCCGGGACGGGGTGGAGCTGTCCATCGCCGATTATGAGGACCGGGTGCGGGCCATTTTCACCGAGATGGCCCGCACGGGCCGCGCCATGGAGGTAAACACCTGGCATGGCGCCGACCTGGGCTCCTGGCCTCTTCTGCTCTCCTGGTTCAAGGAGTGCGGCGGGGAGCTGGTCACCGTGGGGGCGGACGCCCACCGCCCCGAGGACGTGGCCAAGGGCGTCCCCCAGGCCATGGAGATGCTCAAGGCGGCGGGATTTGACTGCGTGACCACCTATGAACGCCGGAAGCCGGTGCTTCACAAACTGTAAACGGAGGATTTGACGGATGAAAATTTCCATTGCCTGCGACCACGGCGCTTATGAACTGAAGGAGCGGCTGAAGGCCCATCTCCTGGACCAGGGCCATGAGGTCGCCGACTGCGGCACAAACAGTACGGACAGCTGCGATTACCCCGACTTCGGCGCCGCCGCCGCCCGGCTGGTGGCGGACGGTGTGTGTGAGCGGGGGGTGGTGCTGTGTACCACCGGCATCGGCATGTCCATGGCGGCCAACAAGGTGAAGGGGGTACGGTGCGCCCTGTGCCACGAAACCCTGTCCGCCGAGATGACCCGCCGCCACAATGACGCCAACGTGCTGGCCATGGGGGCCGGGGTCACCGGGGGCAACCTGGCGGAGCGTATTTTGGACGTGTTTTTGTCCACGGACTTCGAGGGAGGCCGCCACCAGCGCCGGATCGACAAAATGATGGAGCTCGAGGGATGAGCGCCCCTGCTGTGGGCCGGGCAAAGCTCCAGGCGCGGTTTGAGTTTTGGATCAAAAAGCTCCGCCTCACCCCCGGCTGGGACGTGCGCCTGGAGTGGGTGGAGGACCCGGCCTGGCCCAAAACCGGCGATATCAAAATCGACTGCGACGACCGAAAGGCCATTTTGCTGCTCAATGCGTTAGACCCAAAGCAGGAGAATTTGGAGGAGGTCATCGTCCACGAACTGATGCACCTGAAGCTGTACCCCCTGGACCAGGTGACGGAATCCCTTATCGTCAGCCAGTTTGAGGAGGGCACCCCCGCCCGGAGCTTCGCCTGCCGGCAGTTTTTCGGGGCGCTGGAGGTGACGGTGGAGGAACTGGCCAAGTGCTTCCTCCTGGAGTTCGGGGAGGACCGGGAGCTGTCCTTCGGGCGGTGCGCCGGGATGAAGTCCTTCAACGAACTGTTCGAGGGGCTGAATGACCTGGAGTAACAGGAAGCGAAAAAGAAATGTTTAATCCTCTATCTATGCTCATTTTATACAGTATAGTCAGTGCAGTTGAAAATCGGCAATTGCCGATTTTCAGGCAACGGCTACGCCGCTGTCTGGCAGAGCCTGTGCGCTGACTATGAAGTCCGACGCGAGACCGCTTTGCGGCCTGTGCGGCGAATCACCGCCAAACAGGTTGAAAAGAAACCACGTCAACTATAAAGGCCGTGTGAAAACGTTTGAGTTTTCACACGGCCTTGTAAATACCTTTTATTTTTATCCCAAATAGTGTACAGCTGTCCACATAGCGTCTCCTGCCATACTATGAAACAGCAGTATTTCACCAATAGCTGTAAAAAGGAAAATCTTCTCGACCCAGGTACAGTCCCCCCACTTCTTAATTCGGGCCTGCTTTGCCAACAAGAGAAAAATGATACCCAACCCCGCTGAGACAAAAGGGAATAGGACATATTCATATTTACTGCCCATCCGATCTACCTCCCCTGCGAAATTATAATGGGCGGGTACGATGTCTGGGGCCAGCACAAGAAACACGGCGGTTCCCACAAATCCCAAAATAATCAGGGCCACAGCGAAACGGTATAGGTGCTTCATACAGCTCCCCCCTCAACATAGCCTCCCAAGCAGCTCCTCCAGCTCTCGGGGCGTATACAGCGCGTTCAGCGCCGCCAGCAGGGCCTTGGCGCTCATGTGCTCGGGCAGGTCCAGCCGTCTCAGCAGCTCCCCCCGCCGCGCCGCCGCGTCGGTTGTGCCGGACAGCCCCAGGGCGAACAGGTCCGCCGGGGTCAGGTCTCCCTGGGGCCGCTCCGGCGCGTGCCCGTCCAGCACCGTGGCCCCGGAGCGCAAAACAGCCTCCCGCAAAACATCGGGGGACATCCCTTCCACTCCCAGCTTGCCCTCTTTGCCGGGGGCCTGCTTGCGCCGCTCCTTGCCATACACGTCGGGGATGTAGGCGTGCTTGACCTGACCCTTTGGGATGGCCCCCTTCAGGTAATTGCGGATGACAAACCCCGCCCCGTCGGAGTCGGTGAGGACGATAAGTCCCCGCTTTGCCGCCAGCTTCCGCAGAAAGACCAGCCGCTCGGCGTCCTTGAACACGCCGAAGCCCGCCGTCTCCAGGATGAGGGTGTCCACCACTCCGGCCAAGGCCGCCTTGTCGTACCGGCCCTCCACCACCACGGCCTCGCGGATGCGCAGGGGCGCGCTCATACCGCCGCCCTCCCGCCGGAGGCCAGCTCCATCAGCAGGGCGGTGAGGACCTCCCCCTCCCGGCCATAGGAGCTTTTGAGCAAAATATCCGTCTGGGCGCACCGCCGCACCGCATATCGGCACCAGGGCAGCGGGAAGCGCCGGGCGGCGTCCAGCAGCTTGTCCGCCTGATAACCGGACTTCATGCCCCACAGCTCCATAAAATCGCCGCGCCCCTTCCCCGCGTCCAGGTACAGCCGCGCGGTGTACAGCTGCCGGAAGTACTTGCCCATGACGGACAAGATCATGATGGACGATTCCTGGCTGTGGAGCAGGTCGGCCAGCACCGACGCCGACTTGTCGAAATCCTTCCGGGCCAGGGCGTCGGTCATCTGGAACACCACCGCCTCCGTCTTGGGCACGGCCACCGCGTCGATGTCCCCCCGCGTGACCCTCGGGGCGGAGGCAAAAGCCGCCGCCTTGCCGATCTCTGCGGCCAAATCGTGCATCAGGTCGCCGCACAGGAAAATGAGATACCGGGCGTCCTCCGTGTCCACGGTTTTGCCCGCCTTTTTGAACTGGCGGCAGATCCAGTCGGTGAGGTCCCCCTGCTCCTGCCGCTGGAAATCCACCACCGTCCCCTCCCGGCTCAGCAAGGCGGCCAGCTTGGACCGCCCGTCCGCCTTATAGGGCAGCAGGTCGTACACAAATACCAGCGTGCAGTAATCCGGCAGGGCGGATAAAATCTCCAGCAGCCGCTCCCGGGCCCGTTCCCCCTGGCCGAACAGGTCGAAGTCGGTGGCCAGCACCAGGGTGCGCCCGCTCATCATGGGCAGGCAGTCCACCGCCTGGGCAATCCACTCCACCGAACACTCCTTCCCCTTGGCGGCATGGAGATTGAACTCCTCCAGCCCGGCGGGCAGAACCGCCTCCTTCAGCTTTCCCAGGTAGTAGTCCCGGAGGAAAGCTTCCTCCCCATGGAACAGGTACAGGCGCTTGGGCGTGCCCGTTTTCAAATCCTGTTTCAGCTCGCGCATGGCGGTGTTGTCGGTTTTCTTCTTTTTGGGCGGCATAGCGCTCCCCCGTTTCATCTGTTTTAGAACCTGTATTCACAGCTGAAACCGCCGGATGGACGAGGGCTTTTCCTGTCAGGCGAGGCGGGATTTCGCCGGAATAATTGTGTTTGTTTCAAGAAATCACAGCGAAGCATCACAGGAAAAGACCCATCCAGACGGTGGATTGAGGTTGTGAATACAGGTTCTTAGCGTATCCCCACGGCCCCGCCCCGCACAGTGACGCAGACTGTCCCTTCCCGGTCGGTGCGGTGGACCTCCGAACCGATGGCCGCGAACCGGTCCAGCGTTTCCGGCGCGGGGTGCCCATAGGAGTTGTTGGCTCCCGCGGAAATGAGCGCCACCTCTGGGGCAACGGCGCTGAGGAATTCGGCGCAGCTTGAGTTTTTGGAGCCGTGGTGCCCCGCCAGCAGCACCTCAATGTCCGGGATGGGCCGGTACTTCACCAGCATTTTTTCCACAAAAGCGTCGGCGTCTCCGGTGATAAGCACATCGAAATCCCCATGGGAGCACAGGGCGAACAGCCCGGACTCATTGGAGGCGCCTCCGCCCAGGGGCGGGAACAGCGTCAGGTCCGCGCCGCCCAGGGACAGTGTTTTTGTCTCGTCCGCCAGAATTACCTCCGCCCCCTCCGCCTGGGCCAGCAGCCGCAGCCGGGCCAGGTTTTCCGGGTCGGCATCCCCCGCTGGGACGGCCACCCGGTCCACCCTCATCCGGTAGAAGAGCTGTTCCACCCCGTTGAAATGGTCCGCGTCGAAATGGGTGAGGACCAGGACGTCCAGCCGGGTGCGGCCCATAGCGGCGAAATAATCCGCCGCCACATCCCCGGCGCTCCGGGAACCGCTGCCGCCGCAGTCCACCAGGGCCGCCCTGCCGCCGGACAGCAGGGCGGTGGCCGAGCCCTGGCCCACGTCCAGGGCGGCGGCGGTCAAATCGGCGGACTCCACCTCCAGCCGCCCCAGGCCAATGGCGGCACACAGCAGAACGGCCAGCGCTCCCGCCGAAACCAGGGGCCGTTTGGGGCGCTCTTTTCCCAAAACCGCCGCCAGCAGAACCAGATACACTCCCGCCAGCCAGATGAGGCAGTACGTGTTGTCCGCGCTGAGACTGGCAAAGGGAAATTTTCCCAGCAGCTGCGCCGCCCACCGGGCATAATGCCCCGGCAGTCCGGCGGCGGCTCCCATCAGGGCGGCGGGGCCGGGCAGAAAAACACCGGCCGTCCCCAAAACCAGCCCGCACATCATCAGCAGGCTCAGCGCCCAGAGGACCAGCACATTGGACAGGGGCGACAAAATCAGAATCTGCCCGAAATAGAGGGCGATCAGCGGAGTGGTGAACAGCATGGCCCCCAGGGATGTGGACACGCTGGTGAGGACGACTCGGCCTGCTCTCCACAGCAGGAGCCCTGCCCTCTGCCCCTTGGCCGGGCGCTTTTTTTTGAGGGGCTTGTACATCCGGCGAAACAAGGGCTCAGCCGCCAGGAGGATACCCGCCACCGAGGCAAAAGACAGCTGCAAACCCACGCTGGCGGCGGCAAAGGGATTTTGGACCAGCAGAATCAGCAGGGCCAGCCCCAGGGCGGAGGGGGCGTCCTCCTCCCGTTGGGCGATGGGGGCAAACAGCAAAGCGCTCTGCATGACCACCGCCCGGAACGCCGACGGGGTGCCTCCGGCCATAAGGGCGTAAAACACCAGCAGAGGCAGCAGGAGCAGGGCTGTTTTCCGGCGGCGGCCGCACAGGGCCAGCGCCATTTGGACCAGAAAACTGATGTGGAAGCCGGACACCACCGCGGCGTGCATCAGCCCCGCCCGGTTGAACGCGGAGTACAAGGCAGCGTCCAGCCCGGTTTTGTCCCCCAGGGTGACGGCGGCGGCAATGGGCGCGGCCGTCTCGTCAAAGGCGGCGTATATCCCCGCCTTGAGCTCATGGGCGCACAGGGCGGGCCAGTGCCGGAGGGGAACCCGGCCGGCGGGCTCAATTTCCGTTTCGCCGCCGCAGTAGGCCAGCAGGTACACGCCTTTGGCGGTGTAGTAGGTGGTCTCATCGCCATAGGCGTGGGTGGCGGGCTTCACCCGGGCAGTACACGAGAGCTTATCCCCGGGCTTCAAGTTTTCCCAGTCCGCCGGACCGTAGGCCAGGACATCCGGGGCAGAAAAGCCTCCCTCCAGCCGGACCGTCACCGAGTACCCGCCGATGGAGGTGGGTACGGGATAGGAGGACACCTCGCCGCAGACAGGCACGTCCTCCCCCACCCAGCTCTCCGCCGGGGCCCGGAACAGGGCAAAGTAGACAGCCGACCACCCCAGCGCGGCCGCGCCGCCCAGGCACAGGGCCAGGGCACGCCGGGAAATCTGATAGCGGGCATACCGGGACAGCGGCCTTTTGTCCTTCGGGCGGCGCAGAGCTATGGGGCGTTCGTTTTCTCCGGGCCGGGCAGACAGCCAGACCGCCAGAACCAGCCCCAGCAGAACGGCGGCCGCCAGAATCGGAACGGGACCCGGCTCAAAATAGCACGCCCACAGGCAGGCGGCGGCGAAGCCCCCGGAAAACCAGACCAGTTTCCGCATGTCCGCCCCCTCCTTTCAGAACCGTTCCCTCTATTTTATCCGCAATAGGGGGACAAGTCAATGTCGGGAGGAAAAATACCGGGGACTTGCCAAACCCGCCCCGGTCTGGTATGCTTAAAAGCGCTTAAGGAGCTGATTTGATGTACATATTCGACCTGGACGGCACCATCACCGACACCAACGGCGTCTGGCAGAACGTAGACCTGGAATTTCTGGCCCGCCGGAACCTGCCCCACACCCCGGAGTACCAACGGATGGTGGAGCGGTCCATTGCCCCCATCGCGGCCCGGTTCACCAAGGAATATTACCACCTGCCTGAGTCCCCGGAGGACATCATGGCGGAGTGGGACCGTCTGGCGGAGCGCCACTACCGGGAACTGGCTCCGCTGAAGCCGGGAGCGGAGGCCTTTTTGCGCCAGTGCGCGGCCCAAGGCCGCCCCATGGCCCTGTTCACCGCCTGCCGTCCCGCCATGTGCCGGGCGGCGCTGGACCGCTTCCATCTGACCGGCCTGTTCCGCCCCATCGTTTTCGCCGAGGAGCTCGGGCTGGAAAAGCGGGACCCCCGGTGCTTTCTGCGGCTGAGCGAGCTGTTGGACGTACCGCCGGAGCACTGCACCCTCTTTGACGACAGCCCGGACAACTGCGCCACCGCGGTGAAGGCGGGCATGTCCGCCGCCGGAGTGTACGACGCTTACTACGAGGCCCGGCAGGAGGAACTGAAATCGGTGTGCTCCTGGTATGTCCGCTCCTTTGAGGAGCTGCTTCAGGAATATAGTCAGCTATAGATTGGCAAAACCCTCCCCTCCCACATAGAATGTGGGGCAAAGGAGGTGTGAACATGGAAGATATCATCCCATGCCCGGTGAAGGACCAGGAGGTGTTCCAGCGGGTATGGCAGCGGGTGATGGCCGGCCGGTCCGAAGCGGGCAGCCCCATCCAGCCCGCCCCTTCCGGCGGAGGGGACATATCCTGCGAGTGCCTGAAAGCGCTGCTCCGCCAAGACGGGGACGGCCTGCCCCCGGAATGCGTCCGCCGGGAGGAGCCGTCCCGTCCCGCTCAACCCGCTCCAGAGGAGGACGGCGCCCAAAGCGCCCCGGCACCCGAACAGTTCCCGCCGGAGGAAGCTCCCGCCCCGGAACCGCCCAGCCAACGCGGTCCGTCCGGCCAGGGGCTGCCTCCGCAGAACGGCAGCGGCTGGGGCGGCGACCTGCCCCCGCTGTGGGAGGAACCCCAGCCCGCGGGCGACCGCACCGCCCGGCTGCGCCGCCACGTGATGGACGCGCTGGAGGGCTGGCAGTTCTACCGCTACCTGGCCCGCCGGGCCCGGGGCACGGACCAGCGGGTACTAAACAGCCTGGCGGGAGAGCTGCACAAGCACGCCAGGAAGCTGGCGGCGGCCTACTTTCTCCTCACCGGGCTGCGGTACTGGCCCACGGAACTGCTGGGGACCCCGGCCATTCCGTCCTACTGGGGGGCGCTGCGCAGCCGCCATCAGGCGGAACAGCGGCAGGAAAACGATTTCCGGCTGGCGGCGGACGACTGGGACGACCAGGATATGCTGGAGCTGTACGGCGAGCTGGCCGACGCCTGCCAGCAGCGCTGCCGCCGGCTCAGGGCCCTGCTGGAGCAGGGTGTATGATTACTTAATCATGAATACAGAGAGCGCCGGGGCCATAGGCCCCGGCGCTCTCCCTATTACCGCTGATACCGGTAATATCGAAAATCCCCCTCGTCCCTGATGTGCTGAAAGCCCAGCTTCTCCAGTATGTGCTGGCTGCGGGTGTTTTTGACCACGGTGTCCGCATTGACCGCCGCCATATCCAGAACGTCAAAGGCGTACCGGAGAGCCAGCCGTTCCGCCTGCGTGCCATAGCCCCGACCCTTTACCGCGTCGTTCTGCATGTGGACGCTGAGGACGCACTCCTTTTTCTCCTGGTCGATCTGCTTCAAATGCAGCTCCCCCACCGGTGCGCCGTCCCTCAAAATGGCAAAGAGAATGCGGTCCGGAGCCTGCTTCGCATCAAAATACCGGTCTACCGCCTCTCTGCTGTAGCGATAGGGCGAGAACTGGCCCATATCCATATAGATGGCCGGGTCGTTTTCCCAGCCCTGATACAGCTGATGGCAGAGCTCCCGCGTCATGACGCACAGCGATATCTGATCCATTGTCAATCCTCCCACAGTTGTTTTGCATCCATTTTATCACGCAGGTCCCTTTCTGGCAACAGAACGCCTCTGTACTTTTCCGCCGCCGTCTGATATAATGCTTCTACTTGACGAAAAGGACTGATATACATGCTGACGCCGGAACAGTCGCTGGAATTCTGCCGCCTCCGCCGGGAGGTCATCGGCCAGAACTATCAGAACCTCAACCCCGAACAGCGCAAGGCGGTGCTGGCCACCGAGGGCCCGCTGCTGCTGCTGGCGGGGGCGGGGTCGGGCAAGACCACCGTGCTCATCCACCGGGTGGCCAACCTGATCCGGTATGGCCGGGGGTCGGACTGCCTGGAGGTGCCCGAGTGGGCGGCGGAACAGGATTTGGATTTCCTGGCCCAATACGCCGCGCACCCCGTCAAAGAAGGCCGTCTCCAGGCGGACCGGCTGTGCGCCCTGGACCCCGCTCCCCCCTGGACCATCATTGCCATCACCTTCACCAACAAGGCCGCCGGGGAACTGAAGGACCGGCTGGAGAAGATGTTGGGCCCCGCCGCCCGCGACGTGTGGGCCTCCACCTTCCACTCCGCCTGCGTGCGCATCCTGCGCCGGGACATCGAGAAGCTGGGCTTTCCCTCCTCCTTCACCATCTACGACACCGACGACTCCCTGCGGGTGATGAAGGATTGCGTCCGGGCCCTGAGTTTCGACGACAAGCAGTTCCCCTCCCGCTCGGTGCTGGGGACCATCTCCAGGGCCAAGGATAAGCTCCAGCTGGCCCGGGACTTCACCGAGGAGGCGGACAAGTCCGGGGACTTTCGCCTGCAGAAAATCGCCCGGCTGTACACGGAATACGAAAAGCGGCTGTGGGAGGCCGGGGCGCTGGACTTCGACGATATCATCCTCCACACCGTCCGTCTGCTCCAGAAGCACGATGACGTTCTGACATATTATCAAAAAAAATTCCGCTACGTGCTCATCGACGAGTACCAGGACACCAACAACCTGCAATACCTCCTGGCCTCCCTGCTGGCCGGGGGACGGGAAAACATCTGCGTGGTGGGGGACGACGACCAGTCCATCTACCGCTTCCGGGGCGCCACCATTGAGAACATCCTGTCCTTCGAGGAACAGTACAAGGGCTGCCGCACCATCCGGCTGGAGCAGAACTACCGCTCCACCAAAAACATCCTGGACGCGGCCAACGCCGTCATCCGGCACAACCAGGGCCGCAAGGGCAAGGAGCTGTGGACGGCGGGAGCGCCGGGGGAGAAGGTGTCCCTCTACACCGCCATGAACGAGAACGACGAGGCCCGGTTTGTGGCGGACAAGCTGATGCAGGACTACCACGCCGGGGTCAAGTGGAACACCCACGCCGTCCTCTACCGGATGAACGCCCAGTCCAACCAGCTGGAGGTGGCGTTCAAAAGAAGCGGCATCCCCTATAAGGTGATCGGCGGCACCCGGTTTTTCGACCGGGCGGAGGTGAAGGACATGCTGGCCTACCTGTGCGTTATCCAGAACCGCGCCGACGACCTGCGCCTCACCCGAATCATCAACAACCCGCCCCGGGGCATCGGCCCCGCCACCGTGGAGCGGGCCCGGTCCATCGCCGCGCAAAACGGCCTGTCCCTGTGGGAGGTGGTCTCCAACGCCAAGGACTACCCCGAGCTGCAAAAGGCGGCGGGAAAGCTGGGCCAGTTCGCGGCCATGGTGGACGGGCTGACAGAGCTGTCCTATACTCTAGACCTGGAAAACTTTTACGAGGAGGTGGCGGCCCGGACGGGCTACGCCGCCATGCTTCAGGCCAAAAACGACATCGAGAGCCGCACCCGGCTGGAGAACGTGCGGGAGCTGCTCACCTCCATCAAGGGCTACGTGGACAACGCCGAGGGGGAGCCCACCCTGGCAGGCTTTCTGGACGAGATCGCCCTGTACACCGACCTGGACAGCCACGACCCCGACGAGGACGCGGTGGTGATGATGACCATGCACTCCGCCAAGGGGCTGGAGTTCCCCACGGTGTTCGTGGTGGGCATGGAGGAGGGCATCTTCCCCGGCATCCGGGCCATCGGCGAGGCGGAGGAGATGGAGGAGGAGCGGCGGCTGTGCTACGTGGCGCTGACCCGGGCCAAGGAACGGCTCTACCTCACCTGCGCCGGCCAGCGGATGCTCTTCGGCCGCACCAGCAATAACCGGCCCTCCCGGTTTGCGGGGGAGATTCCGGCGGAACTGCTGGACCAGTCCGGGCGGTCCTATCTGGACCCCGCGCCCGCGGAGGAGGGCTGGGACGAATTCGACCAGACCCCCCGGGTGTCCACCTACCGGGAGCCCTACCGCCCCGCCTACGGGGCTGGGGAGCGCCGGAACACCTACACTCCCGGCCGGCCGCAGAAAACCGCCTCCAGGCCCGTGTTCCGTTCCGCCCTGTCCGAGCCCGGCCCCGCCCTGCCGGAGTACCGGAAGGGGGATATGCTGGAGCACAAGGCTTTTGGCCGGGGCATGGTGCTGTCCGCCCAAAAGATGGGGGGCGACGTACTGCTGGAAATCGCCTTCGACGGGGTGGGAAACAAGCGGCTGATGCTGAAAACCAGCGCGCAGTACATCAAAAAGGCTTAACCTACCTTTTCTTTGTAAAGAAAAAGCAGGCAAAAAGAAACTTTCAAATCGTTGCCACAGGGGCGGTATTCGTCCGTTTGCGCTCGGCTGCGGCCCCATTTGAACAATTTACGGGGGAAAATTTTATGCGAATTGTCATCAGCGTTTTGGCTGTTCTGTTCGGCGCTCTCCACCTCATCGCCGGACTCAGCCAGTCCAAATCCCAGGACCCCACCGCCCGGGGCTTTGCCATCGCCATGGCCTGCGGCGGAATCTGCGTGGCTTTTGAGGCCGTGGCAAACCTGGTCGGGAGCAATCCGGGCTGGATGGACGGGCTGGCCTGCGCCACGGGCTGTCTGCTGGTCTGCGCCGCCGCCTACGCCAACGGCAGGCGGTCCGGGAACTTCCACCCGTCCCACCATCTGATTCGGGGCGGCGCCGCCCTCCTGCTGGTGGCGGGCGTCGCCATCTGGTGACGGGATGAGGCTGGATTTGAAAGAGCCCCTGCGCTACCTGGGGGTGAACGGGGAGGCTGACCCCGCTCTGCTGGCCCAGCTGTCCGCCGCGGCGGACAAGCTTACCGGCGCGGTGACGCCCCGGTATATTTGGCGGGCCTTTTCACTGGCCTTCGGGCCGGAGGGACCCGCGCTGGAGGGGGCGGGCCTGGCCCTGCCGGGGGCCCTGGCGGCGAAGATGCTGTCGGAGTGCGCCCAGGCGGTTCTCCTCGTCTGCACCCTGGGGGCGGGGTTCGAAGCCCTCCTCCGGGCGGAACAGGCCCGGGGCATGGCCCGTGCCGCCCTGCTGGACGCCTGCGGCTCCGCCTGGGTGGAGGCGGGGTGCGATGAAGCGGAGGCGGAGGTCTCCGCCCGTTTTCCGGGGCTGTACCGTACCGACCGCTTCAGCCCCGGCTACGGAGACCTGCCGCTGGCCCTGCAAAAGGACGTCTGCGCCCTGCTGGACGCCCCCCGGCGGCTGGGGGTGCAGGTGACGGACAGCCTGTTATTGAACCCCTCCAAGACCGTCACCGCCGTCATCGGCCTGTCGGACCGGCCCCAGCCCGCCCGTGTCCGGGGCTGCGGGTTCTGCAATCTGCGCGAGAACTGCCAATACCGCAAGGGAGGAAAAACCTGTGGAGCTTGATTTTTTACACAACGGACTGGTAATCCTGGACGGGGCCATGGGCACCGTCCTCCAGCAGCGGGGCCTGCCCCCCGGCGACAAGCCGGAGCTGCTGAATTTCACAAATCCGGACCTGCTGCGCTCCATCTACCGGGAGTACATCGGGGCGGGCAGTCAGATCCTCTGCGCCAACACCTTCGGGGCCAGCGCCCCCAAGCTGGCGGGGACGGGATACACCGTGGACCAGGTGGTGTCCGCCGCCGTGGCCATCGCCAGGGAGGCCGCCGCCGGGACGGACACAAAGGTGTCTCTGGACATGGGCCCCCTGGGGGAGCTGCTGGAGCCCCTGGGCACCCTGTCCTTTGAGCGGGCCTATGGCTATTTCAAGGAGATCGCCCTGGCCGGAGAGCGGGCCGGGGCGGACCTGGTGTCCATCGAGACCATGACCGACCTCTATGAGGCCAAGGCCGCCCTGCTGGCGGTGAAGGAGAACATCTCCCTGCCCGTCCTGGTCACCATGTCCTTTGAGCAGAGCGGACGGACCTTCACCGGCTGCACCATCCCCTCCATGGCCCGCACCCTGGAGGGCCTGGGGGCGGACGCCGTGGGCCTCAACTGCTCCCTGGGCCCCGACCTGCTGGCCCCCCTGCTGCGGGAACTGTGCGAGAATACCCGCCTGCCTGTCGTCGCCAAGCCCAACGCAGGCCTCCCCGACCCGGCCACCGGGAAATACGGCATGGGGCCGGAGGAATTTGTGGCGGCACTCCTCCCCTGCCTGGAGGCGGGCGTCACCATCTTCGGCGGCTGCTGCGGCACCTCGCCGGACTATATCCGGGCCCTGGCGGCGGCGCTGAGGGGGAAAACGCCCCCGCCCCGGACCTACCGCTCCACCGGCTTCGTCTGCTCCGCCATGACCCCCTGCTTCCTGGGCGGGGTGCGGGTCATCGGGGAGCGGATCAACCCCACCGGCAAAAAACGGCTCCAGCAGGCCCTGCTGGAAAACGATCTGGACTACGTGCTGGACCTGGCCGTCCAGCAGGAGGACGCCGGGGCGGACATTTTGGATGTAAACGTGGGCCATCCGGGGGTGGACGAGGTATCCATGCTCCCCCAGGTGGTGAAAAAGATCCAGAGCGCCGTTCCCCTCCCCCTCCAGCTGGACTCCACCAACCCGGAGGCTTTGGAAGCCGCCCTGCGTGTCTACAACGGCAAGGCGGCGGT
This sequence comes from uncultured bacterium, assembly GCA_947564255.1. GTDB lineage: Bacteria > Bacillota > Clostridia > Oscillospirales > Oscillospiraceae > Enterenecus. The sequence continues at coordinate 32,277 of CANOBV010000001.1, read as the reverse complement.
GAACTCCGTCAACGGAGAGCGGGCGGTGCTGGACCGCATCCTGCCCATCGTGAAAAAATATGGGGCCTCGGTGGTGGGCCTGTGTTTAGATGAAAACGGCATTCCACCCACGGCGGAGGGCCGGGTGGCCATCGCCCGGCGCATTCTGGATGCGGCCCTGGGCTATGGCATCCCGGCCGAGGACGTGTGGATCGACTGCCTCACCCTCACCGTCTCCGCCCAGCAGGAGCAGGGGCTGGAGACCCTGAAGGCCGTCCGCATGGTGCGGGAAGAGCTGGGGCTCCAGACCGTCTTGGGGGTGTCCAACATCTCCTTCGGCCTGCCCAACCGCGCCGCCGTCACCCGGAGCTTCCTGACCCAGGCGCTGGCGGCGGGCCTCACCCTGCCCATACTCAACCCCAATCAGCGGGAGATGATGGACGCCGTGGCGGCGTTCAAGGTGCTGTCCGGGGAGGACGCGGGGTGCCGGGCCTACATCGCCCGGTTCGCGGGGGCCGCTTCCGCCCAGGCCGCGCCCAAAGCCTCCGCCCTCACCCTGGAGGAGGCCGTCGCCCGGGGGCTGGAGGGGGACGCGGGCCGTCTGGCCAAAGAGGCCCTCCGGACCCAGGATGGGCTGTCCCTGGTGGAAAACCGCCTCATCCCCGCCCTGGACAAGGTTGGCGCGGACTACGAGGCGGGCCGGGCCTTCCTGCCCCAGCTTTTGAGCGCCGCCCAGGCCGCCCAGGCGGTGTTCGAGTCCGTCAAGACCGCCATCGCGGAGAGCGGCGGCGCTCCGGTGAAGAAGGGGAAATTCGTCATCGCCACCGTCAAGGGGGACATCCACGATATCGGCAAAAACATCGTGCGCACGGTGATGGAGAACTACGGCTACGAGGCCGTCGATCTGGGCCGGGACGTGCCGCCGGAGGTCATTTTGGATACCGTAAAAGCTCAGAATATCCGCCTGGTGGGGCTATCCGCCCTCATGACCACCACCCTGCCCGCCATGGAGGCCACAATCAAGCTGCTCCACACCCTGGAGGAGCCCCCGGTGATTTGGGTGGGCGGCGCGGTGGTGACGCCGGACTTCGCCGCTCGGATGGGGGCGGATCATTACGCGAGGGACGCCCGCCAGTCGGTGGACATCGCCCGAAGGGTGCTGGGCTCATGAATATTTGGGAATATCTGGCCCAGGGGGAGCCCCTGTTGTTCGACGGGGCCATGGGGACTTATTACGCCTCCCGCCCCGGCCGGGCCGAGGCCCGGTGCGAGCCGGCAAACCTGGAGGCCCCGGATGAGATTGCCGCCATCCACCGGGCCTATCTGGAGGCGGGGTGTAAAGCCATCCGCACCAACACCTTCGACCTGGGCGGGGACTGGGAAACGGCCCAGAAAATCATCAGGGTCGGATGCCAAATCGCCCGGTCGGCGGCAAAGCCCTTTGGCGCTTACGTGTTCGCCGACCTGGGTCCCGCCCCTCAGAGCAGCGCGCTGTCCCCCGGCGAAGCTTACTGCCGTCAGGCAGAGATTTTTTTAAACCAGGGCCTGACCCATTTCATCCTGGAGACCCTGCCCACAGATGATGGTGTGCCGGAACTGGCCTCGTATTTGAAAGAACACTGTCCCGACGCCTTCCTGCTGGTCTCCTTCGCCGCCGCCCCCGACGGAGTCACCCGGGAAGGTCTGTCCGCCCGCACCCTTTTCCGGCGGGCCGCCGCCTTGGGCGGAGTGGACGGCGTGGGCTTTAACTGCGTTTCCGGACCCCGGCACCTGCTGGAGTTCATCCGGGGGCTGGACCTGTCCCTCTTGGGCGGAAAGCCCCTGTCCGTCATGCCCAACGCGGGCTATCCCACAGTGCTGGGGCGGAGGGTGGCATACCGGGGCGGGGCGGACTACTTCGCCGAACTGATGGCGGACACCGCCGGGGCCGGAGCGGCCATTCTAGGGGGATGCTGCGGCACCACTCCACAGCACATCGCCCAGACCGCCCAGGCGCTGAAGTGTCCGCCGGGCAAGCCCTTTGTCCTCCCCGCCCACCCCCGGGAAAAAGCCCAGGCCCGGCCCAGCCCCAACCACCTGCGGGACAAGCTGGCGGCGGGACAGCGGGTAACCGCCGTGGAGCTGGACCCGCCTGCCGACGACAGCGTGGACGGTTTCATGGAGGCAGTCCGTGCTCTCCGTTTGGCGGGGGCGGACGCGGTGACGGTGGCGGACTGCCCCGTGGGCCGTCCCCGGGCGGACTCCTCCTTGCTGGCCTGTAAGATCAGGCGGGAGACCGGGGTGGAGCCCCTGCCCCACCTCACCTGCCGGGACCGGAATCTGAACGCCACCAAGGCCCTCTTGTTGGGCCTGTCCATGGAGGGGGTGCACAACGTCCTGCTGGTCACCGGCGACCCCATCCCAACGCAAGACCGGGACGAGGTGAAGAGTGTGTTCAACTTCAACTCCCGGAAGCTGATCCGGTATGTCTCCGGCCTGACCGGCCACGGCTTGTCTACGCCGTTTCAAATCTTCGGGGCGCTGAACGTGAACGCCCCAAACTTTGAAAAGCAGCTGGAGCTGGCCGCGGAAAAGGAGGAGGCAGGCGCGGCGGGCTTTCTCACCCAGCCGGTCCACTCCCCCCAGGCGTTGGACAATCTGGCACGGGCCCGGGAGGCGCTGAAAGGGTACATCCTGGGCGGGGTGTTCCCCATCGTCAGCCACCGCAACGCCCTGTTCCTCAACAACGAGGTGGCGGGGGTTTTCGTGCCGGAGGATATCGTGCGCCGCTACGAGGGCCTGGACCGGGATGCGGCGGAGGCGCTGGCCCTGGAGCTGTCGGTCCAGACCGCCCAGGCCATGGTTCCTTACACCGACGGCTGGTATCTCATGACCCCCTTCCGCCGGGTGTCCCTCATCGCCCAAATCATGGCGGAACTGATATGATCCGCCCCGCGCTTACGCGCTCATGGAGGCGATTTCCCGCTCCGCCTCGCCCCGGGTGTCCGCGGAAAAGCAGAACAACCCGTCCAGATAGACCTCCACATGGCCTCTCACAAACTCAATCTCGTACATATAGGATTCTCCTTTCATTCCGGGAAAAGCTGTCCTCCCCTTTGTTCTGAGGACAGTATACTCAGAATAGAGTCCTATAAACCGGCATCAATTCCCCCCTTTGCATCATCCTTTTCCCGTCAGGAAAGGCAAGCGGTTTGCCGTCACAAAAATGGTACTGCCCGGGTCTCCCCGGGCAGTACCATCTTTTTTTCAGGCCTGTCGCAAAGGCGGTGGAACGGCGCCGCCCTGCCTCTTAGACCTCCGTGACCGTTCCGTCCGCTTTTCCAAAGGTCTTTACGGCCCTGGCGGTTTCGGCCCGCTTCTCTTCCAGGGCCTCGGCCAGCAGCATGTCCTTCACCTTCATCAGCCGGGTGGTGGTGGCACGGTCATTCTCATCCAGCTTCATGGTGATGTAGCGGATGGATTCCTGGGTATTGGGGATGACCACGTACTCCAGAGCGTTGACACGGCGGCGGGTCTTTTCGATCTCCTCCGCCATAAGCTGAGCCGCCTTTTCCGTCTCGGCCAGCTTCAGCATATTCTGGAACACCTCGCCCAGGGCGGCCACCGCCCCGTCCAGCTCGCCGCTGGTGGCTGCGAAGCCGTAGGGGAAGATGTCGCCGGTGTCCTCAGTGCGGGTCTGATAGTGGTAGACCGGCACGTTGACGGACATGATATTCTGGAAGGTCATGGTGAGCTCCACGGACTGCTTGGGGTACATCAGCGCCTGTTCCATGGTCTGGGCGCTCATCAGCGCGGAGGCCACGGTGAAGGAGCTGTGCACCCGCATCAGGTCCTGCTCCACCTGGGAGCGGAGGGAGCGCAGTTCCCGCACGGTGTCCAGGAACTGCTTCATCAGCTCATCCCGCTTGTCTTTGAGCAGCTTGTGCCCCCGCTGTGCGGTTTTCAGCTTGCCTTTAAGGCGGGTAAGCTCCATTCGGGTGGGGTTGACCACGGTATTTGCCATGAATACCCCTCCTTACTCTTGGTCTTTCTTGGGCATATACTTGGCAATATACTCCGGCTTGATACGCTTCAGCTCGGCGGTAGGCAGGATGGACAGCAGTTCCCAGCCCAGATTCAGCGTGTCCTCAATGGACCGGTTCTCGTCATAGCCCTGGTTGACATACCGCCGTTCGAACTCGTCGGCAAATTTGGCGTACAGCAGGTCGGTGGGGGTCAGCGCCGCCTCGCCCAGGATGGACATCAGCTCCTTGTTGTCCTTACCGGTGGAATAGGCCGCGAAGAGCTGGTTGAGCACATTGGCGTGGTCCTCCCGGGTTTTGCCCTCGCCGATGCCCTTATCCTTCAGACGGGACAGAGAGGGCAGCACGTCCACGGGGGGATTGATGCCCTGGCGGTACAGGGACCGGGACAGGATGATCTGCCCCTCGGTGATATACCCGGTCAGGTCGGGGATGGGGTGGGTCTTGTCGTCCTCGGGCATGGTGAGGATGGGGATCATGGTGATGGAACCGGGTTTGCCCAGCTGACGGCCGGCCCGCTCATACATGGTGGCCAGGTCGGTGTACAGGTAGCCGGGGAAGCCGCGGCGGCCCGGGACCTCCTTCTTGGCGGCGGAGACCTCACGCAGGGCCTCGGCGTAGTTGGTGATGTCGGTGAGGATGACCAGCACGTGCATGCCCTTCTCAAAGGCCAGGTACTCCGCGGCGGTGAGGGCCATACGGGGGGTGGCGATACGCTCCACGGCGGGGTCGTTGGCCAGGTTGGTGAACAGCACGGTGCGGTCGATGGCGCCGGTGCGCTTGAACTCCTGAACGAAGAACTCGGACTCCTCGAAGGTGATGCCGATGGCGGCGAATACCACGGCGAAATTGCCCGCGTCGTCTCCCAGCACCTTAGCCTGACGGGCGATCTGAGCGGCCAGGTTGGCGTGGGGCAGGCCGGAACCGGAGAAAATGGGCAGCTTCTGGCCGCGGACCAGGGTGTTCAGGCCGTCGATGGTGGAGATGCCCGTCTGGATAAACTCGTTGGGGTAGTCCCGGGCGGCGGGGTTCATGGGCAGGCCGTTGATGTCCCGGTACTCCTCGGCCAGGATGGCGGGGCCGCCGTCGATGGGCGCGCCCATGCCGTTGAACACCCGGCCCAGCATGTCGCCGGACACGCCCAGCTGGAGGGGATGGCCCAGGAAGCGGACCTTGGACTGGGCCAGATTGATGCCGGCGGCGGACTCGAAGAGCTGGACCACGGCGGTGTCGCCGTTGACCTCCAGCACTTTGCCGCGCCGGATGCCGCCGTCGGGCAGTTCCACCTCAACCAGCTCGTCGTAGGTGACGTTTTCCACCATTTTGACCATCATCAGCGGGGACGCGATCTCCTGGATGGTTTTATACTCTCGGATCACAGCTCCTCACCTGCCTTTCTGACGACCTCATCGATCTCGCGCTCCATGGAGGCGGCGATGTCGGCGTACACCTGGACATACTCGTCGGCGGGCACGCTCTTGGCGCGGCCGATGCGCTCGCGGGCGGGGATGACGAACAGGCCGGCCACGGGGGCACCCTTGGCGATGGCGGCCCGGCACAGCTTGTCGTAGTCCAGAATCATGGCCAGCAGCTTCTCCTGCCGGTCGTAGGTGGAGAAGGAGTCGATGTCCACAAAGGAGTTCTGCTGAAGGAAGTCCTCGCGGACCATACGGGCGGTCTCCAACGTGAGCTGGTCCGCCGGGGACAGAGAGTCCTTGCCGACGAGCTGCACGATTTCGTTGAGGCTGGACTCCTGCTGGAGGATGCCCATGGCCTGCTCCCGGTTCTGGAGGAATTCCTTGCCCAGGTTCTCGTCAAACCAGGGCTTCAGGGAGTCCAGGTACAGGGAGTGGGAGGTGAGCCAGTTGATGGCGGGGAAGTGGCGCTTGTAGGCCAGGGAGGCGTCCAGGGCCCAGAACACCTTCACGATGCGCATGGTGCCCTGGGAGACAGGCTCGGCCAGGTCGCCGCCTGGAGGGGACACGGCGCCCACGGCGGTCAGGCTGCCCCGGCGGTCCTCCTCGGACCCCAGGCAGGACACGGAGCCGGCCCGCTCGTAGAACTGGGCCAGACGGGAGGCCAGATAGGCGGGGTAGCCCTCCTCGCCGGGCATTTCCTCCAGACGGCCGGACATCTCGCGCAGGGCCTCGGCCCAGCGGGAGGTGGAGTCGGCGATGACGGCCACGGCGTAGCCCATGTCACGGAAGTACTCGGCGATGGTGATGCCGGTGTAGATGGACGCCTCACGGGCGGCCACGGGCATATCGGAGGTATTTGCGATCAGGACGGTACGCTTCATCAGCGTCTCGCCGGTGCGGGGGTCCACCAGCTCGGGGAACTCCCGCAGCACGTCGGTCATCTCGTTGCCGCGCTCGCCGCAGCCGATGTAGACCACGATGTCCACGTCGGACCACTTGGCCAGGGCGTGCTGCATCACCGTCTTGCCGGAGCCGAAGGGGCCGGGGATGGCGGCGGTGCCGCCCTTGGCCACGGGGAAGAAGGTGTCCACAATCCGCTGTCCGGAGGACAGGGGCTTGATGGGGGGATATTTGTGCTTGTAGGGGCGGCCCACACGGACGGGCCAGCGCTGGCTCATGGCCAGCTCCACCTCGGTGCCGTCCTCTTTCGTCAGAACGGCCACGGTCTGCTTCACATTATACTGTCCGGCGGGAACCACACTCTTCAGCGTGCCCTCCACATTGGGGGGCACCATGATCTTGTGGAGCACCACCGGCGTCTCGGGAACGGTGCCGATGATGTCGCCGCCCACAACTTTGTCCCCCGCCTTGGCCACGGGGGTGAAGTCCCAAAGCTTTTCCTGGTCGATGGCGGGGACCTCCACGCCGCGGGGCAGGTTGTTGCCGTGGACCTTCTCCATGATTTTCTCCAGCGGGCGCTGGATGCCGTCATAGATGTTCTCAATCATGCCGGGGCCCAGCTCCACGCTCATGGGGGAGCCGGTGGTCACCACTTCGGTGCCGGGGCCCAGGCCGGAGGTCTCCTCATAGACCTGGATGGAGGCGGAGTCGCCGTTCATGGTGAGGATCTCACCGATCAGGCGCTCGGGGCCCACGCGGACCACGTCGGACATATTGGCGTCCGCCATGCCGGTGGCCACCACCAGGGGGCCGGAGACCTTAACTACTTTTCCCATAGGCTTTTTATACCTTCTTTCATAAGGTCATTGTGATATAATTTGTGCCGCGTTTACGGAAGAAATGGGACAATAATGCCGCAGATACCGGCCAGAATGCACATCGCGCCGCCAAACCGCGTGGAAAAGAGCCACGGTTTTGACGGTTCGTCCACGCCGCCGTCGTGCTTCCAGCTCTCCGTCAGCTCAAATACGAGCCGGGGTTTTGCCAGCATCACGGCGCCGACGGCGATGAGGATAATCCCAGCGACAGGGTACAGCATAGCGTCCCCCTCACAGGATGTCCGCTCCCACGGCCCGCTCCACGGACTTTTTGATGTTGGCCATGCCCAGCCCCAGGCTTCCCTCCTTGCCGGGGATCAGGATGATCGCCGGCGTGAGCTCGTCCTTGTACCGGGCGATGTCCGCCTCCATCTGGGCCGCCATCTGTTCGGTGAGATAGACCACCGCGTACTCCTCCCTGGCAATTCTGTGCAGGGCGGCGCGGGCCTGCTCCACGTTCTCCACAGGGAAGACCGTCAGCCCCAGGGCTTTGAAGCCCATGACGCTGTCCTTGTCGCCCAGCACGGCGATCTGATAGCTGTTTGCCATAAAGTCTTCCCCCTTAACAGTAGGCCCGGCGCAGGCGCTGGCGGATGGTGCCGCCGTCGATGCCCGCCATGCGGCCGGTGAGGATGATGCGGATGGCGGTGGCCTCCGCCTCCCGGGCGTAGAGGTAGGCCACCACCGGCTGCTCCCCGAAGGGGATCATCCGGGCCTTGGCCAGGTAGGCCATCACCGCGTCGTCGCACATGCGCTCGAACTCGGTGAGGGCCCCGCCGTTGGGGACGGCCAGGGCGGCCCCCGCCTCGGCGGCGGCGGCAAACCCGGTGTCCTTGAACACCTTGCCCAGCTCGCTCCCGCTCACCTTGGCAATGGCGTCCGCGGGCACAGTCCCGCCGTTCACCAACACCTGCTCCAGGAACAACGGTCCCTTGTCCAGCCGGGCGGCGCGGACGGCGGAGCGCAGGTTTGCCCCGTCGATGAGAGTGGCCACATAGCCCTCCAGGAACTTGCTGCCGGACTGTCCGGCCAGGAAGGACAGCTCCTGGAAATAGGCCCGGTCCAGAATAAAGTCGGCCTGCTGGGGGTCGCCGGAGGAGCCCAGCACCTCCCGGGCGCGGCCCACGGCCTCCCGGAACGTTTCGGCATAGGCGCGCAGGTCCTCCCTGCGGTAATCCTCCGCCAGAAGGCTGGGGTCGTACCGTCCGCCGCCCAGCAGCAGCCGGTCCTGGTTCAGCTTCAGCGCCTCCGCCTTCACCAGGGTCTTGGCGTTGTGATAATCGTACTTGCAGCGGAACACGTCAATCAGCGCCGGATTTCCCACCGCCTTGCCCATATCCTCAAACAGGGCCGCCTGAGCCTGGGCCAGCATGGCCTCAAGCGCCGCCGGAGTGGCCTCCGGCAGGTCGGGATACCCGCACTCGCCCAGCACCTTGGCCGCGTCGTTCACGTCCTTGGCGTCGATCATCCGCTCCATCCGCTCCGCCGTCAGCAGGCGGTTTTCCAGCACCCGCACCCGGGCGGAAATGGACAGGAAGTCGTTTTCTTTCAGCTTCTTAACCTTTTTTGACAAGTTTTCTCCCCCTTTCGCTTTCAATTGAAAGGGTTCGGTCAGTCAAACAGCACTTTGGCCACCTCGCCCGCCAGCGCGCCGCGCTGGAGCCGGATGAGGGTGTCAAAGGTGCAGTTGACCTCCACCGCGCCGTCGGAGAGGATAAAGCCGCCGTCCATCGGCCGGGTCTCCTCGGCCAGGGTGAGCATCCCCGTACCGCTGAGGATAGCCGACGCGCCGGATACCACTTTGTCCAGCACGGCCCCGGCGCGGGTCTCGGTGACCTCCTCGGGCAGCTTGGGGGAGACGGCTTCGGCCAGCTTCTTGTTGGCCGCCATCACCACCGCCTTGCCCACCTGGGCCCGGTGGCTGGGGGAGAAGATCAGCTTCTCCCGCCCGGTGGTGGAGGCGCTCACCGCCAGCTCGGCCAGCAGCGCCACGTATTTCTCACTGGGCAGCTCCAGCAGCTTTTTGTGGGCCAGCTGGAACGCCTCTTCGATCACGTCCTGCTTGGCGGCCAGCAGAGCCTTGCGGCACTCCATCTGGGCCATGGTGTCCAGGTGCCGGGCCCGCTCCTCGGCGTTTTTGCGCCCCTGGGCCAGAATCTCGTCCGCCTCGGCCTTGGCCTGGGCCTGATACTTGGCGGTGATGTCCGCCGCCTCAGCCCGGGCCTGGGCCAGCAGGGCCTCGTTCTCAGCCTTGCCGTCCTCCTCGATGCGCGCGGTAATCTTTTCAATTCCGTTCATTAGCTTGGCTTACCGCCTTTCTGAAAATCAATGGTCTGCTTACAGCGCGTACATCAGCATGAGGATGGTGCCCACCAGGGACAGAATGGCGTAGAACTCCACGATGCCGCACATGATGACGCCCTTCATGTAGTCGTCGGGCTTCTTGGCAACGATGTTGATGGAGGCGGCGGCCACGCGGCCCTGGGCGATGGCGGAGAGCAGGCCGCCCAGCATGATGGGCACGCAGGCGAAGAGGATGGCCATGCCGTCGCCCACGGTGAGCTGGGCGGGGCTGCCGGAGAAGAAGCCCAGGGTGAACAGGCCGAAGAAGCCGGCGGCCAGGCCGTACAGGCCCTGGGTGCCGGGGAGGGCCTGGAGAATCATGCACTTGGTAAAGTGCTCGGGGGTCTCGGACAGGACGCCGGTGGCGGCCTCACCCACCATGCCGGTGCCCTTGGCAGAGCCGATACAGCACAGGCCAACCGCCAGAGCGAAGCCGATGAAGGCCAGAGCCTGACCGCCTACCATTTCAAAAAAAGCAACCATTTTACATTTCCTCCTTAATATCTACATATTTGGTTTCCACTGCAAGCGGACGGAAGGCCTTGCCTCCGTCCTGATAGAAGCGCCCGAAAAACTCCAGGCACTGAAGGCGCATAGTGTGGACATAACAGCCCAGCAGGTTGAGCACCAGGTTCAGGGTGTTGCCGATGATGGCCACGATGATGAAGGGCACCAGCCCGAACACCGACCCCAGGGTGTTGAACACCGAGGCGATGATGGAGCCGGCCATCATCAGGGCCATGAGGCGCAGGTAGGACAGGATGTCGCTGAAGTAGCCGGAGATGCCCTGGTAGGCGTCCCAGATCCAGGTGACGGCGCCGATGGCGCTCTTGGAGCGGATAATACTGCCCACCGGCAGCAGCACCACGCCCAGCACCAGCACCACCATGCCCACGGTGCCCAGCACGGCGGGGGCGCCCGGGATCATAGGGCCGCCGATGGCCAGCCCCGCGCCGATGAGGATGCACCACCAGGCGCCCTCCTGGGTGAGGGCGTCCAGGGGCTGGCCGTGGCGGCACTTCTCCTCCACGCTGACGGCCATGCCCACGAACACCTGGATGACGCCCAGAATCATGGAGCCGATCATGACGGTGATGGTGTCGTTGATGGGGGTGAACAAGGGCTTCCAGAACCAGATGAAGGACCCGGCCGCGTCGTGGTAGCCGGGAACGGCCGCAGCGGCGCCCGTCAGGTCGAAGAGCTTGGACAGGAAGTCGCCGAAGAAGCTGCCGGTGAGGCAGCCCCAGAAGACGGAGCTGATGCCGCACATGAAGAACATGGACATCATGTGGCGCATGGTCCCCTTGGGCCTGGCCTTGGCCAGGAAGACGGCGGTGCCCAGCACCATCAGCACCCCGTAGCCGATGTCGTTCATCATGAAGCCGAAAAAGGCGATGAAGAAGGGGGCCATCAAAGGGTTGGGGTCCACCGTGTCATAGGCGGGCATGGCGTACATCTCGGTGATGGCGGTGAAGGGGGCGGTGACGGCATTGTTTTTCAGCTTGATGGGCACCTCGGGGTACTCGTCGGGGGTGGGGTCGGCCGTCTCCCAGGCACACTGGAAACCGCCCAGCAGTTTGCCCAGCTCCCCCTCGTTGGCGGCGGGGAACCAGCCGTCCAGCACAAAAGCCGCGTCGGTGTCGATGAGCCGGGATTTGTTCTCCTCCCGGCTGATCTCCTGGGAGGCCCGGTCCACGCAGCGGCGCAGCAGCTCCCGCTTCTCCCCGAGGGCGGACAAGGCGGCTTTGCACTCGGCCTCCTCCCGCTCCAGCGCGGCGATGCGGTTGTCCAGCAGGGCGGTGTTGGCCGCCGCCGTCCCCGTCCAGCCCCGCAGGGTGACCCTGGAGGCGCCGAAGGGCCGCATGGCCTCATAGCACCGGGACACGGCGGAGTGGTGGCAGATGAGCAGATAATACTGCAGCTCCCGGTCGCTTCCCGCCCGGATGAGCTGGGCCAGCTCCGCAGACTGGCCCACCGCCGCCTCCAGCGCGGCGAAGTCCGTCTTGCCGGGCACTGAGCAGAAATGGACCGGCACTGTGGCCGTTCCCTCCTCCTCCAGAGGCACGTCCAGGCAGGTCCAGGGCGCCAGGGACGCTTTCTGGGTCTGGAGCTTGGCCTTTTCCGCCGCTTTGCCGGCCAAAGCCTGCTCCCCCTCCATCACCCGGCGGGCGGCGTCCAGTCCCTGGGCATACACCCCCTCGTCGAACAGCTCCCCCTCGGTGACCTGGGGCCGCTGGGCGAAAAGGCCGTCCTTGGCCGGGGCGTACCGGCGCAGGGTGTCCAGCGCGGCGTTGAGCTGCAAGCTCTGCTCCCTGGCCCGCTCCAGTCCGGACAAGTCCGGCTTGGCCATGTCCGCCCACCTGGGGTCGCTCAGGTCGATGGCGGGCTCCCGCACCTCCACGCAGCCCAGGCTCTGCAGGGCGCGCAGCAGCTCCTCCCGGTCGGGGCGCAGGGCCAGCAGCCGCAGCCGTTTCATTTTGACAATGGCCATCAGCTGTTCCCTACCCTTCCGACGACCAGGCCGGCGGCCTTGTCCAGACGCTTGCGGGCGTCCTGCTTCAGCGCCTCGCACCGGGCGGCGTTATCCGCCATGGTCTGTTCCGCTTCCCTCTGGGCCTGTGTTTCGGCCTCGGCCAGCATGGCCCTGGCCTCCTGCTCTGCCTTGGCGCGGGCGTCGGCGACAAGCTGCCTGCCCGCCCGTTCCGCGTCTGCCGCGATGCGCTTGGCCTCCTCCGCCGCCTCGGCCCGCCGCTCTCTGGCGGCTTGCTCAGCCTCAGTGACCTTTTGGATGGCCTCTAAAGACATAATACTTCACCTCTCTTAACTTGTCAGGAGGAAACACGGGATTCTCCCCCATTTTCAAATAAAGATTCTATCATCCCCGCCCCAACTTATCAAGCCTTGATTTAAATAAAATAACAGAAATGCCGAAATGTCACGCCGCCCTTGTTTTTACCGTTTTGTTTTGGTATAATCTAATATCTATGGAATACGCTCCCTCTCCGGGCTGCGGCAGAAAGAGGTGGTCGAGGTGTATCAAAAGCTGACGCGGATGCTGGCTCCCCGCATCGGGCTGTACTTTGTTGTGATGCTGGCCTTCTGCGGCGTGACCGCCCTGCTGGGACAGACTCAGGCGGCGGTGGCGGAGCTGATTGTAGTGGGGGCCCTGCTGGCGGCCTACCTCGCCACCGCCTTTCGGCGCAAGCGGGAGGCAGACCGGTTTCTGAAGGAAATTCTGGACAGCATGGACCAGGCCACCCGGGACAGCACCCTCAACTGTCCCCTGCCCCTGGTGATGTTCCGGCCGGACACCGACGAGGTGGTGTGGACCAACGACCGTTTCCTCCACATTACCGGCGGGCAGGAGCGGATGTTCGACACAAAGCTGTCCGACCTGGCCCCCGCCTTCGACAGCCGGTGGCTGCTGGAGGGCAAAAACCAGTGCCCCGGCGAGGTGGAGCTGGGCGGGCGGCGCTATCAGGTGTTCGGCGACATGGCCCGGGCCACCGCGGAGCAGGAGGAGGGCCTGCTGGCCACCACCTACTGGCTGGATGTCACCGACCTGGCGGACACTCGGGACATCTATAAAGCCACCCGGCCGGTCCTGGCCCTGCTGCTGCTGGACAACTACGAGGACGCCATCAAGAATCAGGACGAAAACATCCGCTCCGCCATGCTCAGCAGCATCGTCCAGCGGCTCACCGTGTGGGCGGAGCGGTCCCAGGGCGCCTTTTTGCGGCTGGACCGGGACCGCTACCTGTGCCTTTTCGAGGAGCAGTACCTGGACGGCTATAAGGAGGACAGGTTCTCCCTGCTGGACAGCGTGCGGGAGGTGGTCAACCCCGCCGGCATCCCCGCCACCGTGTCCATCGGCATCGGCGTGGACGCGGACACCTTCGAGGAATTGTACCGCTTCGCCAACCTGTCCGTGGAGATGGCCCTGTCCCGCGGGGGCGACCAGGCGGTGATCAAAAACCGATTTACCTTTGAATTTTTCGGCGGACGCAGCAAGGAGACGGAGCGCCGGGGCAAGGTAAAAAGCCGGGTGATGGCCTCCGCCATGGGCGCGCTGGTGGCGGACGCCTCCTGCATCATCGTCATGGGACACCGCACTCCGGACTTCGACGCGGTGGGCGCGGCTGTCGGCGTGTGCGCCATTGCCCGTATGAAGGGGGTTCCCCATTATATCGTCCGGGACCACGGCTCCACCCCCGCAGACGACCTCTATGAGCGGGTGGCGAGAATTCCCCAGTACGAGGGGGTGCTGCTGGACAGCCAGGAGGCCATGCTCCGGGCGGATTCCCGCTCCCTGCTGGTGGTGGTGGACACCAACCGGCCCGAGCAGGTCCAGAACCGGGAGCTGCTGGATTCCTGCAATAAGGTGGCGGTCATTGACCACCACCGCCGCGCCGCCACCTATATCGAGGGGGCGGACCTCAATTTTCACGAGCCCTACGCCTCTTCCACCTGCGAACTGGTGAGCGAACTCATCGGCTATCTGATGGAGCCCACCGACCTGCTGCCCGGAGAGGCGGAGGCGCTGATGTCGGGACTGATGCTGGACACCAAAAACTTTACCATGCGCACCGGGGGCCGCACCTTTGAAGCGGCGGCCATGCTCCGCCGGGCGGGCGGCGACACCAGCCATGTGCGCAAGATGTTCCAAATCGGCCTCGACGACGCGGTGGCCAAATACGGCATCATTCAAAACGCCAAAATATACCGCAAAGACACCGCCATCGCCGTGTCTTCCCATCCGGTGGGCCGGGTGACGGCCGCCCAGGCGGCGGACGAACTGCTCAACATCGCGGGCATCGGCGCCTCCTTCGTGCTCTACCCAGAGGACGGGCGGGTGGTCATCTCCGGGCGCAGCCTCAACGCCACCAACGTGCAGGTCATCCTGGAGGCGCTGGGCGGAGGCGGAAACGCCGGGGCCGCCGGGGCCCAGATTCCGGGCAAGACGGTGGAGCAGGCGCTGGCCGAGCTCCACGAGGCGCTGGACCGTTATTTTGACGGCGATAAGGAAGGAAGCGCGGAGCCGTCGTGAGCGCGGAGGGCGGCTCTGCGGGGGCCCCAAAAGTGTGCCGCAACAGGCGCGGTGTGACAACAAGCGCAGGTATAAAATATTCTCACGGGATTTGCTCCCGTACCAAAATTGGAGGAACGCATCATGAAAGTCATTTTACAGCAGGACGTGAAGGGCCAGGGCAAGAAGGGCCAGATGGTGGAGGTGTCTGACGGCTACGGCCGCAACTTCCTTCTGCCCCGGAAGCTGGCCGTGGAGGCCACCGCCGAGAACGTCAACACGATGAAGATGCAGGACAAGGCCAAGCAGGCCCGGCTGGCCGAGGAGAAGGCCGCCGCCCAGGCCCTGGCTGAGCGTCTCAAAGGCGTACAGGTGAAAATCAGGGCCCGGGCCGGCCAGGGAGGCAAGCTGTTCGGCTCCATCACCAACAAGGAGATCTCCGAGGAGCTGAAAAAGCAGTTTGACCTCGATGTGAGCAAGAGCAAAATCGTGCTGGGCGACCCCATCAAGTCTTTTGGGGCTTTTGAAGTGAAGTGCAAGCTGGGCAGCGAGGTGTCCGGCACGGTCAATGTTTTGGTGGTCGAGGATAAATAACGGCGCCCCCGCAGCGCCTCTCTTCAGGCTCTGTGAGGGTGCGGCGGACGGCGGAGCAAAGGGGCTTTCTCCAAAACGGAACGCCCCTGAGCGCAACTTGTGAGGAGGCGGTCCACATGCCCGGAGAGGAACTGAACGAACTGCAAATGCCCCACTCCGTCATGGCGGAGCAGGCGGTGCTGGGCTCCATCCTCATCGACGAGCGGTGCGTCCCCCCGGTGATGGAGCGCCTGCTGCCCGACGATTTTTACATGCGCCAGAACCGGGAGCTGTTTCAGGTCCTGTTCACCATGTTCAACCGCTTCGACACCATCGACCCGGTGACGGTGGTGGACCGGATGAAGCAGGCGGGGGTCTATGACGAGAGCACCACCATCCCCTACCTGCGCCAGCTGATGGAAATCACCCCCACCGCCGCCAATGTCATGGAATACGTGGACATCGTGGCGGACAAGGCCCTGCTGCGCCGGGTTGGCGAGACCGCCGGAGAGCTGAGCGAAATGGTGCGCACCGAGGCGGGCACCGCCGCCCAGGTGCTGGAGGCCGCGGAACAGCGCATCTACGCCATCCGCCAGGGCAAATCCGCCCGGGGAATGAGCCATATCTCCGCCGTGATGAACGAGGTGTGGGACACCGTCAAGGAGCGGCAGGCCCAGGGGGGGGAATTCCCCGGCATCTCCACCGGCCTCATCGACCTGGACCGGCGCATCTCCGGATTGAACGACTCCGACCTCATCATCTTGGCCGCCCGGCCCGGCGTGGGCAAATCCTCCCTGGCCATGAATATCGGCGTGGAGGCCGCCAAGCACTCGGGCAAGAGCGTGGCGGTGTTCTCCCTGGAAATGAGCCGCGCCCAGCTGGGTATGCGCCTTGTGTCCACCGAGTGCCTGATGGACAACAAAAAGCTGTCCACCGGCCGCATCACCGGGGAGGAGGAGTGGGGCCGGGTGGCCATGGCCGTGGCCTCCCTGAGTCAGGCCAAAATGTATATCGACGACGACGCCTCCCTGTCCGTGGCGGACATCAACGCCAAATGCCGCCGCATCGACGACCTGGGGCTGGTCATTATCGACTATCTTCAGCTTATGACCTCGGCGGGCGGGCCCCCGAAGGCCAGCGACAACCGCCAGCAGATCGTGTCCGACATGTCCCGCTCCCTGAAGCTGATGGCCAAGGAGCTGAATGTCCCGGTCATCTGCCTGTCCCAGCTCTCCCGCGCCAATGAGAGCCGTTCCACCGGCCAGCGCCGCCCCATGCTGTCCGACCTGCGGGACTCCGGCGCCATCGAACAGGACGCGGACATCGTCATGTTCCTCTACCGGGAGAGCTACTATGAGGACGACGCGGAAAATCCCAACGTGGCCGAGTGCATCGTGGCCAAGAACCGCCACGGCGAGACGGGCACCGTCATGCTGGAGTGGAGGCCGGAGTTCACCACCTTCCGCAACCTGTCCTACCAGTATGACGACGAGGATTTGTGATGGACGCCTTCCGGTTTGACCTGATCCCCCCCAAAAGCAGGGTGCTGTGCGCCTTGTCCGGCGGGGCGGACTCCATGTACCTGCTGTGCCGCCTGCTGGAGGGAGAGAAACGATACGGCTGGACCGTCCACGCGGCGCATTTGAACCACGGCCTGCGTCCCACCGCCCGGCGGGACGAGGAGTTCGTCCGGGGCTGGTGCGGAAAGAGGGGCGTTCCCCTCACCGCGGGCCATGCCGATGTGGCGGAGTTTGCCCGGCGGGAAGGGCTGTCCATTGAGGAGGCGGGGCGCGTTGTGCGGTACGCTTTCCTGGAGGAGACCGCCCGGCAGGAGGCTCTGGACCTCATCGCCACCGGCCACCACGCCGGGGACAACGCCGAGACGGTGCTGATGAACCTCATCCGGGGCTGCGGGCTCAACGGCCTGACGGGGATACCGGAGCGCCGGGGGAGCGTCGTCCGGCCCATGCTGAACGTCACCCGGCGGGAGATTCTGGCGTATTTGGAGAAGCACCACGTCCCCCACGTGGAGGACGAGACCAATGCCGACCCGGCCTACACCCGGAACAAGGTGCGCTGTCAGCTCCTGCCCCTGCTGGAGGAGCTGAACCCCCAGGCCGCCGCCCACATCGCCGCCGCCGCCGCCCGGTTCGGCGAGGACGAGGCGGAGCTGTCCCGGCAGGCGGCCCAGATCAGCGGGCAGGGGCTGGACATCCCGGACGGCGTGGCCGTCAACGTGGATTTGCTGCGGGAGACGCCCCGGCCCATCGCCCTGCGGGCCTGCGGCCAGCTGTTGGAGCGGGCGGGCCTGGGGGGAGAGGCGGTCCACCTGGAAAGCATTCTGGCCCTTGCCCTGGGGGAGGACCCCTCCGCTCAGGTCCATGTCCCCGGCGGGAGCGTCCGGCGGCAGTACAAGCTGCTGGTGTTCTCCCACGGCCCGGACCTTCCCCCGCCCGCCCCCGCAGCGCTGGAGGAGGGGGAGCAGCACTGGGGCAGCTGGACCATCTCCTGCGCCAAGGCGGTGTGTCCGGCCAAAGCCTGCCTCAGCCCCTGGGAGTTCTATCTGGCGCCGGGGTCATACCTGCTCCGTTCCCGCAAAGAGGGCGACAAGCTCGTTCTGGGAGAACGCCCCGCAAAAACAGTAAAAAAACTCATGATCGAGGGAAAGGTCCCCGTAAGCCGCCGGGCACACGTCCCGGTGCTGGCCCTGGGGGAACGGGCCGCCGCCCTGGGCGGCTTCGGTCCGGAAAAGGCCTGTCTGGCCCGGCCTGGGGAACCCGCCCTGCATATCATTATAAAAGATGGAGGAGAATGAATGATGCACAAAGACGTGGAGAAAATCCTGTACACCGAGGAAGAGCTCCGCAGCCGGGTCAAAGAGCTGGGAGCCCAGATCACCACCGATTACGCGGGGCGCGAACCCCTGCTGGTGTCCGTCCTCCGGGGGTCCTATATCTTCATGGCCGACCTCACCCGGGCCATCGGCCTGAACGTGACGGTGGATTTCATGGTGGTGTCCTCCTATGGCGCGGGCACCGTCAGCTCCGGCCAGGTGGAGATCAAAAAGGACCTGTCCGACTCCATCGAGGGCCGGGACCTCATTATCGTAGAGGACATCCTGGATTCCGGCAACACCCTGTACTACCTCATGGAGGTGCTCCGGGCCCGGAAGCCCGCCTCCATCCGCATCTGTACCCTGATGGATAAGCCGGAGCGCCGCTCCCAGCCCATCACCGCCGACTACTGCGGCTTCACCATCCCCGACGCGTTTATCGTGGGCTATGGCCTGGACTACGATGGGAAATACCGCAACCTGCCCTACGTGGGCATTTTGAAGCCTTCCGTATATAAAAAGCCGTAAAAATAAGCGGCGGGGCCGGAGGGCCCCCTGCGCCGAAGGAGAAAACTCATTTTGAAGCAGAGTAGAATCAGGAGTATTGTCCTATATATGGCGGTGGTGCTGGCCCTTCTGTGGGGGCTGACGCTGTTCACCGGGGGGAAAAAGGACCAGGTGTCCTACTCCACCGCTCTGGCCTGTTTTCAGCAGGAGCAGGTGGTCCGCTTTGTTGTGGACAGCGGCGGCCTGCTGTCCATGGAGCTGAAGGACGGCTCCATCCTCCGCCACGCCCTGGCGGACGTGGACGCTTTCCGCCAGGAGGCGGGGCCCCTCTATCTGGACCAGTACCAGCGGGGAATCATCAAGACCTATGATTTCAAGCAGGGGTACGAAATGCCCCTGTGGCTCATTGTCCTGCTCCCCTGCGTGGTGTCGGCGGGGCTGGCCCTGGTGCTGTGGATGCTGCTGGGCGTCCACCAGCAGTCCTCTCAGGGCGGCAGCAGCCCCGGGCCCAGCCGTTTTGGCCGGGCCCGGACCGTGGAGGCCGGCGAGGGCTCCGTCACCTTTGCCGACGTGGCCGGAGCGGATGAGGAAAAGCAGGAGCTCCAGGAGCTGGTGGACTTCCTCAAGGAGCCGCAGAAGTTCATCGACCTGGGAGCCCGCATCCCCAAGGGCGTGCTGCTGGTGGGCCCGCCGGGAACAGGCAAGACTCTGCTGGCCCGGGCGGTGGCCGGGGAGGCCGGAGTGCGCTTTCTGTCCATCTCCGGCTCCGACTTCGTGGAGCTGTACGTGGGCGTGGGCGCGTCCCGCGTCCGGGACCTGTTCGACCAGGCCAAGAAGGAGTCCCCCGCCATTGTGTTCATCGACGAGATCGACGCGGTGGGCCGCCAGCGTGGCGCGGGCCTGGGCGGCGGCCACGACGAGCGGGAGCAGACCCTGAACCAGCTGCTGGTGGAGATGGACGGCTTCGCCGCCAACGAGGGCGTCATTGTGCTGGCCGCCACCAACCGGCAGGACATCCTGGACCCCGCCCTGCTCCGCCCCGGCCGGTTCGACCGGCAGGTGTATGTGGGCCGGCCGGACATGAGGGGCCGGGAGGAGATTCTCCGGGTCCACACCCGGAAAAAGCCCCTGGCCGACGATGTGGACCTGAAGGAGGTCGCCCGGCAGACCACCGGGTTCACCGGGGCGGACCTGGAGAACCTGATGAACGAGTCCGCCCTGCTGGCCGCCCGGCGCGACCGGCGCTTCATCACCCTGGACGACATTCAGGAGTCGGTGATCAAGGTCATCGCCGGACCGGAGAAGCGCAGCCGGGTGAAAATCGAGGAGGACAAGCGCATCACCGCCTATCACGAGGCGGGCCACGCCGTGGTGAGCCACGCCCTGCCCACCCAGGACCCGGTGCACCAGATCACCATCATCCCCCGGGGAGACGCGGCGGGCATGACCATCAACCGCCCCCAGGAGGACCGGGACCACGTGTCCCGGCAGAAGCTGGTGGAGACCCTGTCCACCCTGCTGGCGGGGCGCTGCGCCGAGGCCGTCGCTCTGGGCTTTGTGTGCACCGGCGCGGTGAGCGACCTCCAGCGCGCCACCGCCATCGCCCGGGATATGGTGACCAAGTACGGCATGAGCCAGAACCTTGGCCACGCCACCTTCACCAGCGGCCACGACGAGGTGTTCATCGGGCGCTCCATGGCCCAGGCCAAGCCCTATTCCGAGCAGACCGCCGCCCTCATCGACCAGGAGGTGAAGGACCTGCTGGACAGGGCCTACGCCCGGTGCGAAGAGATTCTGGAGCGGGACCGGGACAAGCTGGAGCTGGTAGCCCGGTTCCTGCTGGAACACGAGACCATGGACGCCGCGCAGTTCCAGCTGGTATATGACGACCCGGCGGCTTTGAGCTGCGCCGGAAACGGGACGGAGAGCTGACACATGGAAAACTGGGAATCGGAAGTGGAGCAGAATCCACAGCAGGGCGCGTCCGCCCCGGGTGACGGGGCAAAGCCCGAGGCAAAACCGCGCCGGGAGGCCTCCGACGGCCGGGACCTGTACCTGAACGTACGGGTGCTGGTGGTCATGATGTCGCTGTTCGTGCTCATGTTCACCTTTGTGGCCCGGATCATTGTGGTCAGCGGGCCGTCCATGGAAAACACCCTCCACGGCGGAGACCTGATTCTGGTCTGGTCCCTGGGCTACGTCCCCAAGCAGGGGGACATTGTGGTGCTCACACAGGAGAGCTACCAGGAGGATTCCATTGTCAAGCGGGTCATTGCCACCGAGGGCCAGCATGTGTACGTGGACTATGTCCGAAACACCGTTTATGTGGACGGCAAGCCGCTGGAGGAGGACTACACCAAAGAGCAGATGTTCCTCCCCGCCTGGGGGGAAGGCGTGAACAATGTGGTGGTCCCCGAGGGGTGCATCTTCGTCATGGGCGACAACCGCAACCACTCCGCGGACAGCCGGTTCCCCGATATCGGCATCGTGGATATCCGGTGCGTTATTGGCCGCGGGATGGCAGTGATGTTCCCCTTCAACCGCTGGAAGGGGCTTTGAGAGATGATGTGCCCTGATTTTGTCCCGGGCCTCAGCCCGAGGGGGGAGGCGTTCCATGGAGCGTTTGAGTAAGAACTTATCCGCGCGGACACTCTGGCTGCTGTTCGCCCTGGCGGCGGGTTTTGTGTGCGCCGCCCTGCGCCGCTGGCAGCTGGCCTCCGCCTTTGAGGAGGGCACCGGCCTGGCCGTCCCCGGCGCCCAAGCCAGCGTCATCCTGACCTGCGTACTGGTGATGTCGGCCGCCTGGTTTGTCATCCTGTCCATGCGGCAGCCGATGTCCAGCCCCCCCTGCGCCGCCGGGCAGGCCCGCCGCTGGGACCTGGTGTTTCTGGACGCCGGGGACCCGGTATACCCCATCTCCGTAGTTGTGGCGGCGTTCCTGGCGGCGGCGTCCGCCCCAGCGCTGCTCCCCACGGGAATCAGCCAGTGGCAGGACTATCAGAAGGCCCGCGCCGCGCTGGCCCAGGGACTCAGCGTCCAGCTGCCCAGCAACAACGGCGCGCTCACCATCGCCACGGCGGCGGGCGCTCTGCTGGCCTTCCTGGGCCTGCTCCAGATGGGCCGGGATGGGCTCCACCCCGGCCGGCGGGGCAAGGGGGGCTTTTCCGCCGCCCTGCCCGGCGTGGCGGGGTGCATATGGCTGATGGAGAGCTTCCGGGCCCACGCCGCCAACCCTGTGCAGTGGGATTACGCCCCGCTGCTGCTGGCCATCATGTCCGGGATGATGTTCTACATGGATTTTGCCGGGATATCCGCCGGAGCGGCCAGACCGAGGCGGCTGCTGTGGCTGGCGGCCATGACCCTGGTTTTGTCCGCCGTGGCCCTGGTCTCCGCCATTTGTGACAAGGCGTGGGCGGACGCGCTGCTGCTGCTGTCCCAGTCGCTGACTGCGGCGGCGGTGCTGTGGCGGCTGCCGCCCAATCTGGAGCATCCGCCCAAACCGCGCCAAATCCCCGGCTCCAAGCCCGGCCGGACACCAACGATACAGGAGGAACCCACCGATGAATGACAAAAAGTTTTATATTACCACCCCCATCTACTACCCCTCGGGCAGGCTGCACATCGGGCACGCCTACTGCACCGTGGCCACCGACGCCATGGCCCGGTATAAGCGGCTGTGCGGCTACGACGTGATGTTCCTCACCGGCACCGACGAACACGGCCAGAAGATCGAGGGCAAGGCCAAAGAGGCGGGGGTCACCCCCCAGCAGTTCGTGGACGACATCGTGGCCGCCCCCGGCGGGGTGCTGGACCTGTGGAAGCTGATGAACGTGTCCTACAACCGCTTCATCCGCACCACCGACGGCTACCACGTGGAGGCCATCCAGAAGATCTTCCGCGCCATGTACGACAAGGGCGATATCTACAAGGGCTCATACAAGGGCAAGTACTGCACGCCCTGCGAGTCCTTCTGGACCGACAGCCAGCTGGTGGACGGGAAGTGCCCCGACTGCGGCCGGGACGTCCACGACGCGGAGGAGGAGGCGTATTTCTTCCGGGCGTCCAAGTACGCCGACAGAGTCCGGGACCTGCTGCTGAACACCGACTTTCTGGAGCCCCGGAGCCGGGTGAACGAGATGGTGAACAACTTCATCGACTGCGAGGGGGGGCTCCAGGACCTGTGCGTGTCCCGCACCTCCTTCACCTGGGGGGTGCCGGTGGACTTCGACCCGGGCCACGTGGTCTACGTGTGGCTGGACGCCCTGTTCAACTATATGACCGCTCTGGGTTATCAAAATGATAAATATAACGACCTGGAGAAATTCTGGCCCGCCGACGTCCACTTCGTGGGCAAGGAGATCGTCCGGTTCCACGCCATCTACTGGCCCGCTTTCCTCATGAGCATGGACCTGCCCCTGCCGAAAAAGGTCTACGGCCACGGGTGGCTGAACTTCAACGGCGACAAGATGTCCAAGTCCAAGGGCAACGTGGTGGACCCCCATCTGCTCAGCGAGCGCTACGGGGTAGACGCCCTGCGGTTTTTCCTGCTGCGCACCTTCCCCTTCGGCTCCGACGGGAACTTTACCAATGAGCTGCTGATCCAGACCATCAACGTGGACCTGGCCAACGACCTGGGCAACCTGGTGAGCCGCACCACCGCCATGGCGGAGAAGTATTTCGGCGGCGCTCTCCCCGAGGCGAAGGAGAGCGCCGAATTGGACCAGGCGCTCATCGCCTTGGCGTCCGGTCTGCGGGAGCGTTACGAGGGGCAGATGGAGAAGTTCCAGTTCCAGAACGCCCTGGAGGAGGTCTTCAAGGTCATCCAGCGGGCCAACAAGTATATCGACGAGAACGCCCCCTGGGCCCTGGCCAAGGATATGGAGGCCAACGGCGGAAGGCTGGCTCAGGTGCTCTATAATCTGCTGGAGGCCGTCCGGGTGTGCACCGTGCTGCTGACTCCCTTCATGCCCGCCAGCTGCGGGAAGATTTTCGCCCAGATCGGCGCGGGCCCGGACGCTCAGACCTGGGACAGCGCCGCCCGGTGGGGCGTCCTGCCCGCCAAACTGTCCGTCGCCAAGGGGGAGAACCTGTTCCCCCGCATCGATATGGCCAAGGAGCTGGCCGAGCTGGACGCCATCGCCGAGGAAGCCAAAAAGGCGGCCCTCCCCGCCCTGGAGATTGAGCCGCTTACCGAGGAGCAGGTGGATTTCGACACCTTCTGCAAATCCGACTTCCGGGCGGTCAAGGTGAAGGACTGCCAGAACGTGAAGAAGTCCGACAAGCTGCTGAAATTTACCCTGGACGACGGCACGGGGACCGACCGGCAGATTCTGTCCGGCATCGCCAAGTGGTATAAGCCGGAGGAGCTCATCGGCAAGACCCTGGTGGCCATTGTCAACCTGCCCCCCCGGAAGATGATGGGCCAGGAGAGCCAGGGTATGCTCATCTCCGCCGTCCACACCGAAAAGGGAGAGGAGGTTCTGCACCTTCTGATGGTGGACGACGCCATCCCCGCCGGGGCCAAGCTGTGCTGAAAAATGTCCACGGCAGGAGGGACTATGGGCATTTCAGCGGGCAGGCACCGGCCCAGCCCGCCCCAGGCAAAACAGTTTTTGAGAAAACGAGAAAGAAGAGTGGAATTATGAAACGGTTGATATCCTCTCTCCTGGCATTGGCGGTTTTGCTTTCCTTGACCGCCTGCTCCCTGAATCTCAGCTTTGAATTCAAGGGCGATAAGGTAATTGAACCCGACAGCGACGGCGTGGCCGCGGGATACACCGGCGACACCCTGCGCACCGCCTTTTTCGACATGACGGTGGAAAATCCCCAGTTCTGTACGGAATTTGACGGGCTGATCCCCGATGCGGGGTATAAATTTCTCACCGCCGACCTCACCCTTTACAACTATACCGCGGACGACCAACCCATGTACGACGACGACTTCAATGTCCTGTGGACCGTCGGCGAGGGAGAGGACATGGATTTTGACGGGGACTACCCGCTGTATGAGGAGGTCCGAGACAAAAACGGCAATTCCTCCTACACCACCAAATCCGATAAGCAGATGCCGGTGGAGTTCACCCTGAATGTGCGGGAGACCCGGACCGAGCTGCTGCTGTTCCAGGTGCCGGAGGAGATTCAGGAGTTCTATATCGCTTTTCAGGAGCTGGTCGACGACGGCACGGAAGAGGGACAGTGGGGCGACGTATTCTACGTCCAGGTGACTCCATGAGCATGGCTTTGTTCGACACCCACGCGCACTACGATGCCCGACAGTTCGACCCCGACCGGGACCAGGTGCTCTCCGCCCTTCCCGGCCAGGGGGTGGAGCTGGTGGTCAACCCCGGCTGCGATCTGGCCAGCTCCCAAGCGGCTGTGGAGCTGGCCGGACGGTATCCCTTTGTCTACGCCGCCGTGGGGGTTCACCCGGAGGAATGCGGAAGCTGGACGGACGGGGACCTGGACGCGCTGCGGGCATTGGCCGGCCGGCCCAAGGTGGTGGCCATCGGGGAAATCGGCCTGGACTATTATTGGCCCGAAAATCCTTCGAGGGAGCTTCAGAAGCGGGTATTCCGGGCTCAGCTGGCTCTGGCCGTGGAGCTGAACCTGCCTGTTATTGTCCATGACCGGGAGGCCCACGGGGATAGTCTGGACATCATTCGGGAGTTCCCCGGCGCACGCGGCGTATTCCACTGCTTCTCCGGCAGCGCCGAGATGGCCAGGGAGCTGGTGAGTCTGGGGTGGATGGTCTCTTTCACCGGGGTGCTCACCTACAAAAACGCCCGGAAGGCGGTGGAGGCGGCCCAGGCCGTTCCGCTGGAGCGCATCATGATCGAGACAGACAGCCCCTATATGGCCCCGGTCCCTTACCGGGGCAAACGAAACCACTCCGGCTATGTGGAGCTGGTCTGCGTGCGGCTGGCGGAGCTGAAAGGGATTACGCCGGATGAATGTTCCAGGATCACCCTGGCAAATGGGCGTAGTTTCTTCCACATTCCGGATTGATCTGGAAACGCTAGGAAAAAAGTAGTTTTTTGTGGAAGCAGATGAAAATTTGTTCCAAAGTGCCGCCATTTTCGGTTTTTTTTCAAAGTGTGCTTGACAGTTTTTTGATGCGGTGTTATACTGACAATGGTTTTGATGTATGAACTGATTTGTGCCCGCTCTTTCGTACACGAAAGGGCGGACTTTTTTCTTCTACTTTCAAAACGAAATTTTTACAAATAAGGAGGATATAGGAAATGAACGGTACTGTGAAATGGTTCAACGCTGAAAAGGGCTATGGCTTCATCACCCCCGACGACGGCACCGAGGATGTGTTTGTCCACTTCTCCGCCATCGTGGCCGAGGGCTACAAGAAGCTGCTGGAAGGCCAGAAGGTCACCTTCGAGACCGAGCCTGACCCCCGCGGCGCCAAGGGCGTGCGCGCCACCAACGTGGTCGCCCAGGCCGAGGCGTAAGCTTTCGCAGAAAAGCCCGCCGCATTTGCCGCAGTTTCAGCTGTGAAAAACGAGGCGGCGCAGACAAGTCAACAACAGCACAGAAAGCGGGCGGTGTCGGCAAGACACCGCCCGCTTCTGCGTTTTGGCACCCCGAACTGGATTCGAACCAGCGGCCTTCCGCTTAGGAGGCGGACGCTCTATCCTGCTGAGCTATCGGGGCATGTATTGAATTTTGTCTTGCCATGTAATAGATGACCTGTCGAACGCTCTGTTCTGCGGAACCGCGCCCGTCGGCACTCAGCTTATTGTACCGAATTTCCCGCCTCCTGTCAATGCGGCACAAGAAAATTTTAAAAAAGTCCCGGAATTCCGCTTTTCCGACTGTTGCAATCGGAGGAAGGTGGAGATATAATAATAAACCGTGTTTAAGCCTCATCCCATTATGAGGAACTGTTTTGTAAGAGCTCCCAATTTTTGATTGAATCCACGGCGCTTCGCGCCGCCTCATTTTCGATGAGGCCCCGCGGCCTTGTCGGACAAAAGGAGATACACTGCTATGCGAAACGAGAAATTGAGGAATATTGCGATTATCGCCCACGTGGACCACGGCAAAACCACCCTGGTGGACGAGATGCTCAAGCAGGGCGGCATCTACCGGGAGAACCAGGCCACCGTGGACCGGGTGATGGACTCCAATGACCTGGAGCGGGAGCGGGGCATCACCATCCTGGCCAAGAACACCGCCGTCCACTACAAGGACACCAAAATCAACATCGTGGACACCCCGGGCCACGCCGACTTCGGCGGCGAGGTGGAGCGCATTTTGAAGATGGTCAACGGCGTCATCCTGCTGGTGGACGCCGCCGAGGGCCCCATGCCCCAGACCCGCTTTGTGCTGTCCAAAGCCCTGGAACTGGGCCACAAGGTGATCGTGGTTGTGAACAAGATCGACCGCCCCGACCAGCGGGTCCACGAGGTGATGGACGAGGTGCTGGAGCTGCTGCTGGACCTGAACGCCACCGACGAGCAGTTCGAGTCCCCCACCCTGTTCTGTTCCGGGCGGCAGGGCACCGCCAGCTACTCCCCCGACGTGCCGGGGACGGATTTAGTGCCGCTGTTTGAGACCATTTTGGACTATATCCCCGCCCCGGACTGCGACGCGGACGCCCCCTTCCAAATGCTGGTGTCCTCCATCGATTACAACGAGTTCGTGGGCCGCATCGCCGTGGGCCGCATCGAGCGGGGCACCGTGAAGCAGAACCAGGAGATCGTGGTGTGCAACTACCACAAGCAGGACGAGTCAGCCAAGAAGGCCAAGGCCACCGCCCTGTACACCTTCGACGGCCTGGCCCGCACCCCCGTGGCCGAGGCCAAGGCCGGGGAGATCATCGCCATGAGCGGCATCGGGGACATCACCATCGGCGACACGGTGTGCGCCCCCGCCGCCCCGGAGCCCATCGAGTTCGTAAAAATCTCCGCCCCAACCCTGGAGATGACCTTCTCCGTCAACGACTCCCCCTTCGCCGGGAAAGAGGGCAAGTACGTCACCAGCCGCCAGCTCCGGGACCGGCTGTTCCGGGAGACCCTGAAGGACGTGTCCCTGCGGGTGACGGAGATGGAGAACTACACCGACGCTTTCAATGTGGCCGGGCGCGGCGAGATGTCCCTGTCCATCCTCATCGAGACCATGCGCCGGGAGGGGTACGAGTTCCAGGTGTCGCCCCCCCGGGTGGTCTACCAGGAGGTGGAGGGCAAAAAGTGCGAGCCCATTGAGCGGGTGGTCATCGACGTGCCCGCCGACTGCGTGGGGGCAGTCATGGAGAAGCTGGGGGCCCGGAAGGGCGAGTTTCTGTCCATGGACCCCATCGGCAGCCGCACCAAGCTGGAGTTCCTGGTGCCGTCCCGGGGCCTGTTCGGCTACCGCAACGAGTTTTTGACCGACACCAAGGGCGAGGGCATTATGGCCTCCGTCTTTGAGAAGTACGCCCCCTTCAAGGGGGACATCCAGCGCCGGAACACCGGCTCCCTGGTGGCCCACGAGCAGGGCGATTCGGTGACCTACGGCCTGTTCGCCGCCCAGGAGCGGGGGGCCCTGTTCATCGGCGCGGGGGTGCCCGTCTACGAGGGCATGGTCGTCGGCGTATGCCCCAAGATGGAGGACATCACCGTCAACGTGTGCAAGAAGAAGCAGCTCACCAACATGCGGGCCTCCGGCTCCGACGAGGCCCTGCGGCTGGTGCCCCCCAAGCAGCTCAGCCTGGAGCAGTGCCTGGAATTCCTGGCGGACGATGAGCTGCTGGAGGTCACGCCGGAAAATCTCCGCCTGCGCAAGCGGATTTTGAACCACGAAAAGCGGATGAAAGCCCTCAAGGGCGGGAAGCAGTAAAAGCGGCGCTCCTCCCATCCGTTGGCGCCGCGGCCAGGCAGCATCTGAAAAAACCGGAGCGCGAAACCCGGCCGGCATACGAAAAGCGTCTTTTTTCTACAGAAAAGGCGCTTTTCATATATACAGACTCTCTGACTGCTTTCGAGCCTGTTTAATCCTCTCCCAAAACGCCGTCTAACGGGTCATTTTCCGCCATACTTCGTTGTGATTTCTTAAAATAAACACAATTATTCCTGCCAAATCCCGCCCCGCTGCGGCTTGAAGCCCGCCTAATCCTTTTCGCTCAGCTCCAGGCGGCAATCACACCGGGACTCAATTTCACAGGCGGAAAAATACAATTCCTCCAAAGGAATCCATTTTTCCCGGAATGCCTGGGCCCGTTCCGCCCCCTCCCGGGCGAGAATCCGCTCCATCTGCCGGTTTTTGTCCACGGTGAGAAAAACCCGCAGGTCATAGCAGTCCCACAGCGCCGGATGGCACGCGTAAGAGCCCTCCACCACCACAACGGGAGCGGGCTCAAAGGGAATCGGCGGCAGCAGCGTCTGCGTCCGGCAGTCAAAGGGCCGGTACACCGGCCGCTCACCGCGCCGCAGGGGAAGGAGCACCTGCGTCAAAAGGCGTTCGTGGTCCACATTGCCGCCGGGTTGGGCATACCTCTTTGCGGTGCGCTGTTCCGGCCGCAGAAAAAAGTGGTCCACATGGACGACACCCCAGCCGTAATCCTGGGCCAGCCCCGCCGCCAAAGTGGTTTTCCCGGAGGCGCACCGCCCATCCACAGCTGCCAGCACGGGCCTGCCGCCGGCGCTCAGCGATTGAATTTTCTCAATCACCTGCGTCAGGTTCACCGATTTTCCGCCCGCGGCGGTCCCGGAAACAGCGCTCACGCCGAGGCCTCCTGCTCCTGCCGGTTTCGCGCATACCGCACCGGAATCAGCCCGGCTTTTGTCAGCGCCGCCGCCAGCGCGGGGACCAGAACCAGATGGAGGATAATGCCCGGAACCGCCTGCGCCAGATAGACCGTTGCCCACATCGCCAGCGTGTAGGGCTGGCCGCTGCCCATCAGAAACAGGGCCTGGGCAATGCCGCCCACCACCCGGCCCAGCAGCATGGCAGGTATCAGGGAACAGTACATGTCGGCATAAAAATTCCCCGTACGGACAAACTTCATCAGCAGGCCGCATGCCAGACCGTATACCACCAACTCAGGGACCATGGACACCAGCTTGGCCGCCACGGGAGCCCCGTTGACCAAATGGGCGGCCAGCGGTCCGGCCAAGCCGCAGAACAAGCCATAGGGCCAGCCGCATAACAGCCCGCACAACAGCACGGGGATGTGCATGGGAGACAAAACGCTGCCCAGGGCCAGCATGTGAAATGCCGGCGGCAGTACCACGCACAGGGCGATACAGACGGCGCAGATGGTAATCTTTTTTACAGATGTCATGGAATTTCCTCCTTGAAATAGTCCTTTTGCCCGCGGACACACAAAAAGGCACGCGCTTTCTCTTGGAGAAAGTGCGTACCTTCATGGTACACGCGTCAAATTGCGAATCATGCGGGCAAGGAGGGGCGCTTCGGCGCACCGCAGGCGGCTTCCTGCCGACCTTATATTGTCATTATACCGGAAGCCCGCCAAGCTGTCAAGGGACCTCCCTCGTTTTCAGTCCGGGCAGCGGCGCCTCTCACAGCTGCCTGTACATGGCCTCCGCATCCGCCTTACCCACAATGTCGGCGGTGGACAGCACCTCCACCCGGATAAGTTTTTCGCCGAATTTCAGCTCCAGCACATCCCCCGTCTTTACATCATAGGACGCCTTTACCGGCCTGCCGTTGGCGGCCACCCGCCCGGCGTCACACGCCTCGTTGGCCACAGTACGCCGTTTGATGAGCCGGGATACCTTCAGCCACTTGTCCAATCTCATAATCGTCCTCCATAACATATATTCCCACCCCAAGGGGGTGGGAATATATTATTTATCAGCCGGCCACAGTGTCCTTCAAAGCCTTGCCCGCCTTGAACACAGGCACCTTGGACGCGGGAATCTCAATCTGCTCCTTGGTGTGGGGGTTGCGGCCCGTACGGGCGGAGCGGTTCTTCACCTCGAAGGAGCCAAAGCCCACCAGCTGCACCTTTTCACCCTGAACCAGAGATTCGGTGATGGCATCGACAACGGCGGCAATAGCGGCGTCGCTGTCCTTCTTAGACAGGCCGGTTTTTTCCGCCACCGCGGCGATCAGTTCGGTTTTGTTCATTATTTCTCTTCCTCCTAAAGTTTGTGTGATAAGGGCCAAAACTCATGCCCCGGTATCTGCGGCATCGCCGCGTATATACTTAAAGCGCGGCGTGGCGCTGTAAGTGTCATTTCAACTGTTCCTTCGCCTCGCTCCAGAGGTCTGTCAGCTTCTCTTCAGACAGCCCCTCCAGCTTGAGGCCCCGCTGGCCCGCCAGCTCCTCCGTCCTGCGGAACCGGGCGGAAAACTTCTCGCAGGCGGCGTGGAGCGCCTCCTCCGGGTCGGCGTCCAAAAACCGGCCCACGCAGACGGCGGCAAACAGTACGTCGCCCAGCTCCTCCACCGGGTCCCCTTCCCCGTTTAAGGCGGCCGCCCTCAGCTCGTCCAGCTCCTCTGAGAGCTTGTCCAGCGCGCCGGACACGTCCCGCCAGTCGAAGCCGGCCTTCGCCGCCTTCTTTTTCATCTTCTCCGCCCGCCACAGGGCGGGCAGAGTGCGGGCCACGGCGTCCACCGCGTCGGCCTGGGTGTCCTGGTGCTTCTCCTTTTTCTTGAGCTCCTCCCAATTGGAGAGGACCTCATCCGTTGAGCGAACGTTCACTTCCCCAAACACGTGGGGGTGCCGGTAGACGAGCTTTTTGCACACCCCGTCCGCCACGTCATCCAGCGTAAAACGCCCCGCGTCCTCCTCAATGGAGGTGTGGAAGAACACCTGGAGAAGCACGTCCCCCAGCTCCTCCTTCAAACCGTCCACATCGCCGTTATCGATGGCCTCCGCCGCCTCATAGGCTTCCTCAAGAAAGTTGCGGCGGATGGACCGGTGGGTCTGCTCCTGGTCCCAGGGACAGCCCCCCGGATGGCGCAGAATCCGCACCAGCTCCATCAGGTCCTGGCAGTTATAGTTTTTTTTCATGGACCAATTTACCATAGTATCACCTGAATTGCAAGGGTTTTTTCCTGTTCATACAGGTTTTAACAAATATTTTTTCCATTTAAGTTCACTCAACCCGCAAAATTCGGGCCAGTTTGTCCCCTTTGGGAATCAATGCGAGGTCCTCTTTGGAGATGGCGCGGGTAACCAGGACGAGCGCGAAGTAGACGACCACCGCCACGCCGATGGCGGCGAACACCGACAGCGTGACTCCTGTGCGGCTGAGTATGGCCGCGCCGCTCTCGGTGAACATCTGCTTCCCGTCCTCATCCACCGCCAGAAAGAGCTTGAGCCCCACCAGCGCTTTATAGGCCAGCCCATTGACAGCCCAGGCGGACAGCCCCATGGCGGCGGCGGCCCCCACGGGCTTGACGAACACCCGGGCCAGGCTCAAGGACCGGGGCAGGGTGCGCTTGATGATGAGCAGGTCCAGCAGGGCGATGAGCCAGAAGCACACCACGGTGCTGATAGGGCCGCCCCGTATGCTGATATCCGGATTGCCGATGAGCACGTAGCCCACCGCCAGCTTCAAAGCGCAGCCGATAACGGTGGTGGCCATGGGCAGGGCCACCATCCGGTGGGCCTGGAGGATGGAGTTGCTCACCAGCATAAAGCACACCGCGATGGAGGCGATGCCCAGCACAGACAGCATCCACCCGCCCAGCTCCACATCGGTGGTGGCGTAGAGCAGGCGCATGATGGGCTCCCCCAGCACGAACAGGCCCACCCCCGCCGGGATGGCCAGCAGGGCGGTGGTGCGCAGGGCGGTCTCGCTGATCTGGGCGGCCTGGCGGCGGCGCTTCACCTTCA